>RPQN01000037.1 GCA_003819715.1 Ignavibacteriota bacterium | reverse complement strand
CTTCTGAGCGTCAATTCTGACCAATACTTTTCCGTTAAACACCCCCTTCGACGCACCATCAAGAATCGCTTTGTACAATTCATGACTTGTGCAATGCGGTTTGGCATGGTCGATAAGGGTATGATTATCCACCAGTTGCGTCCTGCTGCCAAGCGACAAGCCGTTGAGCACACATTCCGCCCCTTCCGCGGTAAAACGAGCGGTCAAATTATTCCGGACGATGGAACCGCCCATCGCGACTGCATTCGACGTGTACCGGCTTGCCCGGCCCAGTTCGACCGTGGTGGTTCCAATATGGAACGCATTCATCCCTTCGATCTGGAATTTTTCATGTTCGACTTCCGAATTTTCTTCCAGGGTGATATCCGTTACCGCATTCGTCAGATAGGTATTATTCGCAAGCCCGACATACGTTTCAATAATTTTAAAACGGCTCCCCATTCCCGCAGCAATAATATTTCTCGGTTGAGCGGCAGAGGCGTCCCTGCGGTCACTTGCAACAAAAAGAAGCTGGATCGGGGAATCGAGCACCACTCCCTTCGGAACGAAGATCAATGCCCCGTCCCATAAAAACGCGGTGTTGAGTGCGGTGAATGCATTCTCCACTCCGGACTTCAAATTCATCATGGGGAGATCTGCCGGTTCCGGATGGTTCTTCAGCAGTCCGTGCAAACTTCCGGCAGTCACTTCAGGCGGGAGGGAATGAACATCGGATAATTCTGATGAAAACATTCCATCGACAAATACCAGGAGGTGCGCATCGTCCACGATAGACGGTTGAATGTCCTTCTTTGTGACGCCATTCACATCGTAACGAAGGACCGGCTGGAACGCAATTTTCGTAATGGGATCGATGTTGGTGAAACGCCATTCCTCCTGATATTTCGTCGGGAATCCCAGATCCTTGAACCTTCGAATCGCATCGCGGCGGATTGCATGCACAGATGTTGACTTCTCCCCGTTCAACCCCTGTTCAAATGCTTCGAACGTTGATTCGTACCATTTTATATTTTGATTGATCAAATCCATGTTCTCTCGATGGTTGTCTTATACGGTTTGCCCTGCTTCTTCATGTACCCAATCATATCCGCGGTCTTCGAGTTCCAGTGCAAGTTCTTTCCCGCCGGACAGTACCAATCTTCCATCTTTCATCACATGGACCACATCCGGAACGATATAATTCAGCAGCCGCTGATAATGGGTCACGACCACGATGGCATTCTCCTGAGAACGAAGTTTATTCACTCCATCCGCAACAGTCCTGAGGGCGTCAATGTCGAGACCGGAATCCGTTTCATCCAATATGGATAACAGCGGCTCGAGTACAGCCATATGGAAGATTTCATTGCGTTTTTTTTCCCCGCCGGAGAATCCTTCATTCACCGGGCGGTTTAAAAAGCTTTCATCCATTTCCACAATTTTAACTTTTTGCTTGATGAGGGCAAGAAAATCTATTGCGTCGAGCTTTTCCAAACCTTTGTGCGTACGAATAGCGTTAAGCGCTTCCTTGAGAAAATAGGAATTGTTGACGCCGGGAATTTCCACCGGGTACTGAAAGGCCAGGAACAATCCGCTGCGCGCCCGTTCTTCCGGGAGCATCTCCAGGAGATTCTGCCCATTATAGAATACTTCGCCCTGAGTCACGGTATAGGCATCGCGCCCGGCGAGGACGCCGGCGAGCGTGCTTTTTCCCGAACCGTTCGGTCCCATAATGGCGTGGACTTCGCCTGCCTTCACCGTTAAATTGATGCCGCGAAGAATTTCATTCCCCTGGACACTCGCGTGCAGGTTTTTTATTTCAAGCAGATTCATGTTCTTGTTCTTCATCCTTTTTCCGTTTTCCGTTTCCTTCTTCGTTGTTTGAGCGCGCCGTTACCCGACGCTTCCTTCCAGGCTGACCCCGAGCAGTTTTTGAGCCTCGACCGCAAACTCCATCGGTAATTCACGAAATACTTCCTTGCAAAAACCGTTTACAATGAGATTCACCGCATCTTCTGCCGACAGCCCGCGCTGTTTACAGTAAAAGATCTGGTCGTCCCCGATTTTTGATGTCGTTGCTTCGTGTTCGGCTTTCGAAGAAGTATTTTTCACTTCAATGTATGGGAATGTATGCGCACCGCATTTATCGCCGAGCAGGAGCGAGTCGCACTGAGAAAAATTCCGCGCGTGGACGGCATTTTTTTTCATCTCCACCAGCCCGCGATAGGAATTCTGACCGTGGCCTGCAGAAATTCCTTTCGAGACGATCGTGCTCTTTGTATGTTTTCCAATATGGATCATTTTGGTACCGGTATCTGCCTGCTGATAATTATTGACCACTGCAACGGAATAAAATTCACCCACCGAATGATCGCCGATCAGCAGCACACTGGGATACTTCCAGGTAATCGCTGAACCGGTCTCAACCTGGGTCCAGGAGATTTTGGAATTGACTCCGGCACATTTGCCGCGTTTCGTGACAAAATTATAAATCCCGCCGCGGCCTTCTTTATCGCCCGGGTACCAGTTCTGAACCGTGGAATACTTGATTTTCGCATTATCCAATGCAACCAATTCGACCACTGCGGCATGGAGCTGATTTTTATCACGCATCGGCGCGGTACATCCTTCCAGATAACTCACCTGGGCTCCTTCTTCCGCAACGATCAGCGTCCGCTCAAACTGGCCGGTCGAGGCCGCATTGATTCGGAAGTATGTCGAAAGCTCCATCGGACAGCGTACGCCCGGCGGAATAAAACAGAATGAACCGTCGGTGAATACCGCAGAATTCAATGCGGCAAAATAATTATCATTTGACGGTACGACGGAACCGAGATATTTCCGGACCAACTCCGGATGTTCCCGGACCGCTTCGGAAAATGAACTGAAAATAATTCCCAGTTCTTTCAGCTTCTCTTTAAATGTCGTCGCGACCGATACGCTGTCAAACACCGCATCCACGGCAACACCGGCGAGCCACTCCTGCTCGCGGAGCGGGATGCCAAGTTTATCGTAGGTTTTCAGCAATTCCGGATCGACTTCAGACATATCCTTCAGCAATGAATTTTGCTTTGGCGCCGAATAATAAATAATGGCCTGGTAATCGATCGGGGGATATTTTATGTTCTGCCAGTGGGGTTCGACCATGGTTTCCCAGTGCCGGAATGATTTCAGCCGCCATTCCAGAAGCCAATCCGGTTCCTGCTTTTTTGCAGAAATCAGACGGATGACGTCCTCGTTCAACCCAGGAGGCACGGAATCCGCATCGATGTCCGTCACGAATCCATATTTGTATTCCTGCGCCGCAAATTCTTCTATCGTATTTGTTTCATTGTTCATGGAATTCTCAATAGTTCAATAGTTCAATCATTTACACAATTTGTTCTAGTGTGGTGTTCTCAAGAAGGAGATTCAAGTTCTGCTGCATTTTCCCGAGCGGCTTTCGGATAGTACAGACATTAAAAATTTGACAATCCTCTCCCCCCTCTGCATAGCACTCTGCAATCGTCGGTTTCTCTTCTTCAATGATGCTGATGATGTGCGACACCTGAAGTTCATTCGGCTTTCTTGCCAGTGCGTATCCGCCATGGATTCCCTGAGTTGAAGTGATCACTCCCGCCTTGCTCAGTTTCTGCAATACTTTTGCAAGCAGTTCATACGGGACATCGTATTTCGCCGCAATTTCTTTTGCAGTGAAGACCTGCCCGCGCTGGTTCATGGCCATGTGCCTCAGGGCAATCAAACCATATTCTACTTTTTTTGAGAGTTGGAGCATAAATACGACTAATACGGTCTTATATTACACCAAAAAATTAGAGTCCTTTATCGACTCTTTCCTATTAAATATCTTTCTCTTTTTCTAAAAAATCAAGTATCGTTAAAATCTCTTTTTCACCGAATCTTTGAAGATCAAGGATTTTTTTTTATCTTGATAGCATATGGAAGCACTTCAAACCCTTGATCTCACTAAGCACTACCGTTCCGGATCATTTACTAAAAAGAACATCCCCGCGCTTGAAAAAGTTTCCCTTTCCATCGAGCAGGGCGAAATTTTTGGATTACTCGGTCCGAACGGGGCAGGAAAGACCACATTTGTCAAGCTGATTCTATCCATCGTGCACCCGACTTCCGGGAGCGCGACGGTTCTTGGATATCCGTTAGGACAGCGGAAATTGAAAGAGTACTGCGGATATTTACCTGAAAACCACCGGTATCCGGCTTTTCTCTCGGCGGAAAATACACTGATTTTCTTTGGAAGGTTGAATGGCCTTCCCGAATCGACATTAAAAGAAAAAGCTCACGCGCTGCTCGAAACCGTCGGATTGAAGGATTGGGCGAAGGTCAAAACAAAAAAGTTTTCGAAAGGAATGCTCCAGCGGCTCGGTCTCGCGCAAGCGCTGATCAACAATCCGAAGATATTATTTTTGGATGAACCGACGGACGGAGTCGATCCTGTCGGCCGGAAAGAAATTCGTGATCTCCTGCTCAGTCTGAAAGCACAGGGCACGACTATTTTTCTCAATTCGCATCTTCTCTCGGAAGTGGAGATGATTTGCGATCGTGTGGCGATCCTGAATAAGGGGAATGTCGTACGAACCGGAACGATTTCAGAACTCACCACACAAAAGCTCGCGTATCATATCCATTTGTCTTCACCTCTCACCAAGGAGGTTCGGGAGCGCCTGGATCAGACGATACTCCCGATCGAATATCATGAAACGAGCCTGGTGGTCACTCTCCATGAGAAGCCGCAGCTGAATCTTATTATCGATATCCTCCGTTCAGGCGGCATCGGGATCGAAGATATGACCCAGCAAAAGACATCACTGGAAGATTATTTTATACAGATTATGAAGGGAGAAAACGGATAGTGAGGTTCTGGGGGATGTTCCGGTATACGGTCGAAGAAGTCTTGCGCAGGGGAACGCTCTTGTTCTATTTTATCATTGCATCAATAATTATCCTGATCCTGGCGCTGGGAATCGGTCATCCGGTAAATGATCCGGATGCCATCACGCTCTTCGGTTCTCCCATTCCACGCGTCTCTGAACAGGGATTCAATATGATTGAATTTCTTCTGATTCAATTGCACTCCCTTTCTATTTTCTGGATTATTATACTTGGAATGTTCGGCGTCGCCGGATTGGTTCCGTCGATGCTCGAGAAAGGAATGGTCGACCTGTTCCTCAGCAAACCGCTGAACCGTGCCGAACTGCTGATGGCACGCGCGTTTGGCGCTGTCACAGGTATTGCTCTCAATCTTCTCTATTTCTTTGTCGGTGTCTGGCTCGTCTTCGGACTGAAAGCTGGTGTGTGGCACTGGGGATTTCTTTCCTCGATGCTCTATGTGATTTATGCCTTTATCTGTTTCTCGTCTGTGATCACCATCCTGGGATTAATCACCCGGAGCGCCAGTATTTCGATTATGCTCTCATTTATTTATACCATCATTTCGTGGGGACTGGAGTTGAGGGAACATGGATTGTACCGGCTCTGGGATAATGTGGTGTATCAGCGTTTCCTCGACACCCTGTATTATCTCACCCCCCAGCTGAATGCGATGCTCGATAATTCGACGCGTGTCATCGGCAAACTTCCCATGATGATGAATGTTCCGGATTTCACTTTTATGCCATTCCTCTATTCATTTTTTCCGACCTGTTTCCTCTTTGGATTATCGATCTGGTATTTCTCCCGGCAGGACTTTTAACGCTGCATTCGCACCCGTCTCTCACGCTGTCCCGTTTGGATGTCGCATGATTTCTCTCTATTATTTCCACATTCCATGATGAGAGACCCCCATCGAAATTCTTACTCAAATACATACCTGGTTAGAAGGAACTTATACCTTAAGAATACTGGAAGACTTCGTAGGATTATTTATGAAGATCAGCCCGTATCTTCTCATCAGCATTATCCTCAACGTATTGGCATTCCGGTATTTCCGCGATCGAAAAATTCAATTCTCTTCAAAAAACGAATATCTCGCCATCGTCTCCGCAGCGCTTATCGGTTTAGCTTCGCCGCTGCCGACGTATGCTGCAATCCCGATCGGGTTATCGCTCAAGAATTCAGGGATTCCCTTCAGTGCCGTCATGGCGTTTATCCTGTCATCGCCCCTGATGAATCCGACGATTTTTTTTCTCACCGCCACGCAGATCAGCCTGGAAATGGCCGTTGCCAGAACTATTTCTGCATTTCTCCTGGCCATCACAGGCGGATTGCTTGCGATCAGATTCTCCGGGGTTCTCGCTCCGGTGATTACGAAAGCGTTGGTTGAACGAAAACCACATGACCGATCGCTCTGGATGGATATTTACGGCAACACTAAATATATCGTGAAGTATTTTAGCATAGCAATTTTATTGAGCGCAGCGGTGAAGGCGCTCATTCCGCCTGAGACCATTGCGGCATTGCTTGGCGGTAATGCAAAAGTCAGTACATTGGTCGCCATCGGGATGGGTGTCCCGTTTTACACATGCGGGGGATCCGCCATTCCATTTATGGAAACGTTGATGGAGATGGGGTTACAAAAAGGGCCTATGCTTGCATTTTTTCTTGCCGGACCGGCGACGAAACTGGAGACATTGTATGCATACAAATCCGGGTTTGGAACAAGAATATTGCTGTTTTATCTGGTGCTGACACTTCTCTTCTCCTATGCTGCAGGATTGATTTATTCTTTTCTATAACAGGACTTTCGTTTTTATCAAAACTCATCGGAGCACATTCGTGCTGTGATTGCACGAATTTGAAAGTCAGTCGATTTCTCGTTATCTTTTTGATGAGGATAAAGGGAACTATGAGAATAGGCATTACGTGTTACCCCACCTACGGCGGAAGCGGCGTGGTCGCTACCGAATTGGGCAAAGCGCTCGCCGGCAGAGGTCATTCCGTCCATTTCATCAGCTATGCCATGCCGATGCGCCTGACCGGATTCCAGGACAATATTGTCTACCATGAAGTGGAGATGGCGAACTATCCCCTTTTTGATTTTCCTCTTTACACACTCGCGCTCGCCAGCAAAATGGTCGAAGTGGCGCGATATGAAAAGCTCGATCTCCTTCATTGCCATTATGCCATCCCGCATGCGACCAGTGCGTATCTCGCAAAGCAAATTCTGGGCGATCACATCAAGATCGTCACCACGCTCCATGGTACGGATATCACACTCGTCGGCCTGGAGCCAAGTTTTTTGCCGATCATGAAATTCAGCATCGTTGAAAGCGACGGTGTGACGGCGGTTTCCCGATTCCTCAAGGAAAAGACTCAGACGAATTACGGGATCGAAAAAGAAATTGAGGTCATACCGAATTTTATAGACACCTCGGTCTACAAACGAAAGGATTCGGACAAATTTTGTTTGAAGGGGATCTCCGGAGGTCAAAAAGTACTGGTGCATACTTCCAACTTCCGCCCGGTGAAGCGCGTCACGGATGTGATTCGAATTTTCAACGAAGTGCAGAAAAAAGTGCAGAGTGTTCTCATCTTGATCGGCGATGGGCCGGACCGCTCCCAGTGCGAAATGCTGTGCCGCGAATTTGGAATCCAGGAGAAAGTCCGATTTCTCGGGAAGCAGGTAGAACTGGTGCCGATTCTTTCGACCGCCGACCTGTTCCTGATGCCCAGTCAATCGGAAAGTTTCGGATTATCCGCACTCGAAGCAATGGCATGTGAAGTGCCTGTGATATCCTCCAGTGTCGGCGGGCTGCCGGAACTTCAAGTGCATGGGCAGACCGGATTTATCGCTGAGTTTGGCGATGTCGACCGGATGGCGCGTTATGCAATCGATTTGCTGACCAATCCGCAGAAGCATGCCCTCTTTGCAAAAGCGGCCCGCAGCCGCGCGATGGAATTTGAATCTTCAAAAATTATCGGCCAGTACGAACAGTATTACGAACGGGTTCTTGCAGGCAAATAAATTCCAGAATTTGGCTTCTCCGTCCGCTTGCAGAAATCGAAGTATCACCTCTCCGACCGCTTACAGCGATCGGAGAGGGAGTTATGCAGGCCGGAGGCGGGCATACTTCACGATCAAGTTCTTCGTTCCGTAATTTTCAAACTGCACAACCGCTTTTTGGGCATCCCCTTTTCCGCTGACCACCATCACGAGACCGCGGCCAAATATTTCGTGCTGTACCTTGACCCCGCGCTTCACTTCGAACTGTTCCTGCGATTCGGATTCATAATCCGGCATGGCATCCTGCTGGTATGCGGATTCCTCGGCTCTCTTCCGTTGTGCCGATCGCTTCTCTTCAGCCGCCGGTTTTTCAAAATCCAATAACGATGCCGCTTCGCGCTGTCGCTGGGGTTTCATGCCGACACGTTCGATATGTTCCGACCCGAGCTCGTGGAGAAATCGCGATTCGCCCGGATAGGTCACGTCCCCGAATCGGTACCGGAGGCTGGTGTGCGTGATGTACAATTTTTGTTCCGCCCTGGTGATCCCCACATAAAACAGCCGGCGTTCTTCTTCGACATCGGATGATTCACTGGTGCCGGAGTAAAACGGCAGGAGACCTTCTTCCAGGCCGGCGATCATCACCACGGGGAATTCCAGGCCCTTGGACGCATGGAGGGTCATCAAGGTCACCGCATTGTGTTCACCTTCCCAGGTATCGATATCGGACACGAGCGCTACCTCTTCAAGGAATGATTCCAGTGTCCCGTCCGGTTTGTCGCTGCTGAATTCAGATATTGCCGAAAGTAATTCCTGGACGTTCTCCCACCGTCCCATGGATTCCGCCGTCCGTTCTTCTTTATAGATCGAAAGAATTCCCAGTTCGTCCACGAGAGAACGCGCCCACTCGCTGAACGTCATCTGCGGGCGCAATGCCTGATACTTCTCGATAATAGTTTTAAACTGCACGAGACTGTTTTTTGCCCGATCCGTCAATTCAATCACTTCGTTCAGCCGTTTCAGCGCATCGAACATCGAAATGGAGTGTTCGGCCGCAAATCTTCGCAGATGCTCCAGGGTCACATCGCCGATTCCTCGGGCGGGATAGTTCACCACGCGGAGAAGACTGACCTCGTCGGTGGGATTCGCGAGCAGACGCAGATACGCCAGGACGTCTTTAATCTCTTTGCGTTCATAAAACCGCGTACCGCCAATAATCTCATACGGGATGGCATTTTTCCGGAATGCTTCTTCCAGCGCACGCGATTGCGCGTTGGTACGGTAGAGCACCGCAAAATCCTTCAAGTCCAGCTTGCGCCTGTGGCTTTCCTGCTGGATGGCACGCACGATTTGATTTCCTTCCTCACGGTCATCGGCGCACTGCACGACGGTTACCGGTTCACCGGCCGGATTGTCCGTCCACAATTTCTTCTTCAATTGTTCTTTATTAAACCGGATCAACTCATCCGCGACGGAGATAATCGATTTCGTCGAGCGGTAATTTTGCTCCAACCGGAAGAGCTGACAGCCGGGATAATCCTTCTGGAAATCCAAAATATTTCGGATATCCGCACCGCGGAATGAATAAATACTCTGCGCATCGTCCCCCACGACTGCAATATTCTTGAGTGACTGGGCAAGGAGCCGGACCATATGGTACTGTGCACGGTTCGTATCCTGAAATTCATCAACGAGAATAAACTTGAATCGGTGCTGATATTTTTCGAGGATATCTTTTTTCTTTTCGAACAGTTCAATGGGTTTGACCAGGAGATCGTCAAAATCCATGGCGTTGCTCCGCTCCAGCGTTTTTTGGTATTCCGCATAGACCAGGGCCACTTTCTCATCAATGAGTTCATGAGCGGTCTCGGCATACTTTCCGGGCGAAAGATACTGGTTCTTTGCAAAGCTGATGCGCGCCCGCACCGCAGCAGGATTGAATTGCTGGGTCGGCAGGTTCAGCTTTTCCATCACTTTTTTAATGGTACTGAGCGAATCATCAGCGTCATAAATGGTGAACGCCGGTGTAAATTTCAGGTGGAGGCATTCTTTACGAAGGATTCGAGCGAACATGGAATGGAATGTCCCCATCCAGAGATTGCCTGCATCATCACCGACGAGTTTGACGATCCGATTCTTCATCTCCCGGGCTGCTTTATTCGTAAAGGTCAGGGCGAGAATTTGATGAGCCGGTACACCGCACGCCATGAGATAGGCAATGCGGTACGTGAGAACGCGCGTCTTCCCGCTGCCCGCACCCGCAATAATCATCACGGGACCATTGGCCGCTTTTACCGCTTCCTGTTGAACAGAATTAAGATCGTTGAGGAATTTCATACTGCTCTAAATTGTTGGAATAAAATGGTAACGAATATTTGCCCGGAGGGCAAGAAGAAGCCGATTTCTTTATGATGGTCTCAAAAATAAATTTAGTTCAGAAATTCCTGGAGATGCGACAATATCATTTGTACTATCAGGAGAGCTTGCAGACCGTATTGCAGAACACCGGAGGATGAAAATTATTCTCCCTACTCCCTACTTCTTACTGCTTACTGCTAACTGAAACCTTCAATGTTCATTCCACCGGCTCACACCGGCAATGCTCCTTCAAGCCTCAAAAGAAATTCTTTTGTTTTCAATCCCGCCGCATAACCGATCAGTTTAGAATTCGACCCAACAACACGATGACATGGAACAACGATCGGCAGAGGATTGGCGCCGTTCGCTTTCCCCACTGCTTGAAATCCGTTCTGCAGTCCGACGCGCTTTGCGAGCTGCTTATAGGAAATCATTTTCCCGTACCGAATTCGTTTCAGCTCTCCCCAGACGCGGCGTTGAAAATCCGTCCCGACCGGATCGAGCCGGCTGTGAAACTTCACGAGCCGCCGGTCAAAATACCGGTTCAACTCATCAATGATCTGTCTGTTTTTCGTGGATGACTCAACGAGTTCAGCCCCATCGAATTTCTTCTGGAGCCAGGAGAGGAATTCTTTTTTGGTCTGCGCCGGAATACTGATTTTACATACACCTGATTTTGTCGATGCGATGTGAATGGTACCAATTTTTGAATTGAACGAAGAGTAGTAGATTTTTTCCATGTTCTCTCACAGTCCTCAGGACACTGACTCCTTTCGACATCGACTTTCATCTCATTTCTGTACAAGGTGAAATCGATCCGCAGGTGATGGTATTTCGAGAATTGAACCAGGGCTCAAGCCGGAAAAAGTATAACTAAAAGGGAATTGAAAGGCAAGAGCTCTTCCGCACCTTCCCCTGTTCGTCAGGAAATTATTCTTGACATCAATTAAAAAAACGCCCGCGCTTCCATCTGTGCATAATGGACCGGCTCGCTCCCCCCTTCTTTGCGTCCGTTATAGTTGAGCGACAGCTGCAGGTTTGCGGTAATCCGGTAATCGAACGTGAGCTGCCACAGAAAGCTTTGTCCCACGGTTTTTCCCTGAGTAAATTCATACGGCAGGATCGCATGGGGATCGGCGATATTGGACAAGGATACCTCTTCACGCTTCACCTCTGCCCGTAATTGTCCAACGCCCGGGAATGATTGAATAATCCTGATTCCTTCTTCATTTATATCCGCCGTGGCATGTCCGCCGCCGAATGAATTGATCACTTGCGTGACGCCGAAATTGAAGCCGGTTTCCCAATTCATCGTCGGCCTGTAGGAAAAATCGGAGAGTAATGCATTGGAAACTAGATCCCGTTCCCGTGAGTTCGATACAGACGCCGTGACGCGGTCCTGTTTATTAATAAAATCCGTCTGATTGCCGATCTCCTGCCCCATCTGTGTCCGTACGCGAACGGATTGTTCCTGAAGGAAACTTCTTTCGATTGCCGAGACAAACTGGGTCAATCCGTACCGCTCACTGTATCGAAAACGCAATGAAATATCTGCGTTATTTTCAAAGAGGAAGACATCCTGTGTCATTTGCTGCGCCCCGGCAAGTGTCGATTGTTCATTCAGAAAATGTGAGAAATTGAGTAAATAAATTTGTTTCGTATCGCTGTCTTTGCTTCTCTCATCAACCCGCAAATACGTTTCCGTTGAAATTGACCGCAGGGCCTTGCTCAGCCACGTCGATGCCGCCGGGATTAACCGGGCAGGCTGAAGCCGCAAACGGACACTCGCCTTCAGGTCTGCGACCGGATAGAGCTGGTCGCTTGGGATAAAGACAACAACATAATCTCCATCGAACCGGGTGAGCTCAAAATCGCTTTCATCGACGATCCCATTCCCGTTCATATCGCCGATATATTTATAATTTCCACTCCCTTTTGCGACGCGAATAAATATCCGTTCCAGCCGCGCAGAACGCTGGTGAGAAAATTCATAGTACAGATCCGTCTCTACAGCACGCTGCAATGGAGAATATCGCGTCTGAGAACGGACGACCATGCCGTCGGAATTACTATTCCCGCGGCGTTTAAACTCATCAGTAAAATTTACGCTGCGCAGGCTCAACGTGAGCGAGCTCGATAATGATTGCCACCCGTTCAGCTGCCAGGTATAGAGTTGGGTCAGCGACCGTGATGCCCGGTTGAGCCTACCGGTGGAAACGCTGTCCTCCGTACGAATTTGAAGCTCTGCAGATGCGGTCATTTTCCAAAATTCCGCAAGTGCAAGACGCGGAGCAATTTCAAAAAACCGAAAACTTCCCTGGCGCATGGAATCCTGCCCGGCAGGTGCGGCAACGCGCTCTTCTGCTTCGATCCGGAGGCCGGGCAGCCATCGGCCAATCCCGTATTCCAGATTCCCATGCTGACGGGTCCACCGTGAGTCGTCCTGAATAAGTGCATTCACGGTATTGATTTTTTCGATCTGATATTGGAACTTTGGCAGATTCGAATCCGCCACTGCGACATTCAACTGAGTTCTGGTTGAATGGACTTCACCCGGCCGGTTCAGAATACCGACCGTTGCCTCCGTACTGACACTCCGGACCGGATTATACGCCAGAGAGAATTCCTGGATTTCCTCATTGGCAACTGCGGTTTCACTCAGATTCCATTTTCTATTGAACTCGACTTCATTCACCCGGTCCAACGGGACAAACCGCCGGTCGACAAACCGTTCGGAAAAATGCGCATTGACCTCGCCAATATTCCTTCCTCCGAGCAGCAGTTGTTTTGGATGATAGCGGGCATCGATGGTGAAGGCATTGCCCTGGATGCTGCTCAACGCCTGATTCGAAAATCTATTTTGGTTAAAGTTGCTCACCGCATATTCGCCTGAGAGCGAGAAATCGGACGTGACCGATACCTGGCCATGAACTTCGAAGACTTGATGAAGCTGCGGCATGGGTAAAAATTGCAGCGGGAGATAACTTCCCTGCCCGATACCGGCAAATTGGAATTGACCGGCAGCAATGCGAACGTATCCCGCAGATGCATCCGGAACATGATCGACAGGTGAGAAACTTGCCGAATAGACTGCAAGTGAATCTCCAGGCGCATACACAAGAATGGGATAGGCCTTCCCGTTGATGAGAGTATCCAGCAATCGGTACTGGCCTTTTCCGCTGTCCGGCCTCGAGATTCCGGAAACAGATGCCTTCATGCGATCCGCTCCGCTCTGACGAAGGAGAGCACGGGTGGTATCGTTCAGCGTCACATCGATTGGAGAATCGGGATCATCTGCCTCCTGCATAAAGGATGCGTTCAATTTCATTCCTCCGCCGAGAAGAGTTCCCCCTGCGGTTCCACCGACAAAATTGCGTACATACTGCTGGTCCGAATATTCGAAGTCAATGATGATGCGCGACGCATTCGTCATCAATCTGCGGCTAGAGAACGTCACTTCCCCGCTGGCATAGTCGATGGTATAATCATTGACATCGCCACGCGTCATCAGCTCGCCGTTTAAATACACTCGTTCGCTTCCCGCAATAATGATCAGCCGATTTTCACCGTTTACGCCGGTAAGACGGTACGGGCCCTGCACGCTTTCCATTCCCTGAAATTGGTTCGTTGCATATTTCCCGCGCGCGGTCGCGCCGGTGAAAGAAACTGTTCCGTCGGCATCAGAACCGGCGATCCGTTCGAACGAGGCAACACCTCGGGCACCCTGCAGCTTCCGATTCAAGCGTCCAAACTCACCGCCTTCCTTCTGATCGACCTGCAGATTGAAATCTCCAAGAACAGCGGAATATTGCGGATGTTTTATTTCAATATAGACTTTATCAACCTCGCGGAGTGTCTGAGTCGTCCCTTCAGGCTGAATGGGAGAGTTCTCGTCCGTTAATGCCGCTGAAATATCAACATCCTCCGCGAGTCTGCCTGATAGCTGCATGCGGAATCCGGAATTCAACGACAAGTCCCGGTTTGAACCGACAGAAAATCCGCGGACGATCGAACCGCTTTTCTGCAAGCCCGGTCCGAATAAATCATCTGCCAGCAATCCCTGCAGGGGCTGCGAGACAAAGTTTTTTTTGAGTCCCGTCGAATCCCGGCGGACCTCTAATTGCCGGAGTGCGTATTCACGTTTGAAACTGATCGGGAGAGTTCGGTAGGTGATCGTCATCCGATGAAGATTCGTATCGGCGGCAATCCGTTTAAGTTGAGCTTGTGTCATCAGTATTCGACCGTACCGATAATCGATCCGGTAATCCAGCGGTCGAACTAATCGTACCGTTGAATCGACCATAATACGTTCGCTTCTTTCCACTATAAATTCTTTGGGAAGTTGAAGCAGAGTATCACGGGAGCTGAGTATGATCGTTGTGGAGTGTGATCCAAAGGAAGACACCGTCCCGGATGGTTGCGCGGAAAGACGGATAGAATGGCACAGCAGAGCAAGAACGGCGATGGAAAGCAAATACTTCATTGAGTGTGTTGAGGATATTCCTGATAATAGATTTGTTTCAATATCTCATCATTTCCTCCTGAACGCACATAAGAAGCTTGCAGTCGATACTTTCACACTGGTCGTTATCAAGATAACGAAGAGTATGAATTGATACAACTTTTATAGAGTAAAAGATGGAAATCGGTCTATTCGGAAATCAAGCGGGCAGGCATACCGTGAAAAAGAGAGTTATGAGTAATGAGTAACGAGTAATGAGTGAAGAATAATGGCCTCAATGAATCGATAAAAGCTTTATCGAATTATCTGTTTTTCTGTACATTTACCAAGATTCCTTTTACAGTCACGGATTGGTCCGTGACTGCCAGGAAAATTTTTTGAGCTTGGGGGATCACCGTCTCCCGTAATAGACACGGGACAGGCATACCATGACACTTCCTTCTTACGTTAATAAAGAATCTTGCATTCATTCGAATTCTTTTTCGACGCCGTAGGCGTCGAACGGTTGTAATAATTGAACAACGGAACTCCCAACTCCGGAGGAGTTGAACACCTATGGTGTTCTGTATATTTGAATTTTTATTTTTACAAACGTTCAGCTCCTAACGGAGCTGGATAATAAACTAAATTATCTCTTACTAAAAAGCTGATCCGCGACGCCCCAATGCGCGTCACAAGCCTTTTTTCACTTCAACATGTTTTAACTCGCCGGTCCGGAAATAGACCCAGGTGACGATCAGCAGTGTCATCACTCCTCCAAAGACCGCCGACGGGACAGTTCCCATCAGCCTTGCAGCAACTCCGGATTCAAAAGCGCCCAATTCATTCGACGATGCCAGGAATATCCCATTCACTGCCAGAACCCGGCCGCGCATTTCATCGGGCGTCATCACCTGCAAAATGGTTGCTCGGATAACGACACTGACACTATCAAATGCGCCGCCAATAAAAAGCATTGCTACCGAAAGTCCCATCCAGGGCGAAACTGCAAAAATGAGTATGGAAACGCCGAAGCCGGTCACCGCCATCAGCAGATTTCTCCATGCGTGCTTCATCGGAGAAAACCGGGTGAGCATGAGCAAGGTCAGGACCGCGCCGATCGAGGGTGAAGCCCGCAGGATTCCCAATCCCTGCGCGCCGACATGTAAAATGTCCTCAGCATAGATGGGGAGAATCGCCATCACCCCGCCGAACATCACGGAAAATAAATCCAGCGATATCGAATAAAGAATAATTTTTGTTTTGAATACAAATCGTATGCCCTGCCTGATACTGGAGATGACATCATGCTGCACCAGATCGGACTGCACCGGTTTCTCGCCGATCTGCATAAAAAAGATGAATGATGCGATCACCATCAATGTCACAAATAACAATGTATTTGCAAATCCCACCCAGGCATAGGAAAAGCCGGCGATCATGGGGCCGGCAATAGCGCCCACCTGCCAGGACGTGCTGCCCCATGCCGATGCATTTTCATATAACGGCACCGGGACAAGGATTGCGCGCAGCGAGTTTGCTGTCGGCGATAGAAATGCCCGGCATAATCCGATAATAAAAATAGTCACGTAGATGGATATCAAAAGAGTTGTTTGTGAAATATGCGCCTGTTCCCTGACCAGTATTTGCAGAGCGACCGATCCGGCAATAATCCATCCGACACTGCGCAGCAGTATCTTGCGTTTACTGTACTTGTCAGCTATATGGCCGCCAAAGAGTGAAAATGAAATGAACGGGACCGCTTCGATCAGCCCAATGAGTCCCAAAGAAAGCGGATTACGAGTAATAAGGTACAGTTCATATCCCAGGGCAACTTCCTGAGCAAGAAGCGCTAATGTAAAGAGGAAATTCCCTAAAACGAGATTGCGGAATTCAGGGTACCGCAATGCTGCATACGGATCGTGTTCACGCGATAAGGTGTTAAATTTTTTCATGTATTAATAAAATAATGAAGCCGGGATCTATTTCCAAGAGACGTATATCCTACAGTTCGAAGCCATCCGATAAATCGGACGGCTATTCATTCAGCTAAACCCTTCGGGTTTTGTATTCCCAAGACGTCCATTTTAATGGATGTCGATGAAAACGGTTCCGCCCAATTAAGGGCTTCGAAGCAGAGCTTCAACGCCAAACAGAGTTTGGGAACGAGAAGATGCAATAATAAAAAAAGCCTGGAAGCGTAATGCTTTCAGGCTGTTGTGCCGAAGGGGGGACTCGAACCCCCACTCGATTTGAGTCGAACTGGATTTTGAGTCCAGCGCGTCTACCAATTCCGCCACTTCGGCGCTTCGATTATTAAATATATCAAGGAATGCCCTGCGAAACAAGTTTTTTCTTGCCGACGGTTTCTTTGACTTTGCGCGCATTATTGGATAGATTTTTATTATGAAGAGTAAATTTTATGACTGATTGTATTTTCTGTAAAATAATTTCAGGGTCGATTCCTGCAGAAATATTATATGAGAATGACAAGGCGCTCGCCGTCCTCGACATCAACCCAATTCATTACGGCCATGCATTGATCCTGCCGAAACAACATTGCACGGATTTTCTGAGTTTGCCTGAAGAGTCGTATCAATCCGTTCTCCAGGCGGCAAAGGTTGTCACCCAGGCCCTGGTGGACAGCTTGAAGCTCGAGGGTTTTAATCTCTTCTCCAATAACGGCACGATCGCCGGCCAATCCGTGTTTCATTTTCATCTTCATATCACGCCGCGGTACCGCGACGACGATATACGGTTTGTTCTTAATCTTCAAAAATATTCCGACGGCGATTTGAAACGGTATGGAACGATGATACGAAAATTTATTAACCCTTCAGCACTATAAGGAACCATCTGCAATGGCATCATATACAAAATTAAAACCGCCCGTCAGCGGAGAGCCCATACGGTTTACCGGCGGCAAACTTAACGTTCCGGACAAGCCGATCATACCGTTTATTGAAGGAGACGGCACCGGGCCGGATATCTGGCGCGCCTCACAGCGTGTTATCGATGCCGCCGTACAGAACGCCTACGAAGGAAAGAAAAAGATTGCATGGTTTGAAGTGTTCGCCGGAGAAAAAGCGAACCTCGTCTATGGCCCGAATACCTGGCTCCCCGACGATACACTTGCCGCCATCAAGGAACACATCGTCGCAATTAAAGGACCGTTAACCACCCCCATCGGCGGCGGCATCCGATCCATCAACGTCGCATTGCGGCAGCAGCTGGATCTTTATGTCTGCCTCCGTCCGGTACAGTATTTTACCGGCGTCCCTTCGCCTGTCAAACATCCGGAATTAATTGATATGATCATTTTCCGCGAAAATACGGAAGACATTTACGCGGGTATAGAATGGAAAGCCGGAACACCGGAGGCAAAAAAAATCGTATCGTGGCTCCAAAAGGAAATGGGAGTGAAAAAGATCCGCTTTCCCGAGACATCGAGTATCGGCATCAAACCGGTGTCCGAGGAAGGAACAAAACGGCTGGTTCGCGCTGCCATCCAATATGCCATCGCCCATAAACGAAAATCGGTGACGCTCGTGCATAAAGGGAATATCATGAAATTTACCGAGGGCGGGTTCCGGGATTGGGGATACGAACTGGCGCAAAAAGAATTTAACGGGACGCTGATCGACGGCGGCCCATGGGTGAAACTTCCGGATGGAATTATCATCAAGGATGTCATAGCGGACGCATTCCTGCAGCAAATACTCACACGTCCGAATGAATACGACGTCATCGCGACATTGAATCTCAACGGCGATTACATCTCCGATGCGCTCGCCGCGCAAGTCGGCGGTATCGGCATCGCTCCCGGGGGGAATATCAATTATGAAAACGGCTTTGCCGTATTTGAAGCAACCCATGGAACAGCACCGAAGTACGCAAATCTGGACAAAGTGAATCCGGGATCCGTTATCCTCTCCGGAGAAATGATGCTCCGGTATTTGGGTTGGGATAAAGCGGCCGATCTCATCGTCAAAGGGCTGAATAAGAGTATTCAGGCAAAGACGGTGACGTATGATTTTGCCCGTCTTATGGAAGGCGCAACAGAAGTAAAATGCTCCGAATTCGGCGATGCCATCATCAAAAATATGCAGTAAGAACATCGCTCACATTCAAATTCGCTGCAACGAATTATAATCTTCTCATAGATACCGGACTCTGACTTCAGGGTCCGGTATTTCTATTATCAAGAAATCATTAAAAATATTAAGAAAATCTCAATATGGTGATTCTTGAAAGACTCCGCTTTTTTCAGTATCATACATTATCTTTTATTGTAATAGAGATAAATTATGACACACGTTCCCCTGCAAAAACCGAAACAATATGAACAAACCGATACCGACGTCCTGATCGAACAGCCGGCCAGGGTCATATTGTTCAATGATGAGATCCATTCTTTCGATGAAGTCCTCGGACAGATTCTCAAAGCAACGGGCTGCGATACGTCGAAAGCAGAAACATTAACCTGGGAAGTCCATACCAGCGGCAAAGCGATGGTCTTTGAAGGGCAGATGGATAACTGCCTGACCGTCTCCCACATCCTGGAAGAGATCGCTCTGAATACCCAGATTGAAGTATGATCCTTATGACATCATCCGAAATCCGAAATAGTTTTTTAAAATATTTTGAAGATCGCGGCCACACCATCATTTCAAGCTCACCGGTTGTTCCTTATGACGATCCGACATTGTTGTTCACGAATGCGGGGATGAATCAATTCAAGGATGTCTTCCTGGGCAGCGGCACGCGATCGTACAAACGCGCGGCAGACACGCAGAAGTGCATCCGCGTCAGCGGAAAACACAACGACCTGGAAGAAGTCGGGCGCGACACGTATCACCACACCTTTTTCGAAATGCTCGGCAACTGGTCGTTCGGCGACTACTACAAGAAGGACGCCATCACGTGGGCCTGGGAATTATTAACCAAAGTCTGGGGGCTGCCGAAAGACCGCCTCTGGGCAACCGTGTATAAGGACGATCAGGAAGCGGAACAGCTCTGGAAGAGTGTCACCGATATCGACCCACGCCATGTCTTGCGATTTGGTGATAAGGATAATTTTTGGGAAATGGGAGAAACCGGACCATGCGGACCCTGTTCAGAAATACACTTTGACCGGACCCCGGCCGGCAATGCCACCGCAGAGATGGTCAACGCAGGCATCCCGGAAGTGATGGAAATATGGAATCTGGTGTTCATCCAGTACAATCGGGATGAATCGGGCAAGCTGACCCCCCTGCCGTCCAAACACGTCGATACCGGCATGGGATTTGAACGCATTTGTGCGGTGACGCAAAATAAAAGCTCCAACTACGACACCGATGTTTTTCTTCCCATCATCAAGAAGATTGGTGAGATCACCAAACAATCGTACAGCGGCGAGATGAAAACGCTTATCGGCGATAGACAATCTGAAATTGATACGTCCATGCGCGTCATTGCCGATCACGTCCGCACGCTGACGTTTGCCATTGGCGACGGCGCGCTTCCGGGAAACGAAGGCCGGGGGTATGTACTCCGCAGGATATTGCGGCGTGCCGCACGATTTGGACGCAACCTCGGAATGCACGAACCATTCATTTTTCAGCTCGTGCCGACGCTGGTCGAGACCATGAGCTATATCTTCCCCGAGATTAAATCGAACCAGGGGCATATTCAGAAAGTCATTAAAGGCGAAGAAGAGAGTTTTAATGTCACCCTAGACAAAGGTTTATACTATTTTGAATCGATAGTCGGGTACATATTATATAACAATTTAAAAACAACAACATTTGTTGGGAAGGATACTGACTACTCAATTCATGATGGTCAATTAGCAATTGCCATAAAAGAACCAGAGAAGACTTTGAGATTTAGTAAATTTTATAATATCAAAGAGGAACTTTTAAGATTAGATTTTAGACCTATAATCAGTGGTGTGGACACGTTTAGATTGAAAGATACTTTTGGATTACCTGAGGATCTTATTGTATTAATTGCAAAAGAATATGGTGCAGAAGTAGATCTTTTAGGTTTTGAAAAGTTAATGGAAGAACAAAAAGAACGATCCCGTGATAATCGGACATCTTCCATAAATATTAATATACCCAAGATGCAATTGAGTGCAACAGGAAAATATACTCCTCCTGAAAAGACAATATTTTTAGGATATAACGAAACAAAAATCAAAAGTGTCGTGGTAGCTCAAAATGCTCGCTGGTTTGCTCTTCGTGAAACTCCATTTTATGGAGAAAGTGGTGGTCAAGTAGGCGATACAGGATTTATCACTTCGGATGGAGTTAAATATAATGTGATTGATACGAAAAGGGAACATGATATATATTTGCACATAACACAAAACGATTTACCTGACCTCATAAATAAAATCATCACGGCAGAAATCGACTTAAAACGCCGTCACGCCATTCAGCGCAATCATTCGGCAACTCATCTGCTTCATAATGCATTACGTCGAATCCTGGGCACTCATGTCCATCAAGCTGGTTCACTTGTCGCTCCGGATTATTTACGATTCGATTTCGCACACTCCGCGAAATTGACTGAACAGGAACTCGCCGATATTGAAGCATTGGTGAATAAGAAAATTCAGGAAAATATCCCGCGTACACCGGGATTGAATAATATTCCGTTTGAGGAGGCAAAAAAGCTGGGTGCACTGATGTTTTTCGGAGATAAATACGGCGACTTTGTCAATGTGGTTCAATTTGGCGATTTTAGCACCGAATTCTGCGGAGGAACCCACGTCACTTCCACAGGTGATATCGAGTACTTTAAAATCCGGAGTGAGGGCAGCGTGGCAAGCGGTGTACGCCGGATTGAAGCAGTCACCGGCAATGGGGCGGTTGAGCTGTTCAAATTGCAGGACAAGAATTTTATCGAACGGCTGGAAAATGCGTATAAGCAAATCGATGAATTAACAGCATTGAATGCCGAGTTAACGCACATTGAGGGCCATCATACAGAGATCATTCACAATTCATTGGGCGGATTTTCCCAACGGCTGGAGGAATTGAAACGAGTTCCGGCCTTCCCGGCACATGCATCGTTGGATCTCGCAATACATTTTGATCAACTGAGCCGTCACAGCGTTGTTCTTGAAGAGATCATTCTTCAGCTTGCTGATGCAAAGAAGTCATTGGAAAAAGAGCTGGCAAAATCCCGGCTGAATTCGCTGTCAGGATCGATGGATGAATTGATCGCATCCGCGGTATCGGTTGAGAATATCAAACTGGTCGCGGCAAAAGTCACCGTCGCGTCTCTTGATGAATTGAAAAACCTCGGGGATTCGATTCGTGCGAAGATGGGCAGCGGCGTCGGTCTGCTCGCCAGTGTGATTGACGGTAAAGTTCAGCTGGTCTGCGTTGTGAGCGACGATCTGGTTGCCGCGAAAAAAATTGAAGCGGGAAAAGTCGTTGGAACAATCGCAAAGCTCGTCGGCGGGGGCGGCGGCGGACGCCCGCATATGGCAACCGCCGGCGGAAAAGATGTCTCAAAATTAGACGAGGCACTCGCACAAATTCCATCGGTTGTAGAATCCTTTTTACGAAAGTGATGAGAATCAGATGACAACCTTCGAACAGCTGCAAAAGATCAAAAGTGATCGTGGCGCCGGATTTTTGCTTCTCATCGATCCGGATAATATTGATTCGAAGAACCTCCCCCGCTTCATCGGCGAAGCGACAAAGGCGGGAACGGATGCCTTTCTGGTTGGCGGCAGCCTGATGCTCTCGAATGAATTCGATAAGACGTTGAAGGTCATCAAGGAGAATACGAATGCGCCGGTGATCATTTTTCCGGGAGGGGTCTCTCAGGTTTCCTCAGTCGCCGATGCGATCCTGTTCCTTCTGCTCATCAGCGGGCGCAATCCTGATTACCTCATCGGCAATCAGGTGAATGCCGCCCCGATTATCAAACGCATGAAGCTGGAGGCCATTTCCACGGGATACATGCTGATCGAAGGCGGAAATGTGACTTCGGCGGAATTTATGAGCAACACCAAACCTATTCCGCGCGAGAAGCCGGATATCGCAGTCGCGCATGCACTCGCCGCCGAATTGATCGGTTTGAAAATGCTCTACCTGGAAGCCGGCAGCGGCGCCAGACAGTCCGTCCCCGATGCGATGATAAAAAAAGTGACAACAACCTGTTCCCTGCCGGTCATTGTCGGCGGCGGCATTCGAACTCCGGAAGAAGCTAGAAACAAAGTGAACGCCGGCGCGTCATTCATCGTGACGGGAACCATCATTGAAGAGAACTCGCATAAATCTCTTATTCAAGAATTTGCCGATGCGATACACACCTCATAAGCAGAAAATTCGATCGGACCGCCCATGACACCAACCGCTGATAAGAATACTTCACGAAATAAGTTCATCAGTGATTCACTGAAGGAAAGCAGCGACACGAAACTTCGCATTCTCCAGCAGTGCCTTCCTGATATTTCCAGAGCGGTGGATATCATTATTCATGCATTCCACCAGAAGAAGAAAGTACTTCTCTGCGGCAACGGCGGCAGTGCTGCCGATGCGCAGCACCTTGCGACTGAGTTTGTCATCCGCCTCAGTCCCGCCATTCAACGGCCGGGGTTGCCTGCGATAGCGCTCACCACCGACACGTCGATGCTCACCGCCGGCGCCAACGATCTCGGGTATGATAATGTCTTTACACGCTCGCTTGAGGCACTGGGCCAGGAAGGAGATGTGCTGATTGGGATTTCCACAAGCGGAAATTCTTTGAGTGTGAATAATGCATTTAAAAAGGCCCGGGAGATGAATATGGCGACCATCGGGTTCCTCGGAAAAGGCGGAGGCGCATCAAAAGATCTTGTGGATCTTGCCCTCATTGTTCCGTCCGATGATTCGCAACGCGTTCAGGAAGGTCATATTACCATCGGTCATATCATTTTCCAGGAAGTGGAACAGGAGATGTTTGGGTAACAGCAGGAATGATGGATAAGAGACGGCATAATATTCTATCTGAAGAAACTCATGACTCATTACTGGTAACTGATAACGCACAACCGAAAACTGATTTCTGACTACAGCTAGCCGACCACTGATGCGCCATCATCGACGACGAGATTTACTCATTCCATTACTCACCTTTATTTCAGATGTTGCAGCGATTGAAGCCGCCTTTCTTTTTTCATACTGGCTGAGATTTTTTTCACCGTTCACTCACTACGTACCGATTTCATACGGTCTCCCGCCCCTCGATGCGTATGTGAAAAGTTCACTGGTGGTCATTCCCGTCTGGTGCTGGTTATTTAACACGCGGCATTTATACGCCCCGCGCCGGATCACCTCATTCTCTGATGAATTTTTCGCCGTTGTGCGGATCGTCGTTCTTGGGATGCTCGTCGTCATGGCCGGCGCATTTTTCTACCGGTCTTTCTCTTACTCGCGGATTGTATTTTGGATCCTCGGTTTCTCCGCAGTGATATTTATATCGACCGGGCGGTTTATCATTATGAAATTTGAGCAGTGGTGGTATACACGGGGGCACGACCTGCAGCGGGTACTCATTGCAGGAACAAGCACGGTCGCGGACAGAATTTTCCGGTCTCTCACGACACGCCGGTCGCTCGGGTATGAAGTGCTCGGTTATAGCTCCGTACAAAACGGCGCGGGCGACTCGATGGCTCATATGCCGTATCTCGGCACAGTCGATTCGGTGCCGCAATTGATTCAATCGAAGAAGATCGACGTCATCCTTATCGCATTTAACGAAACGGAGCAATCACACCTTCATGATCTCGTGCGCGACTGTCAGGGATTGAATGTGGAAATGATGATGGTCCCGGATATCCTCGAACTGATGACGAGCCAGGTTCAGATCAAGCATATTGAAGGAATTCCGTTCCTCGGGATAAAAAGTCCGACGCTCAGTTCCTGGAACTTTATCGTCAAAAGAACATTTGACCTGATATTCGCCGCATGCATCCTCCTGTTGGCCAGCCCGATTATTTTATTGATTGCCATCCTGATTAAGCTCGATTCCAAGGGTCCGATATTTTATTTACAGGACCGCATCGGGCTGGACGGCGAAGTATTTCAGGTGATGAAGTTCAGGTCCATGCGCATCGATGCAGAACAATCGACCGGACCGGTCTGGTCGAAAAAAGACGATCCGCGGACAACGAGGCTCGGACGGTTTCTGCGGCGGTTCAGCTTCGATGAACTCCCTCAATTGGTGAATGTCCTAAAGGGCAATATGAGCGTTGTCGGTCCCCGGCCGGAACGTCCCCACTTTGTTGATAAATTTAAAAATCAGGTGCCGCGATATCTGGAGCGGCATCGCGTGAAAACCGGAATGACCGGCTGGGCACAGGTCAACGGCCTGCGGGGCAATACGTCTATTGCTGAACGAACCAGGTATGACATCTTTTATATTGAACACTGGTCGCTGGTGTTTGACCTCAAGATCATTCTCAAGACCATTCACGCTGTTCTGTTCGGCACGGATGCCTATTGACTCATCTTTCCATCATCATAGAGTACGGTGACCATAACCATTCCACCCTTATTTTATTTTTCATTTTTCAATTCATGAATGCAATGATATGACTTCAGCGTTTATTTTTATTCTCCATATGGTGCTTGTGATTTTTGCTTTCGTCAAGTATAAAAAGGAAAGCCTGGGGGAAGGGTTCCTCGCGGTGGCATTTGTGGGCATCGTGTTTGCCGTCGGGTGGACGATCGCAGCCATCCTGACCAATCTGTTATTCGCTCCCGAATGGTTTATCAAGTGGTATTGGCAGCCATTGGAATCGTGGACGTGGGTGGTGATCAGAAAAGAGATCAATCGCGACACCATTTCGCTGTTATTCCTGACCGCCCTGGAAATTTGTTTTTACTACTTTTATTTTATGACCGATGCAAAGCAGGATGGGAAAAAAGGATAAAGAAGAACCGCCCGCTACTTCAGTTTAAAAGAAAATGTGATAATGCATGATTGTTCCACCTGCGGAAGAGAGGACGCGAGCGGCTCAAATTTCCAGAAGCGGACGGCTTTCATCGCGGCATCTTCCAGAAGACGATTCGCCTTTTGCTCCGGTTGAACAGAACGGACGGTACCATCCGGCAGTACAATCGTGAGAATTCGAACCTGAGCAGAGACGTTGGTGCCCTGCGGATATTTTGGTAATTCCCCGCTCAACTTGCGGCGCGTCATCCCTTGAAGCCACCGCAGAGAAAATGCACCGTTCCCGACACCATCTCCGCCTTCTCCCGAACCAAAACCATAGGGCGTTGTTCCTGCGGATGGCCTGGATGAACTCCCAATCCCCGATCGATCCACACCACTCGGCGGTTCTCCGGATTTCCCCGCGACAGGCCGGCCGCCTTTCCGCCATGGCTCGCTTGATTCCCCGCTGCCGCCTGCGATGTCATGCCGGTCTGCCGGAGCATCAATATTTCCCATATCGTTGGGATATGATGATTTGTCGTCTGCCTGAATTTTATCCACACCGATCGGGCCAGGCAAAGAGCCTAATCCTTCACCGGAGAGACGTTCGCCTGGAATTCGCTGTTTCCTGGAATTTGTGGTACTTCGATATGCCGACGCCGGGTGAGATTCGTCGAGGAGTGATGCTTCTGAAGAAGCGGAGTGATCTTGAATCACCGGGTATGCATCCATGCCGATTTCGACACTGCTAAAGGAATGCGGAAGTTCTATCTCAGAATATGCGACTATGCGGACGACATGCTGGGGCGGCGGGTTGAACGAATCCGGATTGATGATCCACTGAAGAGAACTGAGAATTGCAATCGTAAGCGCGACAGCAAAAATAAATGCAGCCGACATTTGTCTGATATATACTCGCTGCAGTTCTTTTGCACCGTACGACACTCTTCCCAAGCGCGGCGAACCGTTCACCATTGCTCCTTTACGCCGCGCTTTAGACTCATCACTGGCATGACCTGATTTGCCTCGTTCCCTCGTTTTTTCATCTGTTCACATTTCATAACAACGTCATATGAAACGAGAGAATTCCTTAACCACCGTTATTTTAATCGCACCTTATCAATAACGTAATGCGCCTGAAGCTGCTCGCCAAACGAGTCCACCGCTTTCTTCGCTTCATCCCGGGTTGCATAGCGGCCAATGCGAACGGTGTACCAATCGCCGCCCTTCATGGGAATCTTTTCTACAAATGAAGGGTACCCTGAAAATTCTAAATTTTTTGCCGTTTCAACCGCTCTGGCTTTTTCACGATATGCGATAACCTGTACGGTAAATTCGCCTTTCATATCGCCGAGTTTCGACGACGATTCAGTCTCCATTACTGCTTCGCTCTTCAGAGTTCTTCCTTTTTTTACGGAAGGTTCTGCAATCTTCGATTCCGGTTCTTTCGCCCCTTCCGTTTTTTCTTCTAGAGGCGCTGTATCGAGTAAAGCCACTTCACCGGTATCAACTGGTGCGGGTGCGGTTTGAACCGCCGTTTCCGGTGTGAATTGTTCCTCCTGAACTTGAGCAACTTGTTGCTGGCGTTTTCCCCAGAGCTTAATAATGCCGCGCTGGTTTAAAAAATAGACTGCGGCAGCGACAATACATAACATGACAACCACCAGCAGAATTGATTTTCCTCCGCCCCCTCCACTGCTTTTAGCACTTTTTTTAGCGGGGGGAGCTACTGGAGCTTCCGGTACATCTTCAAATCCGCCTTCATCAATGAGATTCAAATCTGGCATTGAATAATCCTCCTTAATGTTAAGAATGTGATGTGCTCACGAATTCCTGTTCTTCACCATATTAATTGTACACTGGCATGGGCTGTTAATGGAAATTCTCTGTAACCTCTCCAGGTTTCAAATTTTGAATCCGTCAAATTTGTAATCCCAGCCGAAAGTTTAATAAATTCAAATGGTGTATAATCACTCTTCACGCCAATCACGGCATATTTTGGAAGTGTCGTTCTGCCGGCCAGATCGGTTGTTCGCTCTCCGGCAAACTTCAAATCTGCACTCACAGTAATCTGCGGCCCAAATCTGTGGGTGATGGAACACCATGCTTCTAATTCCGGAGTATATGGAATCTTCCCCACCAGAAAGGAATCCTTCGCGGAACGGAGCAAAATGTTAGAAGCAAAATAATCATTTGAGTTTAACTTTGCAACCATTTCCGCACAGAATGTTACGATTGTTGCCCGTCCGCCGTAGGCAAGCATCCATATCCCTTGCCGAGGTGAATCCGAAAACAACGGCAAATTATTGATGGATTTCACATTTATGGCAACCCGGCTCCTCACGTCATCGGTCCAATTGGATTCGACGCCAAGTTCGCCGGCACCCGCTACCTGTTGATGCTTCACCGAAGATGCCGCTGAAAGGAATCGGTTGGTCAGCATACTGGTTGCCAGGGTCGTTGGAATGATCGATTGTTCATACGAAATAAATATCCGGTGCTGAGAGCTCAACTGGGTGCTGACGGCGAGTTGAGGACAAAGACGCGCTAAATGTTGCCCTGCCATTCCTTTTGCCCAGATGAAGTGAAGCATCCCATCGAACAGGACACCGCCGGTCGAATAATTTTGTATTCCCGCAGAGAAATCCATCATTCCCAGTCCGCCTGTCGCAGACATCAGATGGACCGCAGCGTGAAGAGGAAAACCTGCGTCCGGAAATGAAGTCCGATAATTCAAATCGAAACGCGTCTCTGTTTTGGATTCGGACGAATCCGAAAATCCCATACTTTGTAAGGAAATTCCAGCGGAGTAAGGGAATAACTTCAATGACCGGTTTTCAAGGGCTGTCTGCAAATGGAAATCAGAAATCGACCGTTGAATATTCGGCGAGGCAGAACCATAAAAATGATAGGAATCGCTCCGATAGCCGAGATCACCCTGCAGCACTGCATTCCGCACGAGCGCCGCAGCCGGCGTGAGCGTCGTTCCTCCGGAGAGCGTGACACCGCCTCCCGATCCGTCCGTGTTCGGGGCATAACCTTTGGTCAGAAAATATTTGCCTCCAACAGAATAAAAATAATCCTGGAACGACTGTCCGAATTGAACCTCCGCCTGCGGTGTGAAAAATGTCCCGATTCCCGCTTTCGCGAATCCGGAATATCCCCGGGACGCGGCCTGGAACCTTCCTGCACCGCCATTCATTTCAAGCTCCATCGTTTCACGATCGCGCATTATTTTTTCAGGGGAGATCAACAGCGGTTTCTGAATAACGGGGGAATCGTCCGGCGTTCCTTTTTCCATGTTCGGCAGATCCACCGACGCGGTTCCCGTGATGATATATTCCGGCAAATCAAATTTGGGAAGCAGCCGCTGCGGGGACACCGCTTGCACTGCTGCGGTGTCCTGTTTCACTGGAGCGATTGTCATGTTCTGCATTACCGGATTTTTCTTTACCTGCGCCGGCGGTTCTTCTTGTGCCGGCAGG
>RPQN01000036.1 GCA_003819715.1 Ignavibacteriota bacterium | reverse complement strand
CAGATCAGGTGACCGAATGAAAACTCATTTTCGCATAACTTTTTTTGTCAGTATTCTTTTCACATGTGCCATGGGACAGGGAAAGACGGATGAAGCGAAGTTGTTGATGCAGCTCGACCGCGATTTTGATAAAGCGACTGCCGAAAGAGGCGTTGACGGCTGGGTTTCTTATTTTGCGCCAAATGGTTCGATGTTAGACGACACGACCAGGCCTACGTTAGGGCCCGCCGAAATCCGCGCGGAAATGGAATCTGTATTTAAAGATTCAACATTCTCGCTCCGCTGGCACCCCACAAAAGCTGAAATGATGATTCCCGGAGTTATTGGATATACCGTTGGAAGATGGGAACGAATACGGAAAAATAAAGCGGGCAAATGGATGAAATCCATCGGGACATACTCGACCACCTGGAAGAAACAGCCGGACGGTTCCTGGAAGATTGTGCTGGATTCCGGTGTTTCCGACGGTCCGCCCGTTGAGATGAAATGAAACTGACTTCCTCGTTCAAAACATCTTACGCTGGAATCGGAAATTTTTTAAACCCGACATCCATAAATTAAAATATATCAGCGACATGAGTAAAGAACCGTTTATCGGTATGGACCCTGAAGAATTCCGGAAAACCGGGAAAGAAGTCGTCGATTGGATGGCAGACTATCTTCGGGATGCAGAAAAATATCCGGTGTTCTCCCGGGTAAAACCGGGCGACATTAAGGGGCAGCTCCCCGCTGCACCGCCTTCAGAACCGGAGGACATGGAATCCATACTCTCCGACTTCCATCGCATTATTCTTCCTGGAATCACACATTGGAATCATCCGGGCTTCCTCGCCTATTTCGCCAACAGTGCCTCTGCACCCGGCATTTTAGCCGAAATGCTTGCCACGACATTGAATGTGAACGGGATGCTTTGGCGCACTTCCCCTTCCGCGACGGAACTGGAAGAAGTGGTCGTCGACTGGTTCCGGCAGATGCTCGGTTTACCGGCAGAGTTTCATGGAATTATTATCGATACCGCCTCGGTCTCCACGCTCGTTGCACTCACCGCAGCTCGCGAAGCAGCGCACCAGCAGGTGCGTGAACGAGGACTTTCCGGACGGGCCGACCTGCCGAAACTTTGCCTGTATTGTTCCGAGCATACGCACTCCTCAATCGAAAAAGCAGCCATTGTGCTTGGAATCGGACAGGACGGCGTGCATAAAATATCTTCCGATGCAGAATTCAGGATGAACACCGGTGCACTCGCAACGGCCATCGAAAAAGACAGGCGGGACGGTTGGCTTCCATTTGCCGCAGTGGCAACGGTTGGCACGACCTCTTCGACGAGCATCGACCCGGTGCCCGCCATTGCCGACATTTGTCAGCGGGAAAAAATCTGGCTTCATGTGGACGGCGCGTACGGCGGAGCTGCAGCTATTTTACCCGAGATGCGTTATGTGCTCGATGGATGCGATCGGGCCGATTCGTTCGTGACCAATCCGCACAAATGGCTTATGACTCCGATGGATTGCAGCGTGCTGTTCACGCGGCATGTCGGGACGTTGAAGCAGGCCTTCAGTCTCGTCCCCGAGTATCTCAAAACCACAGATGGATCAGTGAACAACTATATGGACTGGGGTGTCCAGCTGGGGCGAAGGTTCCGTTCGCTGAAACTCTGGTTTATCATCCGTTCATACGGCGTTCATGGACTCGCCTCGATGATTCGAGAACATTGCCGGCTCGCACGCCATTTTGCCGCCCGGGTCCAGGCGGATAAGGATTTTGAACTCATGGCGCCGGTGCCGTTCAGTGTGGTCTGTTTCCGTTACCATCCCGCCGGTATTTCGGATGAATCATCGCTGGAGCACATGAACGCGCAGATCATGGACCGTGTCAACGCCGGCGGCGAAATATTTTTCTCCCATACCAGGCTGAACGGCCATTTCACTCTCCGCATCGCCATTGGGAATATTGCAACGTCCGAGAACCATGTGAACCGGGTATGGGAATTGGTAAAAGCAGAAGGGGATAAATTAAAACAACGGTAAAACCGTTCGTTTGGAACATAACACCCCATGTTCCCTGCCCGGTGTGCACCGAAATGCACTTGCGCTTCAGCATTCCTCTGCATAGATTTATCTAGAGACACTTCAAATCTTTCATTGATAAGGAGTTGATATGAAATCCATCCTTCTTTTCCTGCCCGTCCTTTTCTCGTTTGCATTGATATCGTGCTCGATGCGCAACGACGAGAAGGATTTGCGCGCCTTCATCGAGACGCATCTCAAATCGATCGAACCGAAATTTAAAGCGCTCAATCTTGCCAGTTGGAACGCCAACGCCACCGGAGAAAAGAAATACTATGATGAACAGGCCGCGGTGGAACTTGAAGTACGGACCATTTTTTCCAATAAGCAGGATTTTGAATTGTTAAAAAAATGGAAAGACGGGGGCGCGATCAAAGACCCGCTCCTTCAGCGTCAGCTGATCATCATCTATAATAATTACCTTACCAATCAGAACGATACGTCCTTAATGCGGAGCATTGTCGAACAGGCCGCAGCCGTCCAGAATAAATTCAATGTCTTTCGCCCGGTGATTGACGGGAAGGAAGTGAGCGACAACGATATTGAGAATATATTAAAGACCGAAAAGAATTCCGCCAAGCGGCAGAAGGCATGGGAGGCAAGCAAGGAAGTCGGGAAAGCGGTTGCGGCCGATGTCATAAAACTGGTGAAACTGCGCAATGAAGCCGCGCGCCAGCTGGGGTTCAAGAATTATTATGAAATGTCGCTTATTGCCAGCGAACAGAGTGTGGATGAAATTGCCGCCATTTTTGACGAGTTAAAAATACTGACCGACGGACCCTATACAAAACTGAAATCCGAGATCGACCAAACCCTGGCAAAGAAATACGGAATCCAACCGGATCAGATGAAGCCGTGGCATTATCAGGATCGGTTCTTTCAGGAAGCACCGCAGATCGGCACAGTCGACATTGATAAATATTTTAAAGGAAAGAAGATCGACCAGCTCGTTGCCACCTTCTATACGAATATCGGACTGCCGGTGGAAAGCATCCTGAAGAACAGCGACATTTATGGACGCAAGGGAAAATATCAGCATGCCTTCAGCACGGATATCGACCGTCTGGGCGATGTCCGCACGATGCAGAGTGTGATCGACAATAAATACTGGACGAGCACGATGCTCCACGAGCTGGGGCATGGCGTCTACAGCCTCAACGTGCGCCGCGACCTCCCGTTCTACCTGCGGAGCGAAACGCATATTTTTGTGACGGAAGCGATCGCCATGATGATGGAGCGCCAATCCGACAATGCCGATTGGCTGCAGGCGATGGTCGGTATAAGCGGCAAGGATAAAGAGACCATCCGTGCGGAAGGATTAGAGAACTTGCGGATGCACGCGCTCATCTTCAGCAGATGGACGCAGGTGATGATGCGTTTTGAAAAAGCAATGTACGAGAATCCGGATCAGGATTTGAATTCACTCTGGTGGAACCTGGTGAAAGAATACCAGATGGTCACACCGCCGGAAGGGCGCAACGCACCGGATTGGGCTGCAAAAATTCATCTTTCACAAGCGCCCGCGTACTATCATAATTATGAACTGGGCGAATTGACCGCTTCGCAGCTTCAACACACCATCGCAAAAACTATTCTCAATCAAGAGGACATCAGAGAAGTCTGTTTTGCGAACAAACCGGAAGTCGGGACGTATCTCAAGACAAAAGTGTTTGCACCCGGCGCCAGCCTGCGGTGGGATGCTTTAATAAAAGAAGCAACGGGCGAACCCCTCTCTGCGAAGTTCTTTGCAGAAGAATATGTGAAATAATAATCACCGGGTTCCCGCGCATCTCTTCGATGCGCGGGAATTATTTATTCGTTTCATTATTATCCACCATGCATCATAAGAAAAGGAGACTATCATGGAAGCATTGTATACCATTGCACTCATTGTGGTCATCATCATATTCCTCTCGGGAATCAGGATCCTCCGTCCGACACATCGCGGACTCGTCGAGCGGCTCGGGAAATATCACCGTTTTGCCCATCCCGGATTTAACTGGATTATTCCCATCATTGATCATGTCTATCAGGTCAATATCACGGAACAAATGGTAGACGCGGAACCACAGGAAATCATTACCAACGATAACCTGAATGCGGTGGTGGACGCCCAGGTGTATTTTAAGGTGAAAGACGACGAAGAAAGCGTCAAGAACTCGCAGTACAAAGTGAACAGTGTCAATTTTCAGATGGTGAATCTCGCACGCACCACCCTGAGAAACATTATCGGAACCATGACATTAAAATCCGCCAACAGCGAACGCGGACGCATCAATGAAGATCTCCACAAAATTCTTATCCAGGAAACCACGAACTGGGGTATTGATATCGTACGGGCAGAGTTGAAGCAGATTGATCCCCCGAAAGACGTGCAGGAAACGATGAATAAAATCGTGAAAGCCGAGAATGAAAAACTTGCCGCGGTCGATTTTGCAACTGCCGCCGAGACTGCCGCTGACGGAAAAAAGCGCGCCGCAATCAAGGAAGCAGAGGGCATTCGACAGGCACGGATCCTCGCCGCAGAAGGAGAGGCGGGCGCAATTCAACTGGTGAACGACGCTGCGAATAAATTTTTTGTCGGCAACGCTCAATTATTGAAACGGCTCGAGACTCTTCAGGTTTCACTGCAAAACAACACGAAAATTGTCGTTCCGGCAAATGCTGAACTCGTCAATGTCATCGGCGAACTGGCAGGCGGTGTCCTGCCCATAAGGAAAGAGAAGTAATTCCTTCCTGCCGAAACTGAACTCCGGGGCACTTCTACGTGTCTCGGAGTTCAGTGCCTCGGAGTGCTTTTACCTCTTAAAACCTCCCTTTTTTGTTCATTCTCGGCAGGAGCGTACCCTCAAAGCGGCCGTTCAGGCAGAATATTCCTACCCTTTTTCAGTGTAATTCGCATTGCACCTCAGATCTCAAATTGTTAGTTTATTTGTTGCGGATTTGTATAAACAGACATTGGTGAGAGAGTATTCAGAGATCATAAGTGCATGCCAAACACCATTCTCATAATCGACGACAACGAAGAATTCGTCTCCTCGCTGCAGATTGAATTGGAAACGGAAGGATACATTGTCGCCACCGCACTCAATCCGGTCTCCGGTTGGAAGGAAATGGAACGGTGCCAGCCGGATATTATGCTGATCGATTGGCAACTGCCGCAAATGTCCGGTCTTGAATTGGTAAAAATGATCAAGGCGGACGAGCTGCATCGCAGCCGCTATACCATCATCATTACCGGCAGGTCCGGCACAAGGAATATCGTACAGGGATTAGATTCCGGCGCCGACGATTATCTTAATAAAACATTTGAATTGGATGAATTGCTTGCCCGGATTCGATCCGGATTACGGATTCGTTCTTTAGAGAACCGCATATCGGAAGAAACGAGACGGTTGACCAAGCTGGAAGTGGCGCTGTCCGTTGCAGATACCGTCGGAAACCCACTCGTTGCAGCCAAGATTTACCAGCAATTACTGGTAGCGAACGACGAGATCACAAATATCCCCGAGGTCCTCGAATCACTGAAAACCATCGGTCAACTTATAAACGAAGCGCTGAATATCATCAATAAATTTCACTCTCTCAAATCGGCGCTGCCGGCCACGCTGCCCGAGCAAGAACTGCCGGCCATTCCGGTTGAAGCGAAGAACACATAAGGAAATCCATGAATACTCACACGGCAGAATTGCACTGTGTCAATTGTCATGCCTCGGAACAGGACACACCGCTCCTCCATCTCCGGTCGAACGGTAATGAATTATGGATCTGTTCGCAATGTCTGCCGACGCTCATCCACGCACCTCAAAAATTAGCAGGCAAGATAGAACACACCGACCGGATCAAACCGGCGCCGCACCATCATGAGTAATTCTTGACGGAGAGATTATGTCAATCAAAACTATTCTCATTACGGGCGCAAACGGTGAAATCGGCCACGGATTGATTGAACAGCTTTCCGAACAGGGCGGCATGCACATCGTCGCCATGGACATGGTACCGCTTGATGAAACGGTAAGGCTGCGGTGTCACCGGGTGGTGACCGGAGATATCCTGGATTCGCATTTACTCGAAACACTTTCCACCGAACATAATTTCGACGCAATCTATCACCTCGCGGCCCTCCTTTCGACCCGTGCGGAGCGCCAGCCGACCCTTGCACATCGGGTGAACGTAGACGGCTCGCTGAACCTGCTGGAAATTGCCGTCACGCAATCGCGGCTGCAGGGCCGTGAAATAAAATTTATTTATCCAAGCTCCATCGCCGTGTACGGCCTTCCCGACATCGCCACAAAACAAAAAGCGGGCAAAGTTCGAGAAGACCAATGGCTCACTCCCCGTACCATGTACGGCATTAATAAATTATACACGGAGCAGCTCGGCAAATACTATGCAAATTATTACCGCCAGCTGGATGCAGAACCGCCAAAAGGACAGATCGATTTCCGCGGAGTACGGTTTCCGGGGCTGATCAGCGCAGCAACCCTTCCGACCGGCGGCACCAGCGATTATGCACCCGAGATGCTTCATATGGCAGCGAAGAAAAAACCGTATGCCTGTTTCGTCCGTGAAGACACATGCATACCGTTTATGGCGATGCCGGACGCGATTTCCGCTCTGCTGAATCTCCAATCCGCTCCCCTGGAAAAACTGAGCAGAATGATCTATAACGTCGGAGCGTTCAATCCTTCGGCTGCAGAAGTATTCCGCATTATTCAGAAGGCGTTCCCGAAGAGCGACGTCACATTTGAAGCCGATTATCGGCGTCAGGCCATCATCGACAGCTGGCCGGCCGACGTCGACGATTCCGCGTCGCGCACCGACTGGAACTGGAAACCGAAATACGATCTGGAGCGCGCATTTGAAGATTATTTAATTCCCGCGGTCCGGGAACGATATGCCATCAAAGGACAATAATTCATCCGTTAGACCACCGTGCGGCCGCTCATTCTGCAGTTCCCTTCCCCTGGATTTTTTGCCAATAATTGATTTAATTAGATACAGTGATGCTCTCTCATCATGAGTTGTCGCACCCTCATTCATTCATTCATTTAAATATTATTGAACATAGAAAAATCATGACATACATCCCCACATCGATAAGTCCATTACAATTGGCAAGAGCTGACTATAAACCAAAACTCCCCGCCACCTTAAACAGCAATATGGCCATCACCGAAGGAGAAGCAACCCAGTCGATTGCACATCAAAAAGAAATCGAAGAGATGTTTCCCCATACCTACGGGCTCCCGGTTTTAACCATAGAATCCGGGCCAAAACCGATGCAATCGCCGGAATTGAATGTCGGCGTGATCCTATCCGGGGGGCAGGCGCCAGGCGGGCATAACGTGATCGCCGGAATATTCGACGGTTTAAAAGTATTGAACAACAACAACCGGTTATACGGATTCCTGGGCGGACCGTCCGGCCTGGTTGATGGGAAATATATTGAATTGACTGCTCCCCTGGTCGACGAGTACAGGAATACCGGAGGATTTGATATCATCGGCAGCGGGCGGACCAAGCTCGAAGAACAGGCGCAGTTTGATAAAGGTCTCCAGAATTGCAGGGAGCTCGGTATTAATGCCCTGGTGATCATCGGAGGAGATGATTCGAACACCAATGCATGCGTCCTGGCGGAATACTACAAGTCCATTAACGCCAATGTCCAGGTGATTGGCTGTCCGAAGACCATTGACGGCGATCTTAAAAACGATATGATCGAAGCCTCTTTTGGCTTTGACACCGCATGCAAAGTCTACAGCGAGCTCATTGGAAATATTGAACGCGATGCATTATCCGCAAAGAAATATTGGCACTTTATAAAATTGATGGGGCGGTCGGCATCGCATATCACGCTGGAATGTGTCCTTCAAACCCGGCCGAATTATGCGATTATCTCCGAAGAAGTCCAGGAAAAGAAATTGACCATGGACCAGATCGTCGAAGATATTGCCCGGGTGATAAAAACGCGGTCTGATAATAAGGAAAATTTCGGTGTCTGTCTGGTCCCGGAAGGATTAATTGAATTTGTTCCTGAAGTAAAAAAATTAATTTCCGAATTGAACGATTTATTAGCGGGCAAATCCGCATTTTTTAATACGCTGGAGACCGATGATGATAAATTCCAATTTGTCAACAGCCACATCAGCGCTGAATCGACAAAGGCATTTAACTCGCTGCCGAAGGAGATCCAGGTTCAATTGCTCATGGACCGCGATCCCCACGGCAATGTCCAGGTCTCGCGCATCGAAACGGAAAAACTATTAATCGATATGGTCTCCGATAAACTGAAGGAATGGAGCGCGGAAGGAAAGTATAAAGGGAAATTTACCGCTCTCGCAAACTTCTTCGGATACGAAGGCCGTTGTGCCGCTCCTTCTAATTTTGATGCGGATTATACCTACGCGCTGGGATATACCGCCGCGGTCATCATCGGATCCGGCAAGACCGGATATATGGCCATGGTTCGCAACCTGACGGCGCCGGCGGAACAATGGATCGCCGGCGGCGTACCCATAACGATGATGATGAATTTGGAGCGAAGACACGGACTTATGAAGCCGGTTATTCAAAAGGCCCTGGTGAAATTAGACGGTCAACCGTTTAAAGAATTTACGAAACACCGCGGCGAATGGTCGATCAAGACGTCCTATATTTTCCCCGGCCCGATACAATATTTCGGTCCCGATGAAGTCTGTAATGCATCAACCATCACGCTGGAACTGGAAAAAAATTAGAGAAGAATGGCCTGAATTAATCGGGACCTGAATCACTCGTTGTTCTGAAGGATGCATTGTGCAGGATGAAAAATATTTAGAAGAATATGTCCTGGTCTTCCCGACACCGCTTCTTGACGGCATTGGCAAATTCCAGGGAGTATCGTTTGAAGTGGATAAGTTTTTAGAGGTCATCCTGAATCCAAAAAACCACTCCTTCCTCAAAAGAAAAGATGCGGAAACGAACCCCGCGTTCAAACAGCTCATTCCCTATGCTCTTCTGCATTGCGGGCCCGAAATCTTCGTTTACCGGCGCGGGAAGCTTCTTGCGGAAAAAAGGCTTCTGGGAAATTATTCGCTGGGGATTGGCGGACATATATCCGTTACCGATCCCGGTTTGTTCGGGTCAACCTATGAAGATGGCTTGAAACGAGAAATTAATGAAGAAGTATTCATCGAAACCCCGTATACGCAAAAGGTGGCGGCGCTGCTCAACGACGACACCAACGAAGTCGGCAAGGTTCATTTCGGCATTGTGCATTCCCTCTCGCTGGATCAGCCTCTGGTGAAACCCAAAGAGAAATCGATTAATGAAACAAAATTTGCAACGATCGACGAGCTTCAAAAAGACATCGATAAATTTGAAAACTGGTCGAAGATCTGTATCGAACATATGGCGCGGATCATCCAATAACACCCTTACAAGCGACCGTTATGAAAAACATCTTGATTCAAAAACGCCTTGGCCTTGTCGGTTCAATTCTCGGAATTGTTGTCGCATTCTTCGGAGCGTATCAGATGATTGGAAGAATCAGAACGGTGGACATACTCACATTATTTTTCGGGGGGTTCGGAGCCGGCGCCGGTATGATCAAGATGATCTTGGACTACCGAAAAGAAAGAAATCGAAATTAATTCGACTGCACACGATTAAAATAACAACTTCTCCACATAACGTGCGATCGCCGGTGATGAGGTCAACCCCGGCGATTCAATTCCGATTAAGTTGACAAAACCCTCCAAGCCCCGTTCCGTTTCGTGAACAATGACAAAATCGCGCGCCGGGCCGCCCTTCTTCTGCAGTTTGGGGCGAATTCCGCACATATCCGGCGTGATATCTTCATCGTCAATGCCGGGTAAAATTCGACGGATGGACTCTGCAAAGGCATGCCGCTTGGTCTCATCCACCCGATAATCAAGCGTGCGTCCTTCAAGATATTCCACATCGGGACCAAACTTCAATTTTCCACCCAAGTCCTTGAGCGCATGAACTCCAAGACCCTCATTGGCCGGCACTGGATACACCAGCCGTGCGACGAAATTGGATTTGGATGGCGTGATCGCAAAATAGGATCCTTTGACATAATTCAGTTTCAGATTTTCTTTTTCAATATCTATTCCGACCATCTCTGCGATGAGGTCAGAACCGAGTCCGGCTGCATTAATGACGATTTCGCTGGTGATGCTTGATCGCTGGCCATCTTCATCGAGGTCGATTTCATATCCATGGTTCTCTTTCCGAATTCCGGCGGCCCGGCACCGGTGTTGTATGGTACCGCCGTTTGTGTTCGTCGTATGAAAGAAGTAATCCATTAGTCCATGGACACTGATAATACCTGTGAGCGGGGAAAACAGAGCGCCCTCTGTTCGAATATTCGGTTCTAATCTCAGCGCTGCCTGCTTGTCCAGGAATTCTAATGTTACTCCATTCTTTTCTGCATTCTGCCGGATGCTCTCAAGTTTATTCAATTCCGCTTCGTTCGTCGCGCTTATGAGCTTTGTCAACTTCCGGTGGTCGATATGGTGCGTGCTGCAGAGAGCGTATAACTCATCTCTTCCTTCAATACAGAAGCGCGCCTTCAGCGTACCCGGCGCGTAATAGATGCCCGCGTGGATCACTTCACTGTTGTGGCTTGATGTCTCCATTCCATATTTTTCATTTTTTTCCAGGAGTACAAGGCTGGGATGCTGCCGGGAAAGTCGTGCTGCGATTGCCAGTCCGACCACGCCGGCACCAATGACGGCAATTTCAAAATCGGCCATAGGGTTTCTCTTTAGTTCATCGATCATAAAGAATGACATTCGTAAAATAAGAAATCGTTGATCAAAGGACACTCAAAATCTTGACAGACTCCTTTTTGCTCCGTATTTTTGTAGGAGGATGAAAACAGCGAAAGAAATTCAAATCTACCTGCAACTGCTCGGTGAATCGTATGACCAGCGCGCATGGCAGGGAACCAATCTCAAGGGTTCTCTTCGCGGCCTGACGGTCCAGGAAGCAGCGTGGCGTCCAGCGCCGGGTCGGCACAATATCTGGGAAATTGTCATTCATGCGGCGTATTGGAAATATATTGTGCGCCGCCGTTTACTCGGAGAAAAAAAAGGATCGTTTCCGTTAAACGGCAGCAACTGGATAAAACGTCCGATGGTATTGAGGGAAAGCGCCTGGCGTGAAGACGTCCGTCTGCTTGATGAAGTCCATCACTCCATGTGCGAAGCGATCGCATCATTAAAACCATCAGATCTCAATCGATCCCCCGCCGGCAGCAAATTCTCAAATGCAGCCCTTATTCTGGGAATCGCAAGCCATGATGTTTACCATACCGGTCAAATTCAGCTGCTTAAACGATTGATGAAGCAATGACTGCCTCTTCTCCCTCCCGGAGACCAAGCTGGCAAAAAACATTTTCAGCCCTGAAACACCGTAACTACCGGTTATGGTTTTGGGGACAAATGATTTCTCTTTTTGGAACCTGGATGCAGATGACCGCACAGGGATTCCTGGTGTACGAATTGACTCATTCGTCTGCATTTCTCGGGTACGTCGGATTTGCTTCCGGTATTCCGTCGTGGTTGTTCACCATGGTTGGCGGAGTGGTTGCCGATCGAATGTCGCGCCGGAGACTGCTGATCATCACGCAATTGGCAATGATGATTCAAGCATTGATACTTGCGGCGCTCGCCTTTTTCGGAATAGTCCAGCCCTGGCATATTCTCGTGCTTGCATTCGGGCTTGGAATGGCCAATGCATTCGATGCACCGACAAGACTTGCATTCATCTCGGAAATGGTCGACCGCGACGATCTCACCAATGCCGTTGCCCTGAATGCAACCATGTTCAACTCCGCAATTATTGTCGGCCCTGCAGTTGCCGGAATTATCTATGCGGCGTTCGGACCCGGCTGGTGCTTTATCATCAATGGGTTTTCATTCGTTGCCGTGATTGCTGCTTTGATGGCAATGCGATTACAACCGCAGGAACGCGCGGGACAGCAGACATCGACGCTCTCCGCACTGATCGAGGGAGTCAGCTATGTGCGCCACCAGCCCGTTATCCGTACGTTGATCGGATTAGTTGCCGCAGTCTGCCTGTTCGGAATGGCGCTGGGGACGCTCATACCGGCGTGGTCGGTGAAAATTCTTCATGGGAATGCCGCAACGAATGGAATGCTGTTTTCTGCCCGCGGCGTTGGATCACTGATAGGCGCATTAGCGATTGCTTCACTGGGACAGTCTGCATCCCGTGGAAAACTGATCATGGGCGGATCATTGTTTTTCCCCGTCTTTATTGCGCTCTTCGCTCTTGTACATATACTGCCCGCCTCTTTATTCCTGATGATGTTTATAGGCTTTGCCTCAATTTTTGTACTAAATCTCTCCAATGCAACTATTCAATCTCTCACTCCCGACAATCTTCGCGGCCGGGTCATGGGCGTGTACAGCACCATATTTATGGGTTCCATCCCCATCGGATCAATACTTCTTGGCACTATGGCAGAACAAATTGGAGAGGCACCGGCAGCATTCATCAGTGCGGCGGCGGCATTTATTTTTGCCGGCGCGGTGTGGCTTTTCGGGCCAAATATCCGGTCGCTCGATTAAATAAAAAGGCGAAGCAGGTATGCATTCTGCTTCGCCCTGTTAATGTCCTTCCAAAAATATCTATTGCGCGGAAGATAAGCGTACCAGCCAGAGGCTCAAATCGGGCCAATACGTAATGACCATAAGCACGGCAAGTTCGAGTACGATAAAGATCAGTATCGATTTGACGATGTGGAGCATCGGCTTTTTAAACCGCAGGCTGGAGAGGAACAAATTTAATCCGACGGGCGGAGTAAGATAACCGATTTCCAAATTCGTAAGAAAGATGATGCCGAGATGAATGGGATCGATATTGAACGCCCGGGCTATCGGGAGAATAAGGGGCACGACGACGAACGTTGCAGAGAAGATATCCATCATCATACCAACGATAATCAAAAATCCGTTCAGGATAAGAAGAAACGTCACCTGACTCGAAATCTGAGTCTGCACAACCTCAAACAAACGCTGCGGCACCTGCTGGTCGATAAGATAATTGGTCAGCCCGAGGGCAACTCCGAGAATTGAAATAATAGCGCCGACGAGCAGCATCGATTCTTTCATCACCCGGGGAAGATCGCTGAATATTTTAAGATCGCGGTAAATAAACACTTCAACAACAAACACATAGAATGCCGTGACCGCCGAAGCTTCCGTCGCTGTCACAAATCCGCCGTAAATGGATACCACAATGATGAACGGTAACGGGAGCTCCCATGCTGCTGCTTTCAGCGTTGCGCCGACATTCGACCAGACAAAGGGAATACGCGGAACTTTTGCCTGAACACCTTTGCGCACGCTGTAAACACCAAGGATTGAAATCAATAAAATGCCCGGAACGATCCCTGCAATAAATAATTTATCGATGCTGACTTCCGCAATCATTCCATAGACGATGATGGGCAGACTCGGGGGGAATAACAACCCGATACTGCCTGACGCGGTGACAAGCCCCAACGAAAATTTTTCCGGGTAGTGTTCTTTGATCAGCATGGGATAGAGCAGTCCGCCGAGTGCCACAATCGTCACTCCGGATGCACCGGTGAATGCAGTAAAGAACGCACAGGTTACCAGGACGACAATCGCCAATCCACCGGGGATCCAGCCAACCATGGCCTGCGCGACGTTCACCAGACGTTTTGGAGCATTACTTTCCGCGAGCATATAACCCGCGAACGTAAAGAGCGGAATTGCAACGAGCGGCGGCATGTCCGTCAGGCGATAGAGCTCGATAATGACCGACGACATATCCATACCGGAAGAATAGAACAGGTAGAGGGCCAATGCACCGAATATGGTAAACAGCGGGGCGCCGCACAAGGCGATGACAATAATAATCGCAACAATAATCCAGAGGCTCATGCGGGCGATCCTTTCTGCAGCGCCTGGCCTGCATGGAGAATCGCGCGAATGATGAAATGAACCGTCAACAGCCCAAATCCAACCGGTATAATAATCTCACCGCACCATGAAGGCACATTCGCAAATAAAATATTATTGTTCCCAATATCAAACCGGATAAACGTGATTGATGCTCGGAAGAGGAGAAAACAAATAACTGCGGCAAACACATCGGAGCATGTCGCCACCACTCCCCTGATCCGGCCGGGCAAATAACGGGTAAGAGCATCGATGTTCAAATGGCGCTCTCCGCTGGCCGCCAGCGTCGCCCCGAGAAACCCGATCCAGAGCACGAGATGACGCAGGACAATATCCCCCCAGACAATCCCGCCGGAAAAAAAATTCCGAAGGACGACCTGGCCGAACGCCATGAACAGCATCAGGAGGAGGAGGAAGATGAGTATCCCTCCCTCTATTTTATTGAGGAGAGAATCGATCGATTTGATGATCTTCATTTTTTCTTCCCGGACTTTCTAAAATCTTCCACTGCTTTTTCAACGCGATTCATAAAATCTTCATCGTATAATTTTCCCACCAGCATCCGGCGGGCGCGCGTTCCAACGGCAATATATTCCTGTATTTGCTTGTCATTGGTCTGGGTAAACGTGATCCCGCGCTTTTTCAATTCGGTGAGCGATTTTTTGTTGTCCAGGCGCCCCGCCTCGGTCAGTTTCTTCATATAAATCCTGCCGTTGCGGAGAAGAATATCCTGCAAATCCTTCGGCATCGTATCGAAATATTTTTTTGAAAGAAGTACCGCACCGGCTGAACATGTCAACGGAAAATCCACCATATACTTTGCCTGGGTGTACCATTGCAGTGCGATTGCAGCGTAGGGCGTCGTATAAAATGCATTGATCAACCCGGTTTGCAGCGACGTACGCACGTTGTCAAACGAAAGAGGAATCGGTTTAATATCCAGGGCGCGGAACGATATCTCTGCTACGGGATCGCCGTCCCACACCCACATCTTCAATTTTTTTATATCGTCCGGATCTTGAATCGGTGAATTGCTGAACACATACACAAATCCGACTTCCGCCCACCCGAGTAAGACATAGCCGCGCGACTCGAATGCCTGTTGCAATTCAGCATCAAAAACCTGGTAGAGATTATCCGCTTCATCGGCGCTGCGAATAAGGAACGGCGTATCCAGGATGCGCACCTTTGGCGCAATTTCACCCATCCCGACACCGGTAAATCCTGCGGCATGCAATTGCCCGGCCCCGATTTTACGGATGACCGTTTTTTCATCGCCCTGGACACCGCTCGGATACATCCGGAACTTCACGCGCCCGCCGCTTTCCTTCTGGACCGCAGCATCAAAATCCTTCATGACATTCATCCACGTGCTTCCCTCCGGTGCAATGGAAGCAAATTTAATCACATACTGCTGGGAGAAACAGGTGGAAATGGAAAAAATAAATAAGAGTATGGAATATTTCAGTTTCATGTTCGTCGGTTTCCTTTTTGCGTTTATGAGGTATGGATGCACTAAAACAGTTCGCTCTCCTGTGCCAGCAGCCTCTTTGCTTTTTGTTTTGCGACGACATTCGCAAGCCGGATCTCAGGTACATCGTCTATCGAGGCATCTTCAATCTGTTTCAGGAGCGATTCAAACAGAGGCTGGTTCATGGTGGAGACCGCATACGCCTTGGCATAATAGAGCTGGGTCATTAAAAACTTTCCTCCATTCACGGCCAGGCATTTTTCAAAATAGTCCTTCGCTTTCTCCGGGTTTCCTCCCAGTGATCTGGGAGTGGTGCCTTCGATGACGCCGAGGAAAAGATAGGCTCCGCCATGATAGAACGAAGGATCCTGTTCCGCGACAAACTCGATCAGTGCCTGTACCTTGCTCAAATCGGCAAGACCGGAAACATCCGTACGCGTGATGTTCACATAACTGCCCCAGCTGAATGCCGTCCAGAAAATTGCAGGCACATCGTCCTTGCAGAACGTTTGTACTGCCTCGCGGAATGCCGTTATATCGCCATTCATCGCATCCTTAAACTTCTTATTTTTCATAAGAACGCGCATCCCGTATTCTTTTGCGCGGAGATAAAAAACCCGCGCCCGTTCGACACTGTCGTCTTCGCAAAAGGCCAGCGCGTACGAGTTATATCCCTGCGCAGCAAACAGGAGAAACTGGTCGTTTTCCGGGTCGCTTTTGATCATTGCTTCAATCAGTTTGAGATTGCTTCCGAGTGCTTCATGGGCCAATTGCAGATCGGACTCCTCATTAAATGAAGCCAGGCCGTTGTCCAGAATACCGCCCATCGAGCGTAAGGCGATGGTTTGGATGCAGCCTTCGAAGAGAACAAGGGCTGCAATAATCACGTATATTCGTTTCATACCATTTTCCTTGGATATCGTCTGATGAAAAATATAGGGAAAAATGTGTGTGATTCAAAGATACCCGGATGAAGAGATTTTCATCTCCCGGGGTGCATTTGGGATAAATTTGAAGCAACGGGAGGCAGTGCCTGAAGGTTCTTCCGCTTCTTGATCCCGATCACTTCTCCATTTGACACTTTTCCGATAAACGAGTAACTTCTCACTGCATGAAACACTCGCCCACTTCACTTAAACAGGATTTGTATGCGCATCCTTGTCATTGAAGACGAATTAAAAGTCGCCCGCTTTTTAAAGAAGGGGTTGGAAGCGGAAGGATACGAAGTTGAAACGGCGGGAGACGGAAAATCCGGCGAAAAACTGGCACGCACAGAAGCGTTTGATCTCATCCTGCTCGATGTCCTCCTCCCCAAAAAGGACGGCTTTGAAATATTGCGCGACCTGCGCAAAGATGAAATCCGGATCCCCATCCTCATGCTCACCGCGCGAAGCACGACGGAAGATATCGTCGGCGGGCTGGACCAGGGCGCTGATGATTACCTCACAAAACCTTTTGCCTTTACGGAACTGCTCGCCCGCATCCGGTCCCTGATGCGCCGCGGAACGGTGAAGACGAAACTTAAATATCAGGACCTCCTGCTGGATACCATCGCGCACAAAGCCAGCCGCTGCGGCAAACCGATTGAATTGACCGCCCGTGAATATGCATTACTGGAATACCTGATGCGCAATCGGGGAAAACTCGTTTCCCGGCAGGAGCTGTCAAAAGAAATCTGGGGATACAATTTTGATCCCGGAACCAATGTGGTCGATGTCTATGTCAATCATCTGCGGAATAAAATAGACTCCGACTTCACCGTGAAACTCCTTCAAACAGAACGGGGCAAAGGGTATTACCTTTCCGAAAAGAAGATGACATTCAAGCCCGCCAAAGGGACCGCGACGGGCAAGTTCGCATGACCATTCTTCACTCCATTCGTACCAAGCTCTCGTTGTGGTATGCTGCAATTCTTGTCGTGACGCTCCTCGGCTCAGGTGCCATTGCATATGTTGCATCGCGATCCTCACTGCGCAACAATCTGGACTATTCCTTAAAGAATGAAGTGGAATGGGTGAATGCATTTATCGAACCAAAAGCAAAAAAAGTAAAATTGAAACGAGCCGCACTCAAAGAACTGCAGGAGCTCAAGCGCAGCGCCGCTCAACAGGAAGAGCAGCCGGAAGTCATCGACACCAGCGCCGGCAAACGGACGGAAATTGACGAGATGTGGAGTCAAATTTATCAGCACACTCTGCTCAGCCCGCGGAGACATTATATTCAGATTCTTGACCGGAATGGCGATTTGCTTTACAGATCTCAAAGCCTTCGCGGGCACACCCTGAGCTATAACGATATTCCCTATCAATGGATTAACGTCGTGAGTACGAAAGGTCCGGATAACCAGGAGATTCGTCTTGCGTTGACACAAAACGATTACGTCAAAATTTTCGTCGCGTACCCGTTGGAGCCGGTGTACGAAATTACGGACAATGTCTTCTACAATTTTCTTTTTATCACGCCGTTCGCGTTATTGATCTCTATTATCGGCGGATGGTTTCTGGCGCATAAGTCGCTCAAGCCCGTTGATGAATTGACGAAGACCGCAAAAGAAATTACCGCTCAAAATCTCAACCGCCGGCTTCCGGCCAATGTCGTGGATGATGAACTGGGCAGGCTGACGGAACAATTCAACGATATGATCAGCCGTCTCCAGGCCTCTTTTGACCAGATCCAGCAATTTTCCGCGGATGCATCACACGAATTGCGCACACCGCTGACGATTATGCGCGGAGAAATTGAAGTCGCCATCCGCAACCAGCGATTATCGAAGAGTACACGCGAACTGCTGATGAGCATCAATGATGAACTCGTCCGCCTCTCTTCCATTGTCGAAAGCCTGATGATTCTCGTGAAATCCGACACCGGGAGACTCGTGTTCACCATGCAGCCCATCGCGCTCAACGAGTTCATCGAGCAGCTTGTGGAAGAGACAAAAATGCTCGCAGAAACAAAGAAGATAAAAGTGAAACTGGATCTTCCCCAGCCGATACAGATCAATGGCGATGCCGTCAGACTGAAGCAGCTCTTTCTTAATCTGATCGATAATGCGCTGAAGTACACGCCGCCGCGCGGTCAGGTGGTGCTGACCCTTTCCAAAAAAGAAGGTGAAGCAATCCTCGCGGTGAAAGACAACGGCATTGGAATACCAAAGAAGGATCAGGCCAAAATTTTTGAGCGTTTTTACCGTGTGGAAAGAAGCGGAGAGCATATCGACGATGCGGGCGGCAGCGGGCTGGGACTTTCCATCGCCCAATGGATTACGGAAGCCCATCACGGATCCATCGAAGTAAAAAGCAGAGAGGGCCGGGGGAGTACCTTTGTCGTGCGGCTGCCGATTCTGTAGAGTCCAGTCACCGACTGGACATCCTCTGTAGATCTTCATAGAATCCGATCTGATGATCGGATTCTACGCGTACCACAAAACGGCTTTAACCTTTTTTGTGTTTCTGCCGAAGTGCTTTCAGAACTACCGGAGGAACGAACTTGCTCACATCGCCGCCTAAACGGGCAATTTCCCTGACGAAATTTGAACTGAGGTAGGTATACTTTTCATTGGGCATGAGAAACACGGTTTCCATGTTCTCGTCCAATTTCCGGTTCATCAGTGCCATTTGAAGTTCGTATTCAAAATCGGTCATCGCACGCAAACCGCGGACGACGCAAATGGCATTTCGTTTCTGGACATATTTTACCAGTAATCCTTCAAAAGAATTTACTTCGACATGGCGATAGCGTTTTGTCACCTGCTTCAGAAGGGCAATCCGCTCCTGTTCCGTGAACAGCGGATTCTTCGCCGTATTCCGGGCGATCGTGATAACGACTTTCTCGAAGAGTTTGAGGGCGCGTTCGAGAATATCGAGGTGCCCGTAGGTGACAGGATCAAAGGTTCCGGGATAGATGGCAATTTTCATCTCATGTCCTTGGCGGTGTCGGTGGTACAATGGCCTGCATAATAAGCACGGTCGTTTGACCGAATGGTTTTCTCAGAATTTCATATTTCCGCTCATCCAGATCTATCACGGATTCACGGCTGTGTTCCATGACCACGTATGTACCGTTGTGTAAAACACCTGAGTCGTAGATCGCATTCGGCAGCAGTCCGATATTCTCCAATTTGTACGGCGGATCGGTAAACACGAGATCGTACGGGCGATGAATGTTCTTGAGATACCAGAAAACATCTGCCTGATACACGGAACATTGCGGTTCGCAGCCAAGCGCTGCGACATTTTTTTCCAGCACATCCAGCGATTTGCGGGCTTTGTCGATAAACGTCACGTTCTTGACGCCTCGGCTGATCGATTCCAATCCGAGGCTGCCGCTTCCTGCAAAGAGATCCAGCACTTCTAAACCGTCAAACTCAATCCGGTTCGTGAGGATATCGAAGATCGTTTGTTTCGCACGGTCGGTCGTAGGACGAACAGATAAATCGCGCACCGATTCGATGGAACGGCCGCGGAATTCACCGGCAATAATTCTCATTTCGCACGCAGCGCCAGGCCGATTGCAGCAGCGAACCGGTAGCTTTCTTTCATCAATGGTTTCGATAAGGAATCAGCGGCACGAATTTTCCGCAACGAATTCATGGCAAGCGTTTGTTTCACTCCGGTCGTGGTACGAAGGGAAACGACAAAAGACTGCGCGATATCGCTCCCATGGAGCAGAATCGCCGCCGGCGTATCGGTCTCTTTCTGTTTCAGATATTTCAGATATTCCATAATTGGTTTCTCCGGGTTGGGGTCGCCGTTATAATGGAATGCCCTGTAATCGGTCATTGCACCCTTGTGAATGAGGCTCGCATCGACACCGTTCGTCCGGATTCCGAACAGCACGATTTCATGGTCCAGAATTTCCGGATAATTGGTGATGAGTGTTTTTTCAGTGCTGAACTGATCGATGTCGATAATATTCAGGTTCAGCTTCATTCCAGCAACCGCTTTTTGCAGGAATAAGGCTACTCCGCGCCGTACAGCCACCATAAATGTCTGTTGGGCGTTTTTACTTTCGAGCGGCAGGCCGTCGGCCCCGATAATAAATTCCTTCGGAGACGCTTCAGGAAAATACTGATTCATCTCCCACTGAAGATATTGCGCCAATTCTTTTCCTTTTAACCCCGGATCGACCGGTATGATATTGATGAACATCGGGTCAGGCGGCAGCGCAAATGAAATGTTTTCTGCGGTGATCTTCTGTTGTTTGATGAGGCTTTTCATCTCCGAGACAAATGTTCCCAATTGCGGATGCTCTGCCGAGAGGTTTTCTCCTTCCCTGGCAAAATCAATCGATGAAGTCCGTTCTGCCAGCACCGTGACGGTCCGTTTCTTTCTCTTGTGCTCGATAACAGCCAGCTGGATTTTTCCTTTGAGGAATGAAACGCCAATATAACTGATTGCTTTCATGTCAAGAATCTCTCGATGAGTGTTTGCTATTGAGCTATGACCAGCGGCCTCAGGGTTTCAATTTTTTTCCCGCTCATTCCTTTAACCGCGCGTAAATCATCCACGCTGATAAACTTCCCTGTTGCCGCGCGATACTCCAGAATACGTTTTGCGGTTACTTCGCCGATTCCCGGCAAATCCAAAAGCTGCTGCCGTGTCGCGGTGTTAATATTCAGCTTGCCCGAAGGTTCTTCGATTCCTTCTGTACCTGCGGAACGGTCATCCGGCGCCGCACTCAGTGCGGCGAACGTACTGTCAGATGCATGGTAATCAAAATTCGGAGCAGATGGAAATGTTGCCTGAACCAGCCGGATACCTGCGCCTGCAAGCAGAGTGGCGGTGAGGAACAGAATGACTTTCCGTTCTGTCTTCGTCAACGCCATCCAGTCTGCAAAGCGCTTCAGCATATCCGTTTATGAAAAGACATCCTTTACTTTATCAAAAAAGGTCCGATCGCTGTTCCGGCGGTCTTCCTCGCTTGGATTGACATGCTCACAAACGGAGAGCGCACGGATCAATTCCTTCTCTTTTCCGTTAATTTTCGTCGGTATCCAGACGTTGACGCGCACGATTTCATCCCCGCGGCCATAGCTGTTGAGATGCGGAATGCCGCGTTCGCGCATGCGCAGCAATCGGCCCGCCGGCGTCCCGGCATCAATCGAGAGCTTGGCTTTTCCCGTCAGCGTGGGAATTTCCACATCGCCGCCCATCACCGCCGCCGGGTAACTGATCCACAGGTCATAAATGATATCATCGCCGTTGCGTTTAAAGTTCTGGTTCGGTTCTTCTTCTATCACGACAATGAGGTCACCGGCAGGACCGCCGCGGCGTCCGGCATTGCCCTGGCCGGGAAGCGTAATATAGTTCCCTTCGGAGACACCGGCCGGAACCGTCACCTTGATCGTCGATTCCCCCTGCACCCGGCCTTCGCCCGAACACGTGAGGCATGGATCTTTGACAATGCGTCCCTCTCCTTCGCAGTGGGGACATGTCGTGATGTTTACAAATTGTCCGAACATCGACCGCGAAACCTGCCGCAATTCACCGGTGCCGCCGCACTGCTGACACGTCGTCTTTCCGTTGGATGTCTTTGCGCCGCTCCCATTGCAAATATCGCATTTTTTTTGCCGCTTCACTTTAATTTTCTTTTCAACACTGCCGGCAATTTCTTCCAGCGTCAAGGCGAGCCGTACACGCAAATCAGAACCCGGTTGTCCGTGCTGCGCAGAGGAACGCCGCCGCGGCCGTTGTCCTCCGCCGAACACTTCATCGAAAATCGAACCGCCAAAACCGCCGGTAAAGATATCTCCGAAGGTGCTGAAAATATCGTTGATGTCGTTGAAGTCGCGGTAGTTCGTTCCGCGCAGTCCGTCATGTCCGTACTGGTCGTAGCGCTGCTTTTTGTCCGGATCACCCAGTACTTCGTAGGCTTCTGCCGCTTCCTTAAATTTTTCTTCCGACTCTTTATTCCCGGAATTGCGGTCAGGGTGATACTTCATCGCCATCTGGCGGTACGCCTTTTTTATTTCGTCAACAGATGCATTCCGGCCGACACCCAGGACTTCATAAAAATCTTTTTTCACCATATCCGCTTAGTCCTTCGACTTGTTGTCTGACAGTTCCGACCGCCCGGGCTCAGGCCCCTCTTCCGCGGGCACGGAAGAAACAACCACTTTTGCGTGGCGAATGACTTTATCGTTCAGCATATATCCTTTTTCAACCTCTTCGATCACGGTGTGAGGCGGGAGGTCCTTCCTCGGCAGCTGCATCAGTGCATCGTGATAATCGACACTGAATTCCTTCCCCACCGTCTCGAACGTCTTCAGTCCCCGGCCCTCAAGCACTTTCACGAATTTCTGATAAATCATTTCGACGCCCTTGAAGAGCGCGTGAGGATCTTTGACTTCTTTGCTGTGTTTCAGTGAGCGTTCAAAATCATCGAGGACCGGGAGTAAATCATCAATCAGCGCCTCCGTAGCAAACTTGACGATGTTCGACGTTTCATTTTCGATACGCCGCTTGAAGTTATCAAATTCAGCGGCCTTTCGCAGCAGCATGTCTTTGTATTGATCGATCTGCTTTTGCAGTTCCTCCGCCTGAGTATTCGCCGCTGCGGGTTCTGTTAATTCGTTTTGTAAAGGGGCTTCCGGCTTATGTTCTTTTTCACTTCCATTCGTTTTCTTTTCCAAATCGTTCTTTTCCATTTCTCTTCTATACCATGGTTCCGCATTGGCAATTTCTGCGGGAATTGTTCTGTTATGAGCTTAACATCTTTGCAATCGCCCGCGCCACGTAATCGACGAGCGGAATAACCTTGCCGTAGTTCATCCGCGTCGGGCCGATAATGCCGACACGGCCGGTGACTCCGCCGACATCATACGTTGCTGTCACAAAGCTGTATTCTTTTGTTGTTTCTTCCTTGTTTTCTGTACCGACGGTCACGACATAATTCCTCTGCGATTCATCATGCCGTTCCAGAAGATGCACGATGATGTCTTCGTTTTCAATGAGCTCAATGACCGACCGGAAGTTTTTCGGATCGACAAATTCCGGCTGGTCGACGATATTTTTCGTTCCGCCGATAATGACTTTTTCGCGTTCTTTGGAATCGGTGAACAGCTGGTCGACTGAATCGACAAACAGCCTGATGAGTCCGGTTTTTTCATTCTGCACGTCGCGGACCCGGTCGACAAACGTATCGCGGATCTCTTTGAGCGTTAATCCCGCCAGCCGTTCATTGATCATTCTCCCGACCTGATCGAGATGATCCCGCGGGACTTCCGCGCCCACTTCCAGTATAATCGTGCGCACCATTCCCGTTCGAATGGAAATCACCACCAGCAGTTTCGAGCTGGCAATGGGGATCAATTCAATCTTTTCAAAAATACCGCTGCTGAGATGCGGCGATGTGACAATACTGAGCTGATGTGAAATCTTTCCGAGTAATTTCGATGTTTCCCGCAGCATTTCATCGGCATCGTTGGTCTGATGGAGCTGCTGCTGAATCCGTAATTTCTCATCATCGCCTAACTGCTGCATCTCCATGAGATAATCAATGTAAAACCGGTATCCGAGATCGGTCGGAATCCTGCCCGCCGAGGTGTGCGGATGCGAAAGAAACCCGGTTTCCTCGAGATCCGCCATAACATTGCGGATCGATGCCGGACTGAGATTTTTCTCCAAATGTTTGGAAATATATCTCGAACCTACCGGAACGGCAGTCTGGATATAATTGTACACGACGTGATGCAAAATACTCTGCTCACGTTCGGTTAACTTTGGATTTTCATTCGTTACTTCATTCATCCTGACTCTATCACTCCAATACAAAATTAACCATTAAACGCTCCTTTGTCAAGGTAAGCACTCGCTGTGCATGAGTGCTCTGATGCTGTTTATTTATTAAACACCCGGAATTCACAAGAAATTGCATCGCCTCACATTTCTTCTTATCTTAGTTTCATTATGAATGCAAAACTTATTCTGGAAAACGGTACTATTTTCACCGGAGAATCGTTCGGTGCAGACCGAGAAGCGTGCGGTGAAGTCGTCTTCAATACCAGCCTGGTGGGTTACCAGGAGATCCTTACCGATCCGTCCTACTCCGGCCAAATCGTCACGATGACGTATCCCCTCATCGGTAATTATGGTGTGAATCCGGAAGATGTCGAATCTGCGAAACCCCAGGTCGCAGGATTCATCGTGAAGGAATACAGCGAATTTCCAAGCAACTTCCGTTCTACGGAAAGTCTCGGCTCCTGGTTATTGAAGCACCATATTACCGGTATTCAAGGAATTGATACCAGGATGCTGACGAAGATCATCCGTTCCTCAGGCGCCATGCGCGGTATTATTTCGACCGGGAATTCAGACGATAAAGCCCTGCTTGCGAAAGTAAAAAAATCGCCGCAAATGACCGGACTCGATCTTGCCAGCCGCGTGACAACACACGCCGCATACCAGTGGAATGAGATTGACAGGACACCATTCGCGCTTCCCGTCATTAAAAATAATTCTCAAAAGAAATGGAATGTGGTGGTCTATGATTACGGTGTGAAGCAGAATATCCTGCGCCGGCTGACCTCCTATGGATGCCATCTGACCGTTCTTCCCGCACAAACTCCGGCAGAAGACGTTCTGAAGATGAACCCTGACGGGATTTTTCTCTCCAACGGCCCGGGCGATCCGGCGGCAGTCACCTACGCGATTGAAAACCTGAAAAAACTTATCGGAAAAAAGCCCATTTTCGGGATTTGCCTGGGACATCAACTGCTCGCATTGGCATTAGGCGGTAAAACCTTCAAGTTGAAATTCGGACACCGGGGAGGCAACCATCCTGTTAAAAACCTGAGGACCGGCGCTATTGAGATCACATCGCAAAACCACGGTTTTGCCGTCGACCCGGAGTCGCTTGACGCCAATGCGATCGAAATCACTCACGAAAACTGGAACGACCATACGAACGAAGGATTCCGTCATCGTTCGCTGCCGATTTTTTCCGTGCAATATCATCCGGAGGCATCTCCCGGTCCGCATGACAGTGATTATCTCTTTGCGCAATTCGTAGAGATGATGAGAACATAGCTTCTCTTGCCTTATGATCCTCAACGGATTAGTTGATGTATATCACATTCGGAAATTTCCGGTGGAGCATTATTGTATTTTGTAGTTCTTTTCTTTAGTTTCAGTGAAATAATTATTGTCTGCCATTCCGGCAAACTATTCCCTCACCGCAGCACTAAATACTTTGGAGGTTATTTATGCAGAAAGTTTCCTATCTGTTATTAATTGTTTTATTAACGCTCTGTATCGGATGTAAAAAAGATGAGAGTCCAACCAACTCCCAACCTGCAGCCGCAGCCATACCGACCGTAACCTTCCACGGCCCGAATACGACATCGACTGATATAAATGCACAATACGCAATTGGTTATGCCACGACCATAAATAGTATGATGGGAGTCAGTCAGATGTTTGCCGGAGCGCCCGCACAGCAAAACGGGAATACGTCCACTTGGACCTTCAGCCAGGGCGGGGTAACTGCTACCTTCACCGGAGTAAGACAGAGTGACGGCAGTTATACTTGGACCTATACATATTCCGGAACAGAAGGTGGAGTGACATATACAAACTTTAAATTGTGGGAAGGCACAACAAGTGCCGACGGAAAAAACGGCACTTGGACTATTTATCAACTAGGCCACACCGGAATGGCTCTGCAATTAGTGTATACCACGAATTCTAACAACGTATTGACCGGAACATGGAGCGTTTACGCATCGAACGGAGCTCTTGAAGAAAAATGGATCATCGTCAATAATCCCGATAACAGCGGTTCTATCGAAATTTATACCAACGGCACAATCCTGGTTTCTAAGTCGGTTTGGGCCGCAAACGGTTCCGGAACATGGTACACGTATACCTCCGGAACGCAATCCGGTACAGGTACCTGGCAATAATATTTTTCTTTAAAAGAGGTTTCTTAAAAAGCCGGATTCGTATCCGGCTTTTTGTTTTATAACCTGTTCTTTTTAATTTGCTTATTTAAGAACCACACGGCCCATCATATTCACAAAACTTCCGACACCTGCATGCGGATATTCTAATTTTATTTTACCGGGATCGATCGATATTTATCCGGAGAACCGATGGCGTATATCAAGGATGAAGCAGAAGGAGGCATCATTCATTATCCTCCTTGTAGAGTTTCCAATAATTTCAGCAGGGGATTTAAAATGAATCCCAGCACTCCCAATGAAATAACCACTATGGCAATTATAATTCCGCACTTCGACCATATTTTTTGTTCATGTTGAAATTGTTCGATGCTTTCCCATCGTTTGTTCTGCCATGCCCATTCATTGCCCTTCAATCCCAAAACGATCATCATGACAAATCCGATCACCGGCACCATACAGTAAAAAGCAATATAGGTCTTGTTGCGAATTCCCCAAACCCAATTCAGGAAAAACGCTCCCCAATTCCAGTTAAGAATTTCACGCGGGACTTCGGCGGAATCACCTTGTCCCGATGTATTTTCCATTGTTCAATCCCAATGTATTATGTACTGTAGACATAGTTGTTCGGCTTATTTTAATTGAGGTCCGTTGCCGATATCCATTTTCCCGGCATAATAACGCAGCTTCATCTCCGGTGACTGCCGGATGAACTGTTCCACTCCGACTCTTTTCATAGTGCAGAGATTAAATACTTTCATATTATGCGGAAGAATGTTTGCCCGGTCTGCACTGGGCTGGAGCTTCACGCATGGAAACTTATCACATTCGTAACAAAAATCAACATGATGTTCCGCAACACATTTAAACGTTTCACATATGCCTGGTATGACCGGGCATTCGCCCTGGATCATGCGGCAGCCCCGGCATGGGAGTTTATTCTGGGGGATACCTTTTAAGATGAGAACTTCGCGCAGCTGCGGCTTGTCTTTGCACATATTCAATTCGCAGACCCCGCAGTCTATTCCACAGGGAGCGACGAGGACCGTTCGATCGTTTATCATTATTTGTTATTCCTTATCTGAACATCAATAAAATAGTAAAAAGAGAATAAATATGTGTAACGCTATCCCGCACCGGATGCGTCAACGAACCGGCAATCGTCGTAGCAGGCATAATGAGGAGGCATAAAGGGGATGGAAGAACGATAATAACGAAAAACAAAACGCCGGTCATGTTTCCATCACCGGCGTTTTTCAATTAACTAATTGTTATTGCATTATGAACATCCCGAGGTGCTTCCGCATTCGATGCACTTATAACATGAACCGCTGCGGATCATAATACTGCCGCACTCGTGGCATGGGGGCGCATCCGACTGCGTCTGAAAGACGAACTTCTCGTTCTTTTCCCACACCGAAGCCGCTTTCGTTGCGGCGGCATTGAGAATAGCCACCGGTTTTTTTGCCGTTTCTGCATTTATCTGGACGCCGCTCATCGGTGCTTCACCGCGGTCTTCGATAAGGAACTTCTTTCCAAGCCAGCGGAAAATATAGTCACTCACCGATTTTGCTATCGGGATATCCGGATTATTCGTAAACCCGGACGGTTCGTAGCGCGCATGGCTGAATTTATCCACTAACACCTTCAGCGGCACGCCGTATTGCAGGGCAATGGAAACCGACGTCGCCAGGGAGTCCATCAACCCGGAAATGGTCGAGCCTTCTTTTGACATCGTAATGAACAACTCACCCGGGGACCCATCCTCAAACATCCCGACGGTGATATACCCTTCATGTCCGGCAATACTGAATTTGTGCGTAATCGATTGCCGCTCATCGGGCAGGTGCCGCCGTGCAGGTTTTACACCCGGCTGTTTATCCTTTTTCTTGTCGATCGACGTGCTGAGCGGCTGTGTCCGTTTGCATCCGTCCCGATAGACGGCAATGGATTTCAAGCCGAGTTTCCAGGCTTCGATATAGGACTGCATGATATCTTCCGATGTGACATCGTGCGGCATATTCACCGTTTTTGATATTGCTCCGGAGAGGAACGGCTGCACGGCGGACATCATTTTAATGTGTCCCATATAATGGATGGACCGTTTGCCGTTCGCCGGTGTAAATGCACAGTCGAATACCTGTGCATGCTCTTCTTTGAGGTGGGGCGCGCCTTCGATGGTATCATTCTTATCGATATAGGCAACGATATGCTCCACCTGTTCATCGTCGTATCCAAGCTTGGCGAGTGCTTCCGGCACCGTCTGGTTGACAATTTTTATCATTCCGCCGCCGACCAGCTTTTTATATTTCACGAGCGCGATGTCGGGTTCGACTCCGGTCGTATCACAATCCATCATGAACCCGATCGTCCCCGTTGGTGCGAGTACGGTGGTCTGTGCGTTGCGGATACCGTGTTCTTTGCCCAGTTCAACGACGTCATTCCAGACATTTTTTTGCGCGTCCCAGAGTTCCGGTTCAACCAATTTCTGATCGATCCGTTCGGCGTGGATGCCGTGTTTCGCCATGACGGAGAGCATGGCTTCTTTATTCTCCGCAAACCCGTTGAACGGTCCCTTCACTTCGGCAATTACTGCGGACTGCTTGTAGGCTTCACCGCACATGAGCGATGTGATGGCAGCGGCCAGGGTCCTTCCTTCAACACTGTCATACGCAACGCCGCGGGACATGAGCAGTGCGCCGAGGTTTGCATAACCGATTCCCAGCGGACGATACTCGTGGCTGTTGTGCGTAATCATGGTTGAAGGATAACTGGAATTATTGACGGAGATCTCCATTGCCGTGATCGTCAGTTGAACCGCTTTCTTGAACGATTCGACATCAATGGCACCGTCGTTCTTCCGGAACTTCATGAGAT
>RPQN01000035.1 GCA_003819715.1 Ignavibacteriota bacterium | reverse complement strand
TATTTCAATACCGTACCAACAGGCGGCGGTGTGTATGTGGATCTACTGTCCCGATGTCCACGCTTCGTGTACCATCTTGAACCATCGTAGATTTGCATCTGATTTCCTGCGGCATCCTGGAATGTGAAGCTGCCGGAAGATGTATTCACCGCACTCACGGTCACATTTCGAACGATAACGTACATCCCCTCATATTTTTCTCCACGGGAAGGCATCGGAACGGTTCCAACCGCAAAACTATCACATGTCACTTCGATGGGAGCGGGACGATTTCCAGCAGTTCTATAATATCCGTTAATCTCTATCGGGACTACGGTTTCAAAAAATCCTTTTTTATACGCGAACATTTCAGTGAGACCGTTCGGCTGTGAACCAAACTCCGTTACACGCCCTGTAATCGTCACCACCGTGCCGGTATCAAGAGCATTGATGAGTGTGCCCTGTGCATTTGCCGATGAATCATCCGTCAGGACATTTAACCCACCCCATAACTGATTCAACGTTGTATCCTGAATATACGTATTGTACCGCTGAAGCGTGTAGGAAAGGACCGATGGTGCTACCATCACCACACCGGATACTCGTACCGTATCTGCTTTCGTATCAGAGCCATGCCAGTACGGCGAGTCATCTAAGTTTGTTCCACTGGCCAATCCTTGTGTTCCATCCAATTTCTTCAGAGAATCCATTGATATAATCTGTAATTGAGGGACTGTCACCACTTTCCCAATCTGCTGACTGAACACGGGCGTAACAAACGCACCACCACATACAGCGATTAATAGAAAAACAAGTAATCGCATTCTCATAATGACCTCCACGAATAGTAAGGTGAATGATTAAATTTGTTTATTTGATAATTAAAAATTTACCACGCTGCATATTGCCATTATCTTTATTCTTCACGGTGTACAAATATAATCCTGATGCCACCGCCTGGTCTTTTCTTGTAATCAAATCCCATGCGTGTTCTCCGCCGGCCAGCTGCTGCGTCCCATCAGAATATTTTTGAAACCAACGGATGTCGTTCGCGGTATACGTCGCCGCATCATGCTGAAACACATCGATCACATCCCCGGCAAGCGTATAAATTCTGATTTCCGAATGAGCCGGAAGGTTGAAGAAGTACAGCTTTCTGTCGCGCTCCTGTGATCCGTCCCAATATGCTCTCGTATAATACGGGTTGGGATAAACGCCCACCGGTACATTACCATCCTGAACCGGTTGAGTTCCGATCACCACACGGTTGAGTGTCTGCAGCTTACTACTTTCGAGACTGATCAGGCTCGTTGCAACATCACCGGAATCGTATGCGGTGACAGCAAATCCGTACTGCCAGCCGTTCAGCAATTGCGGTACACTGAACTTGTAATAATAATGCGTGGTGTCCGGTAAAAACTGTACTGGCTGAGCCAGCCGAATATTTCGAAAACCGGTATTGTAACCGATATTATCATCCGGCCGATCGAAATCACCAAGAAGGACTAAATTGGCAAGAAAATCCTGAGATTCCGTCAAATCGATTCCGGCATTGGTTCCATAGATCCTGTATCCTTCAAAGTCTTTCAGATTCGAAATTGGATCTTTCGAATCTTCGGAACTTCGGTCCCAATATATTTCCGCCAACCTGCTTGATAAAACAATTTTCACACGCGGTGAACTTGGCGGCGATGGAAGGAAAAATCGTCTGGGCTGTAATTGATGATTAGGCCCGGAACCGGTCCAGATCTCATTGGTATCCTGAATACCATTTCCGTTGCGGTCTTCACCATTGTACGTCCGCTGCGCCCATGCGCATGTTTTTAATAAATTATCATGGTTGTGCGGATAGATGGTCAGGTCATCGGGATCGGGCGGCCCCCACGTTTTCATTTTTGCCGCCATCAACGCGAACACCACATTAATAGAATCTCCGGCGGCAATTTGCGAAAACGGCCCCGTCGTGAGCATCGTCATATTATTCAGCGGTTTGACAAGGCTGTTTTTAATTTGCGCCGCGGTCAACCCCGTCGCCATTTTTACGTATTTGTCCGCGTCCGTGAGGGGGGATAACAGACCCGAATTGGGATTACTGTTATTGAATGTCCATGATTGATAACTCGTCGTTTTCTTAAAAGGCGAGGCACCGAGGAATTCGATCGCACTATAACTATCTGCGAGTCCGGCATCACCATTATAATCATACGCATAGGCGAGATTGAGATGACCGCCGTTCAGCGTATCGATATACCCCAACCCGCCCTTATTATAGAATGCTGCTCCAAAGGGAGGTGTGACATTGGTATTGCGTACGACAAGGTCAGCATATAAACCGACATAGACGCTGTCGATCGCTTTCGAGCTGACATTCTTGATCCAATAATTGAGTATGACAAAATTATCTGCAAAGGAGTAGTTGAACGCGTACGTCTCAAGATGGACATTAATGCCAATGGGAGTGTGTTCAGAAATCGTCTCGTTATTTCTGTTCGGATTGGTTGTATTGGTATCGGTGAAATCCGCGATAAAATCCTGATGACTGACTGCTTCGGGACTGTAAAATCGATTATCCGGTAAGGACGATTTTTCAATGACCCGTGAGTCCTTCCCCGTTGTGAATTCAAATCCTTTACTCTGTTTTGTCGGATCGATGGAACTGATATCGACGGCACTCGTGGTTACCTGCAAACCGTTTGAGGTCAATGCGCCGAACCAGATTCCTCCGACAAACATATGCTCAATACCGGAACCGCGCGGGTATTGGAATGAGGGCTGTGTCGGCCAGGTTTTAAAACCGGTGCCCAGTTGGCCGAAGTTCGTTATCGTAATAGCGATATTGCCAACGCTGGTGTATTTCGTATTGTCATCGCCAGCCGTTTTACTTAAGTGCTGTGATTCAGATGTTGCAAGTGGAAGAAACAAAGGCAGGGCAAAAATAACCGCAAAAAGAGATCTTTTGAATGTTTGCATAATCGAAGATTTGACGACCACAGACTTACTCAATCTATGTGTTTTTCGTTGAGAGTCAAAGACCTTTTTCCCAAAAAATTAAAATTAATAGTACCTCCTGTGAGCATTTGAGAATGTGATCAGTGGGAACCGCCGGATTTGATTCTTTAATAAAATCTCTCCCGCAACCTCAAGGATTATTGACCGCCATCGTTCAACACGAAAAAAATAGTGTTCTTCCTTCGGAAAAAACACTTTTTTTCCCATCGCGTTGGAATATATTTATTGTTCGATTATAAATCGAAAAGAAGTTCGGTAAATATACATCAAATAACCAGAGAACCAAACGAAATGTCGCATTTTTTGACGTTGAACCTGCCTACGGAATCATTTTCCCGGGAATTTTCACCACCCAAGAAAACCTCAATGCAGAATCAGCACCGGTACCATCAACAGGTCGCTTCATTCCGACGGAGAGGATTCAATTAATGATTGAGAATGTTCAGCGGTTCAGGAATTCGATTTCGGGGGGATCTTGAGAATTTGACCGACGAGAATTTTATTCTTCTGCAGCCCGTTTTGCTTCTTCAGTCTCTGGACGTCGACGCCGTACATCTTGGCTATCGTATAAATCGATTCGCCTTTTTTGACTTTATGCGTGGGCGAGAAAATGCCGGTACTCGATGTTTTGACACCCGGTGTTTTTTGAGTTTTTTCCTCAGAGGGGATCACTTTGACGCGTTCTTCCGGTTTATCGTAAATCTCGATCGTTTGACCGGCAACGATCCGGGAATTGCGGAGGTTATTCCACTGTTTCACATCAGCAATGCTGACTTCGTATGTCCGTGCAATTTTCTCCAAGGTCTCGCCGGATTTCACAATGTGTTGAATCCAATCTGTCGACGAAGATTTGGCTCTCGTGCTTCCTTCCTCCGACCGCGCCGCTTCTGCAAGGTCGCCTTTCAAAAGAGACCGCTTTTCAGAAAAAGCCATTTTATCAACTTTTTTCAACAGATTTACTTTATCCGCCGGCACCCAGATTGCGATGGCCTGGCCTGCATGGATAAATCTGCCGTACGCAATGTCATTCCAGTTCCGAATATCGCTGGCACGTACGCCATACCATTCGGCAATATGTCCGATGGTATCGCCCCGCTTGACATGATACACGAGATTCTTTTTCCCCTTCGGCTGTTTCACTTCACGTTTCGCAACCCGCAGCCTGGTCTTGCTGACATCGTCTTTCGCCGCATACGACTTCACCGAACCGAAGTTCATCCCCTTCACTTCCGGAGAATAGTTAAACGGAACCTTGCTGTCCGCGACATCACGGGGAATCGGGATTGCAAGGACGGTACCAACACGCAATCTGCGCGTGGAGTGGATATTATTGACATCGTTTAAGAATGATGCCGCTAATCCGAATTTCCGCGCGATCGTTGAGACGGTTTCGCCGCGTTTTACGGTATGGATGGCCCAATCCTTTTTCTGATCTTCAGGGATTTGCGCATAGCTGGCCATGAACGCATCTTTTCTGCCGTGCGGAATACGGAACCGGTACCCGGTCACACCGGGAGGCGTGCACCAGCGAAGCAATTCCGGATTAAGCTCCTGCAGGGTGTCCACCGTGGTCAGCGCGCATTTTGCGAGCACCCGCAGATCAATACAATCATTTATGGTCACGACATCGAACGCAAGGGAGTCTGCTTTGGGCACATCGATGAATCCATGCTTCTGCGGATTCAGCACGATTCTTGCAACCGCAACATACTGCGGAATATAGTTGCGGGTCTGGCGCGGTAAATTTTTTCTCATTTCCCAAAAATCTTTTGAACCGCTCCTGCGCATCGCGCGGAATATCCTTCCCGCACCGGCATTGTACGCGCCCAGCACCAGGTTCCAGTCGCCTAATTCCGCATAAAGATCTTTCAAGTGTCTTGCTGCTGCACGTGTGGATTTTTCGAAATCCTGCCGTTCATCAATCCACCAGTTGACGCGCAGTCCATAGAGCGAACCCGTGCCCTTCATAAATTGCCACAGTCCGACGGCACGCGCCCATGATCGTGCGTCCGCCCGCAGACCGCTTTCGGGCATGGAAAGGATCGTCAATTCTTCCGGAGTGCCTTCCTCTTTAAATACCCGTTTCATCATGGGGAAATATTTGCCGGAGAGGTAAAGCCAGCGTTCCATATAGGGCCGGCCCCTGCCCATAAAATATGCAGTGGCGCGTTCGACATACTCGTTCAGCGGCAGGGGGACCTGGGTCCCTTGGATTTCGATTCGTGGAATTTTTAATCCGGTCGTGTCGCCCTGCTCCACCACCTGGTTCAGTTTTTCCCGAAGTGCATACACCGATGCATCCGGGCCAAGACTGTCGATCTGGGCGATGTACTTTTCGTAATCTTCTATAAGACTCTTGGATAAGTCTAAAAACTCTTTCGAACTGTCAATACTTGAATAATCGTTTAGTCCATTCAGTATTTGAATCGCTGCTTCAAATTCGATTCCGCAGCTGACCGAATCCCCGGATTCCTGCGAGGCGAGCGCAAGCAAATAATGCTGCCGGGCCTGCTCCAGCCGCTGCAGGATGATCTCCATATCTTCGCTTAATGTATCAGGAACACCGTTGCCGTTGGCGTATGCCGAGTCGGCCGCGTTGTTTGTGGAGTCTGCCGCTCTGGATTTCACTTTCCCAGCCAATGGATGGTGGCCGTTTTGTTTCTCCAGGGAGGAGAGTCTAACGTCTTTATCGGACGGGGATTTTATCTGTGAAACTGAAGGAGGTGAGACTGAAGACTGTGAGACTGAATCAGTGTTGGAATGACTTGCTTGTTCTGTAGAACAACCGAGAACAAGCCATACGAGAGCTGCTATTGCAAAACGCTGCATCTGCCTCTAACACTTTAGTGAATCAAATACTTTATTTAAAATACGAAATCTCTCCCGTTTAATCAAGTGACGAGGATCAACAATCGAGAAATACGCGCGGAAAATCCTCCGTTATCCGTTCAGACAGAAATCATTCCAATCGAACGGCTTTCATGAATGAGTGAATAGACCAGCATTTCCATAAGATGGGTTGGATCGGGCGAAGTGCTTTTGAGTTGTACGTCTGCCTGGAGGAGCACACCAAATGAATTTTCAATCTGAGCAGATGAATAACGCCGTGCCGCTTCCGCGTAATCTTTGAAGTAATAGGGAGAAATTCTTGTCGCGGCAATGACCTCCGGCTCCGAAGCTCCTTGACGGAGCATGTCCTGTACTTTCCAGATCAGATGAAAATACCGGGTGAGCATCACAATAGAGAGCTGCGGGGCTTCGCCTGTTTCGGTCATGCGCTTGACGATCCGCAGCGCTTCACTCATATTTTTTTTCCCGATAGCATTTTGCAAATCGAACACGGTATACCCGCGCGAAACTCCCACCACATCTGCAACGTCCTCCGGCGTGACACGTTTCCGTTCTCCGAGGTAGGTGAAGAGTTTCTCTAATTCATTCTGGATGGCCCGCAATGAATTTCCGATATACGCCTGCATGAGCCGGCAGGCTTCAAGATCGATTTCCCTCTCCAGACTTTTGCAGCGGGCGGCAATCCATCCCGGCACCTGATTGTCATAAAGCCGATTAAAGGAATACACGGCCCCGATCTTTTTCAGGTCATTGTACGGTTTGGTCCGAAAGTCTGGTTTCTCAGCGAGAAGGACGAGACAGGTCGACTCCAGCGGACGCGCGACATAGGACGAGACCAGTTCCTTCTCCGCGTCACCGCTCAATAACTTATCAAACTCCCTGATCACCACGACCCGCCGGTCGCTCATCATCGGGAACGAGGCGGCATGCGCCATGACCTGGCTTGCATCCGCCTTGCTGCCGTAGACCACATCAAGATTAAACGCTTTGGTGTCTTCCGTCAGCAAATCCCGGACCAGGCGATCCACGCATTCTTCACTGAAAAAATCTTCCTCTCCAATAAAAAGGTACAGAGGTGCGTACTTCTTCCCGTGCGTTGACTCAAGGAAGTCATCATAATTTGGATATTTTTCTTTTTTCGATTTGAGGAGCGCCACGGAACCTATTTCCCCGCTTCTTTTTGCACGGTCACCTTCTTCATGACGATGTCCACTTTTGGTTTGCCGTCGGTGTCTCCCATTTGCGGGATAATTTCAACCGCAGCAATCGAATCCACCACATCCATTCCTTTGACGACTTTCCCAAAAATGGTATAATTCTTCGGCAGCCATGATGCATCGTTTAAAATGATAAAGAACTGGCTCGTATTGGTATTCGGTCCGCGATTTGCCATCGCCACGGTGCCGCGTTTATAGCCTTCCTTAAAAGAAGGCGTTGCCGGATTGAGTTCATCTTCAAATTCTTTTCCATAGATGCTTTTGCCGCCCCGCCCCGTCCCCGTCGAGTCGCCTCCCTGGATCACAAATCCTTTGGAGATCCGGTGGAAAATGATGCCGTTATAATACCCTTGTTCTGCCAGTCCGGTGAAGTTGGCAACGGTCCTGGGGGCATCGGATTGAAATAATTCCAGCTCGATATTTCCTTTGGTTGTTTCAATTAAGATGTTCACGGTTTTTCCTTTTGTTGTATCTGATTGACAGTTGATGGATTGGGAAATCCCCAAGAAGAGAAGCAGACCGATTGCAAGGTTTGGTTTTTGCATAATTCGTTCCTTAGATAAAGATAATGCCGAGTAGTCCGATGGCCAGACAGTAAAACGAGAACCAGCTGAACTTTCCCTTTTCAATGATGTTCAACAGTATTTTGATGGCGAAGTATCCTGCGACCGCAGACACCGCCGTTCCAACGACCAGCGGCATAACGCCAAGGGTATTGCCGTGTCTGAACAGTTTGACTCCTTCGAGCAATGCAGCGCCGGCAATCACCGGCACCGAAAGAAGAAATGAAAATCTCGCTGCAAGAGAAGGCGATATTTTTAAATACAGGGCGGTGCTCATGGTCGAACCCGAGCGGGATATTCCCGGCAGTATCGCTATCGCCTGAGCAACACCGATGATGCATGCCGAAACCAGACCGACCCGTTTCCCCTTGATCGGTTTCGCAAGACGGGTCAGGAAGAGAATAAGACCGGTGATGACGAGATTCATCGAAACAAGCTTGGGATCGGTAAATGCGGCTTCAATCTGATGCCGATAGAGCAGTCCAATAATTCCCGCAGGAATCGTTCCGACGATAATTGCAGCACCGAGCCGAAAATATTCTGTTTTTTCATATTCCTTTTTTAACTTCATCGCAGTGAGTGCAGTGAGGAACGATCTGAGAATTTCCAGAAGATCTTTCCAAAAAACAAATACGACACTGATCAGCGTCCCGAAATGGACAAAGACATCGAAAATGATCATTTGCGGATCATGGAGATTCAGTAATTCCTGCAACAGCACCAAATGACCTGAACTGCTGACCGGCAGGAACTCTGTAAATCCCTGAAGCACTGCCAAAAGAATTGTGTCAATTATGCTCAACGACGGACTCCTGATTTATTTTGGAATTCTTTGTTCATACTGAAAGAGAGGTAGCGATACCGTTATCCTTCATGAGTATTCTTCCACACCTGTTCACTCTTTCGCTTTTGATGATGCCGTGGTCAGATCGGACACCCGAAGACGATCGCGGAAATAATAATACACGCCTATGACCATGACGACAATATACCCGACTTCGTGCGTCACAATCGCATAGCTGAGCGCGGTTGTCTCGTCAATTCCGTACAAACCCACCATCGCAACTTTTAAAAAAGAGTGATACGTCCCCATGGCACCGGGGGCAGGTAAAATCCAGGCGAAGGACGATATCACCAGAAGCACAACCGAGGCACCGGCAAAATCCATTCCTGATTTCACCAGCGGCTCAAAGGCGAAAAAAGGAACGAACATGATCAATGCATTTAACGCCCAGATGAGAAAACTCTGAAACAGAATCACACTGAATTTATCCCGCAATTTTGCCACGGCAAATCCGGAATAAAATTTATCCAGCATTTTTTCCGCTTTCACTTTTTGCCGCTCTGGAACAAACCGGAGTACTTTCGCCAGGAAGCGGAACAATTCTTCCGCTTTAAAAAAAAGAAGAATAAAAATTGCAAGACAGGCAAGCGAACCGGCAAGGAACAAGGGGCGCACGGCGTCCGACTGACCGACAAACGGATCGAGCGAATGGGGATACACGAAGAGGACGACGCACACAATAAAATAAAAACTCATGAAATCCAATATGCGTTCAACGACGATCGTTCCGAACACCGACGTTCTGGATATTCCTTCCCGGTTGCCAATAATGTACGGACGGACAATTTCTCCGACACGCGGCAAAATATTGTTGATGGCATACCCGATCATCACACCGGAAAAGAGACTCCGCTTGGAAATCGGCGATTTGATCGGAGCGAGCAGATGAGCCCAGCGTACTGCCCGTACCCAATTCATGAGGATATTCAGGGGAATAAGAGGCGCGATCCACCAGTAATTTGCGCCCTTGAGGGACTCCCATAATTCGGTAAGTTTGACACCGCGAAATGCGAGATACAGAAAACCGAATGTGAGCAGGAAACTGATGGAATACCGGGCAATGCTTCTGGATTGAGGAGACATAGCGAATGGTGAATTGATTATCGAAGGTCCACGACTTCTGCACCTTCCGGCGCCTCAAACGTGAAAATTTTGTCTTTGATATTGGTATTGAGTTTGATGTCTTTGACTGTATAGGTCGTTTCCGTTTCGTTGACATCCATAATTTCTATCTTGCGCAACAGCCAGCCGCTTTCTTCGACGGAAATTTTCACCGATTTCACGAATGAACGATCGTCCTTCGGTATGAGCTTCAACAGAACCATATTCCCTGCTGCCTGCTTTTCCGTCCCCAGGAGCGATGCATAGTAATTTGCAGGGAGATTCAGCATAAATTGTTCGGGGGAAATTGAATTGGAGTTCTCCTTGTATTTGTCGACAATGACCTGATTGTTTGCGGAAGAATAGGCCCACACGGTCATTCCATCGGTCACAATCGTTTGATGCTCCGACTCGATCCGGTAATGCTTTGGTTTTTTCATTTTGAGTATACCGGAAAAATTCTGTTCAATGTTCGAGAAGCCGAATTTCACATGCTGTTCGAATTGCACCACGGCATCGTCAATCATCTCGTACCGGTGATGCAATTGTTCCGTCACCATCTTCACGGTCAACTCTTTTTCCTGTGCAGCCGTTTCCAGGAAGACCATGCAGATAAACGCTCCGACCATCATCAATTTTATTTTCATAGGCTTTTGAGTATGACTTCCAGTTCCGCTTCGGTTTCGACCAGCACTTCGCGCGCTTTGCTTCCGTCAAACTGGCCGACAATTCCGGCCGCTTCCAGTTCATCGATGATCCGGGCGGCGCGTGAGTACCCGACTTTCAACCTCCGTTGAAGCAGCGACACCGACCCCTGTTGATGCCGGACAACGATATGCGCCGCTTCGTCAAACAATTCATCTTCACTCACTCCGGTGTTCGTACCCGCCTGCCGTTTTTTGTCCAATACCGACGGCAGTTTAAACGGCGTGCTGTATCCTTTTTGTTTGCCGATATGATTCGTAACCCGTTCCACTTCGTCCGTGGAGATATAGGCATTTTGAATCCGGTTCGGTTTGGGCGATCCGGACGGTAAATAGAGCATATCGCCGTTCCCCAGCAGTTGATCTGCGCCGTTCATATCAAGGATGGTGCGTGAATCTATTTTCGATGAGACCTGATAGGCAATCCGCGCAGGGAAATTTGCTTTGATAACGCCGGTAATGACGTCCACCGAAGGCCGCTGTGTGGCAACAACCAGGTGAATGCCCACGGCACGCGCCAACTGCGCCAAACGCGCAATCGGTTCTTCGACTTCCTTCGCTGCAGTGATCATGAGATCGGCTAATTCATCAATAACCACAATGAGGTAGGGTATTTTTCTGTGCTTGATGGTCTCCGTGTCATGCAAACGCCCCGAAGCGAATCGTTCGTTGTAATCGGCGAGATTCCTGACACCGGCAGCCGCCAGCCGGTCGTACCGTCCCTCCATCTCCAATTCGACGCTCTTGAGGACGAGCACTGCGTTATTTGCCTCGGTAATGATTTCCTCATCCAAATCCGGCGAGACGGCAAGATAATGGTTCCGTAATTTTTTGAACAGCGTCAATTCAATTTTTTTGGGATCGATGATGACAAACTTTACGTCACTCGGATGGAGCCGATAAATCAAACTGGTGATGATGGTATTGATGCCGACGCTCTTCCCGGAACCGGTGGAACCGGCAATGAGGAGATGCGGCATCTTTGCAAGATCGTCCACATAGGCTTCGCCGGAAATTGATTTTCCCATCGCCAGCGGAAGCGCAGCTTTTGAATCCCGGAATTTTGCGGAATTGATAATACTGCGAATCGTGACGAGCGATGGATTATGATTCGGGATTTCAACACCGACGGTGCCCTTGCCCGGCATGGGTGCGATAATTCTGATCCCCTTTGCTTTGAGTGCAAGTGCGATATCGTCCTGTAGACTCTCAATCCGGCTGATTTTCACTCCGGCAGCCGGTACGAGTTCATACAGCGTTACCACCGGGCCGGGCGTAACAGAAACACTGTCGATTTCGACTGAAAAATCGGAGAGCTTCGCGCGTAATAATTCCGCATTGGCTTTTAATTCTTCTTCATTGACATTCTCGCTCTCGCGGTGAATATCCAGCAGTTCCACCGATGGGAAGATATAATCAATTTCTTCGACCACATTCTCATCGACAGCGGTCGTCCGTTCATCAAAATCGACCTCTGCTTCGACCACTTTTTCGAGGATGTCGATCGAGAGTGCAGAATCTTTTGACCGCTTGTCCTCCGGAACAGGAGCCGGTTCCTGAACCTCCACCGCCGGTTTCGCCTCAGGAGGTTTGATGACCGGATTGACCGGTACAGGTAATGGTTTCACACGGGCTGTCGGTTCGGGTAATTCCTCTGCGGGTTTCTTGATCCGGACTTCAGTGGCCGCAGGCTTCGCCGCGATTTCTTTTTGTCTCGCTTCTCGCCGGGTTTTCCAGGACTCCTGTTGTTCTCTCAGCCAATCCATCCACCCGGCAGCGGTATCGCGAATTTTTGCCCACGTCACCTTATAATCCAAATCAATTAAGAGCGTCAAAACGATGATAAAACTGCCGACCACGCAGATCGATGCGCCGGCCATCCCGATTGATTTCACCAGGACGAATGAAATGAAGTGACCAACCACTCCGCTCCATTCCATCGGCAGCGCCCCGTCAAAGTGCCTGAGCAACCCTGTAAACGAAGCGAAGAGGATTGCAAGAATAAAGGTATAGTTTGTCAGGACAATTTTTCGCCGCAGATTTTTTTCATTCAGTAAATAGACCGACCACACGAATCCGAGGAATGGAAGGATGATCACGGCAAACCCGATCGTGGAATTGATGAACCAGTTCGAGACCACCGATCCAAACAATCCAAGCCAATTCTGTGTCCGCTCTGCTTTCAGAAGTATGGATTCATCATTCGAAAAAACCTTCCAGAGATCCCAGAGCGAAATTTCCCCGCTCGCCTGATCGACCGCAGAATACGAAATAATGCTCAACAGCAGCATCAATGAAACGAGAATGCCGACAAACGCGCCAATTTGCCGCCGGTGATGCGGCAATTCCTTTTTTTCGGGTTTTTGTTGATTCTCTGCCATAAAAGATACTATTGTACGGGTTCCCTTACTGGAACCACAGGGGGGTCTTCCTTTTTTATTTTGATTTTATTTTCAATCTGAACCGGAAGAATCGGCACGGAATCCACGGCCGCGCAAATTTTCAAATCATCAGCAAAGCCAATTTCCATGAGGTATTTTCCGTGTTCGGAATTTCTCAGCATTTTGAGAATCGAACGCCCGAAGGATTTATACAACGCATGGGCTGCTTTCGCTGAATCGCTCAGACTCAGCTCCAGCGTTTCAACCTTCATGAGCTTTTGAATCATCATCCCGGCGCAGACGGCATCTTCCAGACTGAACGATCCGATGGAATTCAACCTGCCTGCACAAATAAACAAAAAGTCCTTGTTCTCGTCACGCATGTAATCCACGACTGCGGTCAGATTGAGAAAGGAACCGACAACGAGCACGCGTGCATAACGGCTTTTTGCCATGGCCACCGAACCGTTGGTCGTACAATAAATGATCGACTTGCCCTTCACCGCAGGTTCGTTGTATTCCAGGGGGGAATTCCCGAGGTTAAATCCTTCAATGGTTTTGCCGTTGCGTTCCCCGCCGCGGAGCGTTACTTCTCCAAACAGGCTTCCGGAAATTTTCACTGCAGATTCGATACTGGCCACCGGAATAATTTCACGCGCACCGTTATTCAACGCGACGGTAATCGTCGAACTCGCCCGGAGCACATCGAGCACCACCACATTCTTGTCGCGCAGCTGTAAGTCATCAAACTGGCCTGCGCTAAAACTGAGATCTAATTTCATATTAGCCCCTCGCTAATGATTTTGTAAAAAAGGCAACACTACAATGGTTGCAGGTATTTCTTTCTCTCGAACACGCACCGAAACCACTGTTCCGGCAGGTGCAAGTTCCGCAGAAATATATCCCATCCCAATCCCCTTTTTAAGCGACGGTGAATACGTGCCGCTCGTAACATATCCAACGGTCCGTCCATTGTGCACAATGTCATAACCGTGACGTGCCAGAGTTCGTTCCGGCAGCGTGAAGCCGACGAGCTTCCGTTTCAATCCTTCATCCCTTGCGTTCAGCATCGGATGGCGTCCGTTGAATTCTTTTTTACTCAGCTTCGTGATCCATCCCAATCCCGCCTCGAGCGGATTCGTGGTCTTATCGATGTCGTTCCCGTAAAGACAGAATCCCATTTCAAGGCGCAGCGTATCGCGGGCGCCAAGACCTATCGGCTGAATTCCGAATTCTTTGCCCGCGTTGAAAATTGCATCCCAGACTTTTTTTGCGATTTCTGTACTGCTTTTAAAATATAATTCAAATCCCAACTCACCGGTATATCCGGTGCGGGAGATCGTCATCGGTATGCCTGCAATATCGCCAGGGGTGAAGGAATAGTATTCGATCTTGGATAAATCTTCCTTCGTTAATTGTTGAAGTGTGGCAAGAGATTTTGGTCCCTGCACGGCGAGCAGGGCTGTTTCGTCGCTCACGTTCTCGATCTCCACGTCGCCAAATTTTTGCGAGAGAAGCCAGTCAAGATCCTTTTGAAGATTTGAAGCATTGACGACGAGCATATATTGTTGTTCCATCCGGTAAATCAGCAGGTCATCGATGATGCCGCCGTCTTCATAACACATCGCGGAATACTGCACTCTTCCCGGCTTTAATCGTGCGACATCATTAATCGTCACTTTTTGGAGAAATGCGAGCGCACCGCTGCCCCGGACGAGGAATTCCCCCATATGGGTGACATCGAACACGCCCACGGATCGTCGAACAGCAAGATGCTCTTCAATGATGCCCGAATATTGCACTGGCATTTCGAATCCGGCAAATTCCACCATTTTGGCGCCGAGCGCCGTATGCAGAGCATAGAATGGAGTTTTTTTCAACATAACAATTCACCTGTTTTTCCGGCCGTCAGGGCTTGATGTTCTCTGCCGGTCCGTTTCGATTTCAAAAATTTTCCGTTATCCCGTTGCGTTACTTGTACTGATCGGTAATATCCTTTTTCTGCCTGAGAGAATAGAACTTGAATTCATCCGCCGGCAGTGCAGGATCAGGAATGAGTTTCATTTTCACGAAAAATTTTATTTGCAATTTCATCAGCCGGCTGATGGTTCCCGCAGAAAGGTATTCTGCAATGACCGGATTCACTTTCAACTCCAGCCGGTACTCATGCTTCTCCGTTTTAAATCTCTTGATCCAGCGTTCAATCTGATTCATGGTCGATGTTTTAGACTGCACTAATCCGGTGCCGCCGCACATCGGACATCCTTCGCTGAAACTTAACTGGAGCGTTTGACGGATACGCTGGCGAGTAATCTGCACCAATCCAAACTCCGTCATCGGCAGAACCGTTACTTTTGCTCGGTCCTTCCTCAATTCTTTTTTCATTTCATCGTAGATTTTTTTCTTGTTCTTTTCGTCTTCCAGATCAATAAAATCCACGACGACGAGACCTCCGATATCGCGCAGCCGGAGCTGCCTGCAAATTTCACGCGATGCTTCAAGGTTCGTGCGGAGAGAATTCATTTCTTGTTCTTTCTTTGCCGCATACCGCCCGCTGTTCACATCAATGACGGTCATTGCTTCTGTTTTTTCCAGGAAGAGGTACCCGCCGCTCTTCAACCAGACCTTTTTACTGAGAAGAATCTGTATCTCTTTTTCAATGCCGTACTTATCAAAAATCGGTTCTTTCTCGCGGTAATATTCCACACGATTGAGCATATCGGGCGAGATCCATTGAACGTAAGCACGAATTTCCTTGTAAAGCTTTTTTTCATCCACCACCACGTGTTCTACCGTATCCTGAAAGAGATCGCGAATAACGCTTGACGTGGTGTTCATGTCCTTGTAAATAAGCGCCGGAGCTTTCTCCGTTTTCACCGATTTTTCAATCCCCTGCCATGTTTTAACGAGTTCGTCGAGATCCTGCTTCAGCATCTCGTCCGTTTTTCCATCAGCAACGGTTCGAATAATCGCGCCGAATCCTTTCGGGAGCATTGCACGGACTACTTTTCGAAGCCGGCGCTTTTCTTTGAAGTTCGAAAGCTTTTTGGAAACACCGACCTTGCCGTCGAAAGGAATGAGCACGAGGAAACGGCCGGGCATGGAAATCGCCGATCGGACACGGACACCCTTTTTGCCTACCGGTTCCTTGGTAATTTGAACGAGAATTTCCTGTCCCTTTTGCAGGTTGACTTGCGGGATATTTTGCTGGGAATGACGCCGCCGCTGCTGGTCATGGCGATGATCTCTGTTCTCGGGGTGTTCTCCGGTTGTCGCTTCGCCGTTGCCGCTGCTGACCGGTGCAGCGCCCATGGGCGGTTGAGCAGCAGCCTCCGCTGCTTCTTCCTCCTTTTCGTCATCGTCTTCATCAAAAAGTGTGTTAAACTCTTCGATGGAACCGACATCGGAAAAATGTAAAAACGCGTCCTGGCTCATGCCGATGTCGACAAACGCAGCACGGATACCCGGCATCACCTTGGCAATCCTGCCGAGATAAATATCGCCGACGTTGCGGGCCTTACCGGGTGTTTCTACAAATAACTCAGCCGTTTTTCCATCTTCGAGGATGGCAATACGGTGTTCGTTCGCAGTTGAATTGATGATAATTTCTTTTTTCATGCGGAATCCTCTTCCACTTCAGCAATAAGAATGTGTGATGAGCCTGCTGAGTTTCAAAACGAAGTGGAAAAGTCCTGCCTGAATTCGGGTTCCATTCAAGGTGGGGAAACACTTGCGTGAATCTTCGTCCAAATCGGTCGAAACGGAGCGCTCTACCATAAACGGTCCGCCGCTTCTCGAGAAGCACCAGACTGATGGTAAGAATGAGAATGGTTATGTATGAATAAACCATATGGGTTGTACCGTTTTCCAATCGTGAACGGTCTGAAAAAAAACGATGCCGCTCTGCGGTTGAGCCAACGGTGGTGGCTGTCAGTATTGAAAATTAAAAAAAGAGGTCAAGCTTCCCTGCGTCACACAAAACGGTTTGCCGACCGTTGCTTCCTTCCGGACCTGGCGGGGTTGGGCAATGCTTTGTTGCGCAGGACTTGACCCCAGATAGACAAATAGTACTCCAACAATTAAATGTTTATTATAGGCTCATTTGTGATTGATCTCTTCGTGCGTTTCTTTCAATCAACATCTAGAGTATCACAAATTCATACCTTGTGGAGCTGATCAGGATCGAACTGACGACCTCTTCGTTGCGAACGAAGCGCTCTCCCAACTGAGCTACAGCCCCATAATTCATATCAAATTAAACAATATCATCCAAAAAAACAAACATTTGATTCTGGAATTGTTTTTCGGTATTCTGAACCAGAAATGGAGAATCCATGAAAAAATCAGAAGATCCTATTAAGAAATTTGTCAAAATCGTCAGACGCCTCAGAAAAGACTGCCCGTGGGACCGTGAACAAACCCATAAATCCATCCGCCACAGCCTCATTGAAGAAACATATGAGGTTATCGAGGCAATTGATCAAAATGACTCGGATGAGCTCAAAAAAGAATTAGGCGATCTACTGCTTCACATTGTTCTCCATACGGTCATGGCGGAAGAAGAAAAATCGTTCACCCTTGAAGAGGTGATAAATTCCATCTCCGAAAAGATGATCCGGCGGCATCCGCACGTCTTTGCCAATGTTGTGGCAAAAGACGCACACACCGTAAAGAAAAATTGGGAGCACATCAAACTGGCCGAGGGAAGGAAATCGGTGATTGACGGAGTGCCCAGAGAGATGCCGGCGCTGCTCCGCGCCATGCGCATACAGGAAAAAGCTTCAAAAGTAGGATTCGATTGGAACAAGAAGCAGGATGTCTGGAAAAAGGTCGATGAAGAAATCAAAGAATTAAGCGCCGCAGAACGGTCGAGAAAGCACGCACATATCGAAGAAGAATTCGGCGATTTACTGTTTTCGTTAGTCAATTATTCCAGATTTATCGGAGTGAATCCGGAATTTGCGCTGACGGGATCGATTGATAAATTCAGCAAACGATTCCATCACATCGAAAGCGAACTTCAGAGGCACGGGAAACGCATCGGAACAGTTCCGCTGAAAGAATTGGATAAAATCTGGGATGCAAAGAAAAAAGCCGGATTGTAATCGACCAACGTTTTACCACACCCAACAACTTCAACAGGACAATTTTTCTGAACAGGGATTTTCCAGAACTCCTCTATTGAATCTTCGTTCCAACGATGGGTTTTCCCTCCCCTGTTCCATTCGCCTGAAAACGCTCATAGGCATCAATAATATCTTTTACCAGGCGATGCCGCACGACGTCATTCTTATCAAAATAGCAGAATGTCACGCCTTGAATTTTTTTCAGGATATCCTGTATTTGAACGAGCCCTGACGTTGTCTTGGTCGGCAAATCGATCTGTGTCACATCGCCGGTAATAATGGCGCGTGAATTTGTTCCGAGCCGTGTGAGAAACATTTTCATCTGCATTGCCGTAGCGTTCTGCGCTTCGTCCAGAATCACAAACGCATTGTGCAGCGTTCTTCCGCGCATATAGGCCAATGGTACAATTTCAACAATCCGTTTTTCGATATAACCGCGCAGCTTTTCTGCCGAGAGCATATCGTCCAACGCGTCGTATAACGGACGAAGATACGGATCGATCTTCTCGCGGAAATCACCCGGTAAAAATCCCAGACTCTCTCCCGCTTCCACCGCCGGCCGTGCGAGAATAATTCGCGTGACATCCCGGTTTTTTAGCGCCGCAACAGCCATCGCAACGGCCAAGTACGTTTTTCCGGTGCCTGCGGGCCCGATGGCAAAGACGATATCGTTCTTCCTGATTTGTTGAATGTATTGTTTCTGACCCTGCGTCCTGGGTTTGATGATACCGGTTTTGGTGTAGAGGATTGCCGTTTCGCTTTCTTCCGGTTTTGTTTCTGATGGAAGATCGGGGGTAAAGCCGTTGACCGAGACGAGATCGATAACCGTATCGATATCGTTGGGATTGAGCGTGCCGTTCTTGTTCAGCATGTAAATAAGTTCGCCGACCACTTTCTCGATCTTGCCTATTTCGAATTGCGATCCCTGGATGGTCAACTGATCGCCGCGCACGGTCAGGTTCGCATCGAACCGTTCCTCGAGCATTTGGAGATTTGCATCGTTAAATCCCAGTAATTGTACGACATCGACCCCTGCAAGCGGAATTTTCTTTTCAGTCAACTTTCGTTCGGCTCCTTTTCTCTCCGAGATAAAAACAAACGCCCTCCGGCAATACCATTGCCGTGAGGGCGTTTATATTCTCGTTCCGTGTACACACACGCAAGATTGCGCGTAATAAAACCTCGTTATGGTTTCGCCGCAGGTGCTTGTGCGTGTTTCCTTGACCAGTATCTGTTCAATGCTGATTTTTCATCACGTGTCAAGGCAGCTTTTGGCGGAATTTTTAACTTCTGACCCTGGTGGATCACATCTGGATTTTTAATCTGATCCCGGTTGCCCTGCCAAATCTTCGGCCACAGGAACGGGTTATCGTAAATCTTCGGTTTCTTTGCAATATTCCACAAGCAATCGCGATCCCGCGCCCACGTTCCGACAGTGTAGGTCGGAGTTGCTTCGCCGCTTGCAATAATATCTGCCAATGTTTTCTTTAACGCATCAAGACGGCTTTGTTCGCCCTGAAGACGTTCCTGATATTTCTGAATCGCGCTGCTCGGATTCTTATAGGCATCGTTAATCCAATTTTGGACGCTGTCCAACTCCGCCTTCCGGGCCCAGAGATCCTGGTTGGAGAGGCGTGAAAGTTCATTCAAGCGCGCATCAATCGCATCGAGTTTTGCAATCAACGGAGCTTCCTGCTCGCCTTGTGCCGATGCTAATGCATCCTGGCATTGTTTTAACGCCTGTGCTTTATCCGCATCCTGTTTCTGTAAATCCGCTACTTCTTTTTGGAGGGCAGCGAACTGATTTTTCAAATCATTCCGCTTGGTGGTTAATTCTGTGATCTGGGCCTGCCAGGCTTCTTTTGTCATTTCTTCCTGCGCGAACGAGCTGAAGGCGTAGAGACTCACCAGCGCAGCAATGATACTCAAACGAATAATATATTTCATTTTTTCATTCTCCTTGTTGGGCTGCCCGGTTATTGGACGCCTTTTAGACGCTGTTGAAGTGCTTCCTTATCTTTGGCGCACTGTGTGAGTTGTGCATCCTTATCTGCAATTGACTTCAACAAAGCAGCTTTCTCAGATTGCTGTGCGGCAATACCATTTTCAAGCGACGTAACTTCTGCTTTCAAATCGTTTAACTGCTTCATCTCTTCTTCCGAAGGGTGATTACTGCAGCCAACGAATGAACCCGCCACCATCGCGCTTCCAATTAATATGAGAGCGAAGGGCTTTTTCATTGTATTCTTCTCCTTCTGATTATGACCCGTTGTACTAATGAATTTTATTATATTCTCAGAACTGGACGTATATTAACCAGTAAAACAAAAAAAGTCAAGCGAAATTCCAAGAATATTGAAAAAACCGGGAAATTCACCTTTCATTAAAACAAATCGACGATTGCTCTAGCCTCCTCTTGATTGTCAGTTTTGTTGAGGACCCTCTTCCTCCAGCTGTTTCAACACTTCTTTCATATCATCCGGCAGTGAGGAATCGAATTTTACAAATTGTTTGGTCTCAGGATGGATAAAACCGATTGTTTTCGCATGGAGTGCCTGCCGCGAAATAAGTTTTAAGAGATTTGCCGCACTCTTCGCCTTCTTCCCTTCCAAACCATTCCAGGTATTGCTGCGGCCGCCATACGTTGGATCGCCGAACACCGGGTGATTGATATGGGCCAGGTGCACACGTATCTGATGCGTCCGGCCGGTTTTGAGATGCAGGCGAACGAGCGACAGGTATTCGAATTCCTTCAGTACTTCATATTCCGTTATGGCAGATTTTCCATCTTCGGTGACCGCCACCTTCTTCCGATCGCGCTTACTCCTGCCAAGATTTGCATCAATCGTTCCTTTCGGCGATTTGAATCTTCCCCAGACAATCGCCCAGTACTCCCGGTCGATAGTCCGTTTCGCAAACTGCCGGGCAAGGAACGCATGGACCGCGTCCGTTTTTGCCACGACCATTAATCCCGTGGTATCTTTATCAAGCCGGTGCACGATACCCGGCCGCATCTCCGTATTGAGTGTGGAGAGATGATTACAATGATACAGCAGCGCGTTCACGAGCGTGCCGGTATAATTATTATAAGCCGGATGGGTGACCATCCCCGCCGGCTTATTGACTATCAGGAGAGAGGCGTCTTCGTGAACAATATCGAGCGGAATATCTTCCGGTGTTGCATCCATGCGCGGGGGGCGCGGGAAGGTAATATCAATAACATCAAGGGGGTTGAGCAGGTAACTCGATTTAACCGACTTGCCGTTGACGAGCACCATTCCGGCTTCAATGGCCTGTTGTACTTTATTCCGTGTTGCGTTTTCCACGCGATGTGTCAGATACACATCGAGACGTTTGCGATGTTCACCGGGGGGAACGAGAATACGGAGCTGCTCGTGCTCCTCTGGTTGTTCGACAGAGGATTCTTGAGGAGGCATAGACTTCGCGGTTATGATGGATTCACCGAAGAACTCTCTACATCGTTCTTCGGTTCATTGAGATTGTTGACCGTAGAATTTTGGCGTTCAGGAATTTGTCCCGGTTCGGGTTCTGGCGTTTCTTCCTCGCCAATTTTTGCAAACTTCCGATAGAACAGCAGCATCAGAACAATGCCGGTGGAGACGGAAGTATCGGCAACATTGAATACTGCGAACCGGCTCATGTGGAAATTGAGAATATCGATCTGGAAAAAATCCATATCGATAAAATCGACAACTTTGCCGTAGAATAATTGTCCCTCGCCGAAAATAACTCCATAAAATATCCGGTCGATGAGGTTCCCTATCGCCCCGCCCAGGATCATTGCCAGCGTCACGCGGACAATGAACGGTTCCTTGCGCACATGATAGATGTAATAGAAGATCGCGATACTGGCGGCGAAGGAGAACAGCGTGAGAAATAATCGTCCGCCGATTTCAATCCCGAATGCCATGCCTGGATTTTCGACGAACGTCAGCCGGAGGAAATCTCCGATGACCGGAATACTCTGCCCCAGCTGCATTCCCTGATGATAATAATTGAGGATCGGAAGTGTGAATCCTTTTACCAGCAGCTTTGTGATCTGATCCAGTATAACGATACCGAGAGTAACATACAAAACTCGCAAGAATAACCTCAATAATCTTTGTTGGTGAAAAACAATATCTCAAGGATGGTGAAGAGTCAACCGTAAAGAGTGAAATTAAATGTTGCTCTTTTTTCACCGTCCGTCAACACGGTCAATTGCCGCCTTTTTTCATTTTACATTTGACGCACTGGTGCGCGTGGGGCACCGCTTCGAGGCGTTCCTTATCGATCAGGTTTCCGCACTCGGAACAGAATCCGTATGTCCCATGTTCGATCCGCTGCAGGGCATCGTCCAGATAATTCAGGAATTTGCCTTCGCGGGAAGCAAACAGAAATGTTTTTTCCCGCTCCATCGCATCGGTTCCCTGTTCCATATGCAGCGAGTACGTCGAATTTTCAATTTCGTATTGTCCCGTCGTCACATCCATCATCGTGGATTTCAGCGATTCTAGCTCTTCAAGAATTTCTTTCCGTTTATCCAGAATAATTTTCTTGAACCGTTCGAGGTCCGACTTGCTATACCCCTTTTTGGGTTGGACTTTTGGGGCAACCGCTTTCGTCTTTATATTCTTTACGATTATTTTCTTCGCGGGTTTCACCGAAACACGCTTCGCCGTTTTCTTTACTGCCGGTTTTTTTGCCGCTTTTTTCTTTGCCATGGTTTTCCCCCGCATTCCTGGGATAATGGAACATACAATCAATTAAACTGCACAAATATAAACTAAATTCTCACAACTGCAATTAAACTTTGCTCGCCGTTAATATCTTCATTCTTTGCGGCAAATTTCGCTGCTTCTTCAAGAGATGCTGCCTGAAAGTCTACTGCCAGCGTTTCCTGTTTCACATACGATGTCATCCGTTCGAGCGCTCTCGTCAACCGCTCGGATGAGACGTGATAAATGCGAATCCGGTCGGTCACCTCAAAACCCGAATCTTTCCTGAGGTTCTGCACCCGGTTTACAAATTCGCGTGCGAGTCCTTCGTCAATGAGTTCATCGGTTAATGCGGTATCCAGCGCGACCGTCAGTGATCCGTCGGTCTCCACCAGCCAGCCCTGGATATCCTCATGCAAAATATCCACATCGCCGGCATCAATGGTATATTCCGATCCGTCGATTTGCAGCTGGAGTGTTCCCTGCCGCTGGAGCGTGCTGATCTCTTCTGCCGTCAGATCGCGAAGCCGTGCGGCAACCGGCTGGACAGATTTGCCGAACTTGGGTCCGAGGGATTTAAAATTCGGTTTCGATTTCTTTTTTATGATTGCAGATTCATCGGCGACATATTCGATCTGCCGGACATTTATTTCTTCAAGGATGACCTCTTCCATCAGCGCAATTTCTTTTTTGTCGGCATCGGATTTCACCGGAAGAATAATTTTCTGCAGCGGCTGGCGGACTTTGAGATTCGATTTCATGCGCATCGCGCGCACGAGCCCGACGATCCGTATTGCATACTCCATCCGATGCTCCAGCTCCGGATTAATCATCCCGGCATGCGTCTTCGGAATGGTTTCCAGGGGAAGAGACTCTAACGCAGATGGATTTCCTGCCGACAGGTTTTTATAAAGTTCGTACGACAAAAACGGAGAGAACGGCGCAATGAGCCGGATGATGGTGAACAGGCATTCATGGAGCGTTTGGTACGCGGCCGTTTTATCTCTTCCCTTTTCGCTCTTCCAGAAACGGCGGCGGTTGCGGCGCACGTACCAGTTCGAGAGCTGGTCCATGGTGAAATCACTCACGGCTCTCGCTGCCCGGGTGACATCATAGGCTTCCATCGACTGGGTATAATTTTTTATCAGCGAATTCAGTTCAGACAGTATCCACTGATCAATTTCCTGCCGTTCGTTGACGGGAATTGCCGGTTCGTTGTTCTCGAATCCATCCACATTGGCGTAGAGCGCAAAAAAAGAATAGGTGTTCACCAGCGTACTGAAGAATTTTCGCTGAACTTCTCCGATCCCTTCCGCATCAAACAAGGTTGGACGCCAGACGGGGCTTTGCGAGACCAGGTACCACCTCACGGTGTCTGCACTGTATTTTTTCAAGAGCTCAAACGGATCCACCGTGTTCTTCTTGGTCTTGGACATCTTCTGCCCCTGCTTGTCCAGAATGAGTTCGTTGACGAGCACATTGTTGAACGCCGGTTTATCGAACAAAAAGGTGCCGATGGAATGCAGCGTATAAAACCATCCGCGCGTCTGGTCGATGCCTTCTGAAATAAAATCCGCAGGATACGCTTTTTCGAACCGATCTTTATTCTCGAATGGATAATGCCACTGTGCGAACGGCATCGATCCGGAATCGAACCAGACATCGATCAGTTCGGGGGTCCGTGTCATCGTCCCGCCGCAATCGCACGTAAACGTCACCGCATCGACAAACGGTTTGTGCAGGTCCAGCGGTTCAGCGACATCCCTGCCTTGTTTATATTCATCCACACTGCCGATGCATTTTTGCTTGCCGCAGTTCTCGCAGAGCCAGATGGGAAGCGGTGTTCCCCAGAACCGGTCTCGCGAAAGCGCCCAGTCTTTATTGTCTTCCAGCCAGTTGCCGAACCTGCCGGCACCGACTTCGGGGGGAATCCAGTTGATCTGTTTGTTTAATTCGATCATCCGCTTTGCATACTCCGTCGTCCGGATATACCACGATTCGCGCGCGTAATAGAGCAGCGGCGACGAACAGCGCCAGCAGTGCGGATAACTATGGAGATGCATCTCTTTTTTGTAAAGAATATTCCGGCGGCGGAGATTCTGAATAATTTCCTGGTCGGCATCCTTGACAAACATCCCTGCGAAATCGGTGACTTCCGCATTAAACTCGCCGGATTTATTCACCGGATGAATCGTCGGAAGGCCGTACTTCCGGCCGATCTGATAGTCATCTTCACCGTACGCCGGTGCCATATGGACGATGCCCGAGCCATCCTCCGTCGTCACAAAATCCGCGAGGACGACGTACCAACCTTTTTCTTTCACCTGATGATATGTAAACATCCGTTCGTACTCTTTGCCGGCGAGCGCTGTGCCTTTGAATTTTTCGAGAACGTGTGCCTCTTCGCCAAGCACGGAGAGACGTGCCTCCGCAAGAATGAATACTTCGCCCTTCTGTTCCACCTTCACGTAATCGATATCCGGATGGACTGCGATTGCCACATTGGAGATGAGTGTCCACGGTGTGGTTGTCCAGACAAGGAAGAAGGTGTTCTCTTCTCCTTTGACTTTTAATTTTATGTAGACGGAAGGATCCTTGACATCCTTGTATCCGAGCGAGACTTCGTGAGACGACAACGGCGTTTCGCATCGGGGACAGTACGGCTGAATTTTATATCCCTTATAGATAAGCCCTTTATCAAAATACTGTTTCAGAGCCCACCAGATGGATTCGATATAATTATTTTCGAACGTGACGTACGGGTGCTGGAGGTCCACCCAGTATCCCATCATCTTCGTCAACTCTTCCCAGTCTGTTTTATATTTCCAGACTGATTTCCTGCATTCCTCATTGAACTTCGCCACGCCATAGCCGACAATGTCATCCTTGTGTTTAAATCCGAGGGATTTCTCCACCTCGATCTCCACCGGGAGGCCATGGGTATCCCAGCCGGCTTTCCGGTGGACTTGAAATCCCTGCATCGTTTTGTACCGGCAGACAATATCCTTCAGCGTCCGGCCCATCACGTGATGGATGCCGGGCCGGCCATTTGCCGTCGGCGGACCTTCGTAAAATGTGAATTCCGGTTTGCCGTTGCGCGAGGAAATACTTTTCTTGAAAATGTCGTTGGCTTCCCAGAACTTCAGGATTTCTGATTCGAGTTCGTGGTAATTTAATTTGTCAGTGAGTTGTTTAAACATGGCCGTTATCAAATTTCTACACGGGAAACCGCTGATGCATCAAAGACGGAGCGTGCATCCGTTCCAGACGGAGGTTTTCATTCCTGGGAATGGTGAGACCGCATGATGATGGTGAAGTGATTGTTCATGTATGAAAAATATATTAGGGCTTCATTCTCTTGATGACTTCTTTCATAATCGCTGTCATTTTTGGTTCGGCTTTTGTCGCAACTTTGAGCACCTCCTCCAGGTGCGTCGGCTGCAATGCGTCCGGGAAACATTCATCAGTGAGAATGGAAAAAGCGAGGACTCTTATTCCCATATGAACGGCAATAATGTCTTCAGGGACGGTGGACATTCCCACCGCATCTGCACCGATGGTACGGAGGAACCGGTATTCCGCTTTCGTTTCCAGATTGGGGCCCTGCAGTGCAACGTACACCCCTTTCTGCAAACGGATCTTCAAATCAAGCGCCGCTTCTTCTGCAAGCGCGATCAGTTCTTTACTGTACGCATCCGACATATCCGGGAATCGCGGACCGAGGGAATCGTCATTCGGCCCGATGAGCGGATTATCGCCCAGGAGATTGATGTGATCTGAAATGGCCATCACATCTCCCTTTTTAAACAGCGGATTGAGCGCTCCGGCCGCGTTGGAGATGAGAATATTTTCTACCCCGAGGAATTTCAAAACGCGGACCGGATAGGAAATCTGCTTGACACTGTATCCTTCATACAGGTGAAAGCGGCCCTGCATGACCACTATTTTTTTCCCGGCGAGCGTTCCAAAAATCAATTTTCCCTGGTGGGATTCGACGGTGGAGACGGGGAAATGAGGGATGTTCGCGTAATCGATCACTATTTTCTTTTTTATCTCTTTGACAAATCCGCCGAGTCCTGTCCCCAGAATGATTCCGATGACGGGCTTCGCGTCCGTTTTGGTCCGGATAAATTCCAGCGTCTGTGCTATTTGATTTCTGAGTTCCGTCATAGGTCAATCCTCTCTTGCGAGATCAGAGCTTCTTTAAAATCTCTTCGAGTTCCAAATAATCTTTTCCCGTCCCCCTCGAAGGATCTTTCTTTCCTTCTTCATCATCCACCTCGAGCGCTTTCATCAAATTTAATTCCGACGAGAGTAAAACTTTGAGGCGGCTCAGGACGCTTTCTTTCCGCGCTTTCAGCTGGGAAATTTCCTCCTTGACATGCGCAAAATCAAGCCTTGCCTTCTCAACAATTTGAGATGCCTTGATCTCTGCTTCTTTGACGATCAGCTCGCCTTCACGCTTGGAGTTCTCAATGGATTTTCCGCTTGTCTCCTGCGCCTGCATGAGGGTCTGCTGGAGCGTCTTTTCGATATTTTTATAATCAGCGAGCTGCGTTTCCTGCTGAAGGAGCAGGTCCCGCTGCTCTTTATTTTCACGGATGAGATCTTCCACGTCATTCGAGACCATTTCAAGAAAGGTTTCCACTTCGACGGGATCGTACCCGCGCATTGATTTCTTGAACTGCTGTCGTTTAATTTCCAGCGGAGTAATTTTCATCGTTGTTCCTTTCAATTCAAGTTTTTCAAGCGCCTGCCGAAAATTGCAGTACCGATACGGACCATCGTTGCTCCCTCCTCAATCGCGACCTCAAAATCATGCGTCATCCCCATCGACAGATGCTGCATCCGGACATTTAAAATTCCCTCAGCTTCTATCTGCTTTTTCAGATCACAAAGAGATCTGAACGAATTACGGGAATCGTTTGGATTGTCTGAAAACGGTCCCATCGTCATCAACCCGCAGATCCGGAGGTGGGTCAATAAGGACAACTCTTTTATCAATCCCACCGTCTGTTCCGGCCTGACTCCAAATTTTGTCGCTTCATCGGTGGTATGAACTTCCACCAGCACGTCCTGAATCCGGTTGTGTTGTTCGGCCCGTTTGCTGATTTCTCTGCCGAGGTTCAGATTGTCAACAGAATGAATAAGACTTACATAATCGGCAAGATATTTCACTTTGTTCGACTGCAGGTGGCCTATAAAATGCCACTGTATATTTTTTGCTGCAAGCTCTGTATGCTTTTCCTGCAATTCCTGAACATAATTCTCGCCAAATTCAATCTGGCCCGCTTCGAATGCTTCTTCAATCAACCCAAGCGAAAACGTTTTAGACACCGCAATAAGCCGGACTTCCTCATCCTTCCGTCCGCACTTCTGGCAGGTCTGTTCGATGCGTTTCCGTAAAATTTTGATGTTTTCAGCAATCATTCTGCTCTTTAAGATATTAAATATACGCCAACTTGCCGCCAAAATCAAATCTCATCATTTCTCAACAAGCATTTCAAGGTTTGAAAAGATGACAGAGGGCATTTCTTGACTTCAAGTCGTTAATTTCTTTTATTAATAAGTAGTCTTTAGAGATGGAGTATGCAGTGTCTAATTTAGATCATTTTGATGACAACAATATGGGGCCAAAACCGAATAAGCACTCGGAAGACGATGTGCGGCGGTTCCGTGAATTGCTCCGCAACGGCGGAAAGGATATCAACAATCCTGAAGCGCTGGAAGAAATCATTCAATTTTATTTTGAACACGAAAAGTATGACGATGCCTTACTGTACGCCGAACGACTGCTCTCGTTTGAGCCGTTTAATGCGGATGCATGGCAGAGAAAAGGCATGATTCTCAATAATCTCTTTAAGTATAACGATGCACTCCTCTGCTTTGAGAAAGCCCTGGGATTGAACCCGACCGATCCGGAGGCCTATATCAACCGCGGTATTACCCTGGATAACTTAAACCAGATCAATGAATCGATGGAATCGTTCGACAAGGCACTCGAACTCGATCCTGTCCACGAAGATGCGCTGTTCCATAAAGGGGTGACGCTGGAAAAGCTGGAACGGTATACGGAAGCGGAATCGATTTTCCACCGCATACTTCAAATTGACCCGGAATATATCGATGCCTGGTACGAACTCGGGTATTGTTACGATTATCTCGATAAACCTGAAGAATCCATCCGCTGTTATAACGAGCATATCAATCACGAACCGTATAATTACAACGCGTGGTATAACAAAGGCATCGTCCAAAACCGGATCGGACAGTTCACCAAAGCGATAGAGAGTTACGAATATGCCCTGGCGATCAAGGAAGATTTCCCTGCCGCATGGTATAATATGGGAAATGGATACGCAAACCTTGGACGGCTTCAAGATGCGATACGGTGTTTTAAAACGACTCTTCAATACGAGCCTAAAGACGTAGCGGCACTGCATAATCTCGGCAATGCCTACGAGGAACTCAACAATTTTACGGAAGCAATTGCCTGTTATTCTGACGCCATTACCATAAACAGCCGTCATCACGAATCGTATTTCGGCAAAGGATGCTGCTACGATGCCCTCGGACAGACAGCACAGGCCCTGGTGGAATATCAGAAAGCCGCCGACATAAATTCTGAATATCCTGAATATTGGTATGCCTGCGGGGATGCGTTGTATAACCTGGGACGAATTGACGACTGCCTGGAGTGTTACCGGAAAGTAGTCACCCTGGATCCGAAGGATCCGGAAATCTGGTTCGATCTCGGCGATACCTTGGGCGAAAAGGGATCGAATGAAAAAGCGCTGTCGGCATTGGGCGAATGCATCAGATTGGATCCAAAATTTGCACCGGCGTACTTCAGCAGAGGGAAAGTGCTGCTTTCCATGAATTCCAAAGATGAAGCATCAAACGAATTCTTTATCGCGTTCAATTTGGTACCGGATATGAAAAAAGATTTCGAACAGTTATATCCCAGCCTCGTCTCAGATCAATCGTTTGGACATCTTTTTAAAAAACACTGACGGCCCTGCGCTCTTGCTCTAAAACTCTGCGTATTTCACAATATCGGAATTGAATCTTTTATGAAGCACTATGCAGTGATCGGCCATCCCATTGGCCATTCCCTCTCTCCGCT
>RPQN01000034.1 GCA_003819715.1 Ignavibacteriota bacterium | reverse complement strand
GGTGCTTCGGAAGTTCTCGTATTTTATAAATTCGGGAGCGAGACCAACTATGAATCTCTCCCCATGTCGAGGGGGATGAACGACATCTACACCGTACCGATCGAGGTCACGCCCGATGTTGCGCAGTCTAAATTACAGTACTACATTTATTCGAAGGATAAAAAGGGAAATGAATCGGTCCTTCCTTCCGTCGAAGATCCTTTCGTTGCTCATCCCACGATGTCGTTCGTTGATGAATCGAATATCGATGCCGATCAGCCATTCCTGCGGCATTTTGTAAACCAGCATACGAAACGGGGATTGGGATATCCTGAAATGGTCCACGCCGATGATAATGTTGGGATCGCGAGTGTTGTGCTCTACTACAGGGCGTTGACCGAGGGAAATTACAAATCCATCAACCTGCGTCCTATGGGAGAAGGGGATTATGGAGAATTTATTCCCGGCCAAATGGATGGAATTGCCTATTACATCATCTGCAGCGATTTCAATCAAAATGTGACCTTCGTCGGTGACGCCCAAAATCCCATTATCATTGAAAACGGTGAACAGACATCCGGTGATAATCGATATGTCGTTGGAAGTCAGCCCGATATTAAGGGAACGAATATCATTTTCCTGAAACCGAATGAGTGGAAAGGATTGAATGAAATTGTCTCGAGGAAAAACGATCCCTATGTGGTCAAGCTGCTGGGGAAAGAAAACTCAACTGCGGTCGAAGGAGTGATTAAAAGTAACAGGGAAATTAAATCCGTTCTTCTGGACAGTATATCCGCGTCTCTCGTGTCGTTGTCGCTGCGGGAGTCAAAAAAAATTGGCATCTCCGGAAAAGGGACAAAGTTTTCAGCAATCCTTGAACTGCCGTTGAAAACCAATAATGTCACGCTGCGGGTGATCGATATTGTCGGGAAAGTGTGGACATTCGAATTGGTTGTTGAACGCGCCATTCTCCCGAGTGTTTTCGTCCAGCGCATTTCGCCCAAAGCCCGAATTCGTGTGACGAATCCGGCCGTTCCTGAAGGGATTGACGTTCTCGATCTGAGCGGCGTGGGAGATTATTTAAAACTGGCAGGCACCGTGGAGAATGCCGAGGACGCGATCCAGGTGTACGTGAACGGACAAATCGCACGACAGACGGCCGGACCGAAAAAGGAAGTGTTGTTCGAATCGGATGTTGCCATGAAAGATGGCGCCAACGTCATCAGGATTGCTGCGATAAGTTCCACACGTGATTCCATTTCGAGATCGCTGACCATTAAGGCCTTGAAAGCCGTGAAGAAAATTGTTGATAATCAGCCGCCCACAATAGAAATCTTGACCCCGCATGCCTTAAAATCATATTATGGGAAACAGTACTTCTCCGCAAAAATAACGGATGAGCGGAAAGTGGATACGGCCTTCGTCAAGAATATCCGTACCGGATCCATCCTTCGGCCCAGGATTCGATTTAACGGGAAAAGTCAGGCCTTTATTGAAGATACACTCGAACTCGCTCAAGGTGAAAATGCATTTGAGATCCAGGCCTCCGACAGCATCAATAAAACAACAAAAACACTGGTCCTGACCTACGTGCTTAAAAAGGAGCCTCCGAAAATATTTGTCATAGCACCGACCGACTCGGTCACGAAATCGGAAATGGTCCAATTAACATTTACCGTTTCGGATGTTGCTGAAAATAATGCGGTCAGGATAACGCTGAATAACGAACCGGTGCAGGACGAAAAATTGCGGGGGATGAAATTTATCAGCGATCAATCGAAGCCCATTGAAATCACGCAAACCATATTATTGAAACCAGGCCACAATATTATTTCTCTCTCTGCGAGCAATGCGGATTCCACCATTCGGAAAGAAATTCGGATAAAGTATGAGTACGATGAAATCGTCGGCAAATCAAAATATTATGCGCTGTTGATTGCAAACGAAAAATATTCGGATGAACGGATTCCTCTCCTGACCGGGCCGACGAAAGATGCGGATGAATTTTATAAAACCCTTGCGGAGCAATATACGTTTGAGAAGGAAAATATTTATTATTTGCGTAATTCGGACCGGACCACTATTATCAAAACATTTGCCGAACTGAGGAAGAAAATATCGCCGGAGGATAATCTGCTGGTCTTTTTCGCCGGTCACGGGTATTGGGATGAAAAGCTTGAACAGGGCTACTGGCTTCCCAGCAATGCGAATATCGATGAACCGTCCATGTGGCTGTCCAACAGCGATATCCGGGATAATATAAAAGGCGTCATTGCAAAACATACGCTTGTGATCAGCGATGCGTGTTTCGCCGGCGGTATCTTTAGAACACGGGCCGCTTCGACGAATGCGAACCAGTCTGTCCGGACTCTTTATTCCTCCCCGAGCCGGAAGGCGATCACCAGCGGCAACTTAAAAGAAGTGCCGGATAAAAGCGTGTTCCTCCATTATCTCGATCTTCGCTTAAAAGAAAACAAGGAAAAATACCTCTCCTCGGAAAAACTCTATTATTCAATCAAGGAGCCGGTGATGAACAACAGCCCGATGGGGCAGATACCGCAATACGGCGTGATACAGCTCGCCGGAGATGAAGGCGGGGATTTCATATTTGTGCACAAGGAGTGATGGACAATATGAAAACGATAAATTATTTCTTTACCCTGTTGGTCCTGGGATTCGTTCTGCTTGCAATGGAACCTCAGTACTTGATTTGCCGGCAGATGCCGGATTCAACCCGGCTCATTCCGGTCAGCATTCTCTATACAGCCAATAATAATGGGTATCTCGAAAACTGCGAATGTCCCGGAAATCCATTAGGCGGCCTTGACCGGCGCGTGAAGCTTATGCAGCAGCTGCAGATGAACAGCAGTACGATATGCCTCCTGCTGGACGGCGGCGATTTCCTTTCATCCGTTGGATTTCCGGAGAAGGATGATTTCGTGCTGGAAGCGTACGGCAACATGCGGTACGATGTACTGGCGCTCGGCGATCAGGAATTTGCAAACGGGTATTCCTATGTTGTCGGGAATCTTCTCAAAAGATCCCTGCCGCTGGTTTCTGCCTCCATCGAAATAAAGGGTGTCCCGAATACGGCGATTAAAAAATATGTGATTAAGGATATTCAAGGAATACGGTTTGGAATAACAAGTGTTATTTCGGATGAACCGTTCGAGTTGATGCCGAAGGACAAAATTCAGGACTTGAAAATTGCCGATGTTCGTTCCTGTCTGAACAATGTACTAAAAGAGCTCCGTCAAAAATCGGATATCGTCATTCTCTTATCGCATCTGGGATATTCCAAGGATAGTAAATGTGCGAAAGAATCCGATGCTCCGGATATTATCATTGGAGCGCATTCGCAGACGCTTCTTCAAGAACCGGAACATCAAGGGAGTTCGATTCTGGTCCATTCGGGGAAGAACGGCGAGCATTTAGGCCAGTTAGATATCCTGGTCGATAAAACGACGAAGCGCATTGTGAAATACTCAGGCCAGCCGATTCCCATTCTCAAAGATATGGAAATCGATACCGCGATGAAATCGTTGATCAATAGATATAAAACATTTGCTTCTACGGGATATAAGGATCATACGCTCGTTGCCGGCATGAATGATTCCCCAGATAAAACGGGGGAGTATATTGTAAAAAAGGGCGATACGTTATGGAGAATCGCAATAAAAATTATGGGAGATCCGTTCCAGTGGAAACAGCTCTTTGAAATGAATAAGGACCTCATTAAGAACGCCCAATTAATTTATCCCGATCAGAAAATTAGAATCAGGAAGAACTCCGGACAAAATAATATCTAACACCATAGTACTACCGGTAAAGGATTATTTATCATACGACACGTTCGCTGCTTTATGAATCCTTCGAGTACAAACCAACGGGCCAACATATGAACCTGCGCATCTGTTCTCTTTTCTTGCTCTTTCTCATCATACACTCTGCGGATGCACAAACGCCGGACTGGGCAAAAAACCTCGGCAGGGATGGTCGTTATCCGGAATTGCTGTACGTCACGGGATTTGGCATGGCAAAGCTCGACAACGCCGGGAATCGGGCAGCGTGTTTGGAGTCGGCGATGGATGGTGCAAAGAAGAACCTGATAGAAAAAATCCGCGTACGTATTGAGGCCACGTCGAAATCGGAAAAAATGGAAGCGAATGAAAAGTTCGCCAGTTATTTCAATTGTGCCGTCCAATCCAGTTCCAATCTGGAAGTGGAGGGGCTTCAAAGCGCTTCCTATTTTGATGACGGGGATGATATCGGGTACGGATGGGTTTATGTGAAAAGAGATAAACTCATCGGTCTGAATCGCAAAAAAGCGGAAGAGCTTCGTCAATCGATTAACACGCATCTCGCCGCCGGAAAACGATATTTGAATGACCATCAGCGCACCCCGGCACTTGATGAATATCTTGCATGCTATCCGCTCTTCAGAAAGATGGAGGAAGCACAAGCGATCGTCTCTTCCGCCGAAACAGAAATGTCCGGGGCATTGCAGGAATTAACAACAGCGAAAAAGACCGATGAAGTGAACATGAACGAAGTGCAGCAGTCGGTGGATCAACTCCTTCAAAGACCGATTGCCTCCGTCGATGATATCGCCTGGGGCATGGCCTACATGCTGAAAAGTCAGATCACCGCTCAGCATGGGAGTACGATGGTCGTTCCATTCTCGTTCCAGGATACAAAACTTGGAAGTCCATTCTCGCGATATTTTAAGCAGGCATTGGAGGGCCAGCTGGTTGAACTTGCAAAGTGGGTGATCGTACAGCAGCCCAAAGAGTTTAATCCGAAAACCAGGGGACTCCTTAAGGAATATGCAGAAGCCGCCGGCGCAGAATTTGTCCTGAATGGGACTTATTGGGAATTGCCCGAAGGTATGAAATTGCAGGCGGTACTCCGAAAAGTATCCGATGGGACTATCATCGCCAGTACGGAACAGATCGTATCGAAATCGGTGGTGCGTGCAGCCGGCTTCGATGTGCGGCCTCAAAATTTTAAGGAGGCCTTTGCGGATCAAAAGGATTTTGCCGTGGATGAAGTGATCGATGGCGGGTTGAGCGTCGAAGTCTGGACGAACCACGGTACGGAAAATATATTGTATACGAACGGTGAACGGATGGAGGTGTTTGTACGGGTCAATATGCCATGTTATGTGCGGCTCATTTATCATCTCGCCGACCGTAAACGGTCTTTGCTTCTGGATAATTACTTTATGGATGCCGGAAAGAGCAATCTCGCCTACAAGATCCCTCATGAGTTTGAATGCAGCGCGCCGTTTGGTGCTGAAGTACTGCAGGCAATCGCCCGGACTGAAAAATTTGATCCGCTGGAGACGCAGGAGGTCGATGGCTATCAGATATTGACGGGTGATTTGCCCAAAATTCTTGCTTCCACCCGCGGAATGAAATTATCGAAACAAAATGTCATGCAATCCGAGACGCGAATTGCAGTTATGACAATGGAGAAGTAAACCCTGAAGTGGGTAATATCGTTCAGAGACTTCCATCGGTACAATACATGCACTGGGATTGAAATTCACCCCTCTTTTTAAATTCCTGCCAACGCGTTGTAAATAATTGGGTTTGGGGTACTTTACACGAATACAGCTTGACTCTTACACGAGTCTCATGTAATATTGGATGAGTCCCTTCTTAAGATGATGATTTTATATAGCCCGGAAGGGATAAATCCGGCCATTGAGTTGATGGAAATCACATCAATTGGTTCGATTATGAAGTAGATTAAGCCACCTGCCCATCAGTAGAGAGGTTTCAATTTCTTGTAATGTGGTATTGTGTAATTGCTAGGGAGAGTAGCAATGTGTACAAGATCCATACGGTCGTTCAACCGGTGTGTAGATTCAGCAGAGGGGAATTTGTTGGTTCCTCAAATTCAAACTATTCTATCCGAAGCGGTCAACTCCTTGAGTGAAGTGAAATGGGGCCAACGATGATTCAGTGGTCCCGTTTTGTCATGGGGATATCCTTGTTCCTTGCCCTCCCGTCAATTCTCTTTTGTCAGGATGCGGAATTTGAAAAATGGCTTCAGCAGGAGGACGGGAAAATTAAGCAGTTTAAAGAGGAACGCGACAGGGAATTCACCGAGTTTCTGAAACGGGAATGGAAGCAAATCGAATTGCTTCAGGGCGATTCACCAATTGAAAAACCCAAACCGGTCGAAGCGCCGGTATACGAAGGACCCGCCCCCGTTCGGCCGCCATCCGAAATAAAACCGGTCATCAGCGTCAAACCGATAACGAAAACGGAACCAATGCCGGAGACGAAACCGGCGGGGCCGAAGACGTTTTCCCATGATGCAGAAATAAAATATTTTGATGTTCCTCTGAGGTTTGGATACAACGATATTCCCGCCATTGATCTTCATGGATCCATAACCAAGGAACAATTCAGCCGCGCCTGGGATGCATTGAGCGGATGGGATTATAAGCCGGTTCTTGAACAAATGAGCCACGAGCGGGATCGGCGTCACCTCAATGATTGGGGATTTGTCCTGCTGGTGTATCAAACCGGAAAATCAATATATGCCGGTTCTTCAAACGAAGCGGCGTTATTGACATGGTTCATCCTGTCCAAAGCAGGGTATGAGGTGAAAATCGGATACAATGAAAAAGTCGTACTCCTGTTATTCCCCGCGGAGAACCGGCTGTATTCCGTTCAGTACTTCATGGTCAAAGATGATGCAAGGAGGTTCTACGCGCCTCAGGTCGACCGGACGGTCGCCTCACCATCGACGCTCTATACATTCAACGGAAAATATCCCGGTGCCGATAGGCCGCTCCAGTTTGAAATTCGCTGGATTCCGACATTACTCGACGAAAAAGTGACGAAAGAATTTTCCTTCGACTACGGCGGTCAGACATATCACGTGAAAAGCCTGTTAAGTAAAGATGCGATTCGTTTTTTTGAATATTATCCGCAAACAAATTACGAAGTCTATTTTAATGCTCCATTCTCGCAGGAGGCGGTTCAATCACTCCTGCCGCAGTTGTCGGAGATCATAAAAGGAAAATCTGAAACCGAGGCGGTTAATATCATACTCCGGTTTGTCCAGACGGCCTTTCAATATAAAACGGACCCGGAGCAATTCGGACGGGAAAAATCATTCTTCCCGGATGAAACCCTCTTCTATCCGTATTCGGATTGTGAAGACAGAGCAATACTGTTTTCATATCTTGTCCACAATCTTATCAACTACGAGGTGGTAGGATTGCAATATCCGGAGCATGTGGCGACCGCAGTTCGATTCCAGGGAAATGTCGCTGGAGATGCCGTCGATGTCCATGGAACGAAATACCTTGTATGCGATCCGACATACATCAATGCGGATATTGGAATGTGTATGACCCGGTTTAAAAATACGAAGCCGACGATTATACGAATAAATTCCAGATGATTCCCATAACTCTCCGGGCTCTGGAGTGCATTACAATTTTTTAAAAGAGGTACGATCAGAATTATTTGTAAACCGGAAAAACATCGAAGGGGAGTAATGTATATTTGATGTTCTTCGGCTCATTCAACAGCAAATGGCAACTCGTGTTGCTCATATTCATTCATTCATTTACAGGAGGTTATTATGCGTACAATGATTTGTTTCCTTCTCATCTCTACATCGTTCATGCTGTTGGGATGCAGCGGTACCAAACCGCTCCAGAATGTCGATACCGGTGATATTCCGGATTGGTTTGTTAATATTCCGAAGGATCCCAATATTATTTATGCCGCAAAGACAGCAACCTCCCAGGATCTTCAGCTTGCCTTCGACAAAGCCACCACGGATGCCCGGACTGAAATCGGACGGCAGGTTGAAATAAAGGTGGAAGGTCTTCAAAAGCGGTTTCAGGAAGAAACCGGAACAAATGCCGACGCACAATTGCTCGATCAGTTTACACAGGCGAATAAGACCATCGTGTCAACAACTCTTTCCGGAAGCCGCATAACAAAACAGAAGCAACTGGAAGATGGAAATCAATGGCGCACATATGTGCTGGTAGAATATCCGGTGGGCGCGGCAAATGAAGCATTATTACAGCAGATCAAAAAGAACGAACAGCTCTATACCCGCTTCCGGGCGACGCAGACCTTCAAAGAATTGGAAGATGAAGTAAAGAGGGTGGAAGAAGCAAAGAAGCAGCAATAAGATCGATTGATGATATTCAAGAGGGTTGTTCGTTTTATTTTTGCATTCATGTAAATGCCGCAGGTGAGCACAGGAATGCTCTGGTTGATTTATTCATCAGGGAGCTGTGGTTTGCCGTAAAAAGGATCTGAGAATTCGGAACGATTCGACCATTTCCATGCGCTTCATATTGCTGTATTGAATACAGCGGAATTCGGCATTTGTCTGTAAGCGGCGGCCAAATCTTTGGGGGAACGGAGTCTGGAAATGAGAGGATGCATTCTTGGCCCCGGGAGAGTGATCCAATCGGACTGAATCCAAAGTAGTATTGCTCATGGAACTCCTAGCTGCAGGCAGAATGAAGGTTTTACAGAAATCTTGTATGATCGCTGCAGCGTCGTGTAAAAGGAATGCAGAAAACACCATGGTAAGGCCGATCGCTTCAACAGCGATTAATAGAAGCGGCCGGCCAAAGTGTGGCAGAGGGTGAATGATGGGTGGATATTCACGAACAGAATTATTTGGTTTAGTGAGAGGCGAGGTGGATTGGATTATGAAAATTATTAAGAATAGCAGAGTGATCCTCAAAATATTTATTATACTCGCCTCATTCTCTTTTATTGCCCATGTCAAATGTTCTGCTCAAGAGATGAAGCCATTCCCGGAATATTACACGTACTCTGCGGAAAATGTTGATCTCTCAAAAGCCCAATCCGATGCCTTGACCGGGCTTGTTCAGCAAGTTCAGAGTTTTGTAAAGACCGTATTGAAACATGATAAAAGCGAGGTAGGCGGGACATTCCGGGATAGTACGACATCGAGCATCATCGCAATATCTTCTGTCAAGCTGCAGGATGTACAGGAAAAAGTCGAAAAGACCCCGGATGGATTATATAAGGTGACAAAATCTATTTCAAAATCTGCTGTTCGAGAAATGTTCGATCAACGGAAGGTTCGTATACTGGAACTTCTGGATGTTGTACAAACTGAACTTTCAAACTGTAAACGCGTTGGTTCGATTAATCTGGAGATAGTATTCAAAGATCTGTATTGGGCATATCTGCTTGCCTCCATCCATCCCTATCAGATTACGTACACGTTAAAAGATGAGTCAGGAGAAGTCCTGAGGAATTCCACCGATATCCTCGAGGGGATCCGGTACTTATTCGAAACGATAAGTTCAAAAGTACGTGTGGTGCAGGTGACCAGAATTGCAGAAACGAATCTGGTATGGAAATGCCGTTTTGAGTGCGGAGGAATTCCGGTCAGTGCGCTGAATTTTTCATTCTATGATGGAGTCGGCCAGACCGACGGGAAAGTGAAAAACGGACATAGTATTATGACTTTTTTCTTCCCCGAAAAAGAAAAAAAGGAACGGGAAGTCGACTTGGCGATAGAATATAAAGCTCAGGATGAAATGGATGAACTGCTCAATCTTGCCGAAGAGGTGACGCAGGCAAAGTTTTCCTCAAAGAGTATCGCGCTCAGCTACGGTGCGGATGGGAAAAAGCAGGAGACACAGGAAAAGAACAAGGAAGGAACCGATCAGGATACAACGAAAGGAAACCGCATTCCAAAAGCGATCGAGGAAGTGATCGCTCAAGGATCTTCTTTAAAGACCACACTCGATGCATTGAGGACCATGGTCAAAAAGAAACGGATTATTGTGGGCAGGAGGGAAGATTTCGAATCGTTGGAGGGGATGTATGGGCTGGTGCTCGATGAAACCGGAACGGTCGCGCTCATTATAGAAGAAAAAGGAAAATGGATGGATCTCATTCATTCGAAAACGGTGGAGACGAAAGAGCTTGTCGGGAAGAAAATTACCTGGGTTGATGTGTTGGGAAAAACACGGTCGAAATAAATTATTGGTGACACATGGGATGTCATGGTCTGATGCTGTAAAATGTCAATAGTGCTTTAACCTCTATCCTGGAATCATATGAAGAAAAAACATGGTGTACGGGTGCTCTGCGTTTTATGCATTGGGACGGTCTGTCTCTTTGCGCAGGTCAAGCCCAAGGTAAATATCGTCGGCGGAGATAATGTCCCGGCTATTAAACAAAATATTTCCGGGATCCTCGAAACGGTTCTTCTGGAGATGAACCGCCTGAATAAAGGCAAGGGCGATTTGAATAGTCTTCGGAATAAATTCTCGCCAGAAGCATTCGATGTTTTTACGAAATTTATCGAGCAGAACAAACCTTATACCGCCCGGAAGATCTATGAACCACAGATGGTCGAGCGTCAGAAGGGTGAATTCTTTGATATTCGGAGTCTGACGGTCAATGTCGAACTGGGTGAAACGGAGGCGAGCCAGGCCCAAAATCTCATTATTACGTTTTCAAAGGCCGGACTTATCACCTCGGTGCGAAGCATGCTGCCGAACTACGATTATGAAAAAATGATCTCCGAAGGCAATTCAGCGATCGATTCGCTGACACGCGGGCTCATCCTCGATTTCCTCGAGCAGTTTCGCATGGGTTACAATAACAAAGACCTGGATATGCTTCAAAAAGTCTATTCGGATGAGGCGTTGATCATCGTGGGAACGGTCTTAAAGGAAAAAGGTCAGTCCGATGATTTTTCGAAGATGACTCTTTTGACTCCTTCAAAAGTCAAGCTGGTTCAACAATCGAAATCGGAGTATTTAGAGGGGCTCAGGAAGAATGCATTCAGGAAGAATTCGTTCTTAAATGTGCGGTTTGAGGATGTCCAGGTCATGCAGCATGAAAAAGTCGCTGAAATTTATGGCATTACATGCCGCCAATTATGGAATTCGTCCAATTATTCCGATACCGGGCATCTCTTCCTGATGATGGACTTTCGGAATGCCAAAGAACCGATTATCCATGTCCGGTCATGGCAGCCCAAGGCGTTCGAGGACGGGACATTTGTCGGCTTGTACGATTTCGATGTCGTGAGTTACGGACAATAATATGCTGCATGGAAACAGTTGGTGAAAATATGGCCTGTCAGATTTTGCACAAGCGTATTGGGATCATCGAAGGTGAATAAACATCTACGGTATTCGGCAGTCTCTCGGAGCGTCATCGTTATCTTTTTTATGATGGCGTGGTCCGTCATCTGCTATGCACAGCAAAAACTTATTCGTCAAATGGTCCCCGAACCCGTGTCCGAAACGCAGAAGGTGAATCCCGAACCGGATAAAGCGTACGTCCACGTTAAATCACAGATTCCCAATCTGCGTTTTGACAGCAACAGGAAAATCGATAAAGTGGTACAGACATCATCGGGAGACTGGGATCTCTGGCTGCCCGGAGGCACCCATATCTTGAAAATTTCTGCAGATGGATATCAAATGCTCGAACTGCCGCCGTTCAACTACGGGAAGAAGAAAAGTTTCGAATTAAAGCTGAAAGTGATGTCGATCTATTCCATAACGACCAACCCCGTCGGTGCATTGGTTAAAATAGATGATCAGGATACATTGACTTCGCCCGGCCGAATAGAGCTGGAATTGGGGGCGCATAAAGTGGAAATATCCAAACCGAACTACGAATCGCTGGTCTTTAACATCAATCTCACCGAAGAATCATTCATTGATGAAAAAAAATTATCCAAAGTCACCGGCGCGTTCCTTCTGCGCACGGATCCTTCCGAGGCGGATGTTGCGATCGACGGCCATATCATTGGAAAAACGCCGATTGATACCTCCATGGCGATCGGTGAGCATAGGATTCTGATATCAAAAATGTCATGCGAAGACATGGCCTACCGGATTATCCTGGATGAACATGGATATACTGATAAAAAAATATTGGTCAGGCGCGTCGGCAGCTATCACTTGACGACCAATCCTCCGGAGGCCAAGATAAAAATTGATGGAGCTGACGCGGGGAAATCCCCCGTGAGCCTTGAACTCGGTTTGGGGAAACATGCGGTGGAGATTGATTTGGCCTACCATGACGAACTCTCGTATGATATTGATCTCACGGACAACGGGTTACGGGAGAACAAAGATTTGGTGCACTATTATCCGAGTGAAGCCGGAATCGGATTTGGCGGGGCAGTCGCTTTCGAAAAAAATATGTTCACGGACTCTGCAGGGAATGTACCTTCCGTCAAGGGCGGAATATTTGTCAGCCTCTTCTATCGGTTTCATTTTTCATCGCATTTATCGGCCGGAGTCCGGATGTCCGGATACGTCTTGACGCTTTCGGAACAAAAATTTATTCTGGATGGTGTTCAAAAAAAAGAAAACCTCTCGTTCGGTCCTTTCAATTTGGGGATTGAAGGACGGTGGACTTTTTTCAGGGGAAAAGTTGAACCGTACTGGTTCCTGACCGCCGGTGCCGTGATGGGAGATATGACGCCCGAATCAAATTCAAGTACTATCATCAGCAGTGTGAGCGGATTTAGCTTGGGTACAGGCTTCGGTGTTACCATGAGTATTACCAAACAGTATGCGATGTCTGTTGAACTCTGCGGCTCGTTTGGATCCGGCACATGGGACAAGATGGGTAATCCGTATTCGAGCGATTTAAATTATAATCCGTCGTTTCTCGCAGCGAATGTCGCGTTCTCGTACCGCTGGGGAGGAGACTAAGTGACACCATCTGTTAAACTCTGCACGCTTATTCGATCTCTTGAGTGATACTCTGCTCATCAAGAGAACGATAAGATATTAAATAACGAATTTCTTAGACGATTTTGATGTCATACTGATGTGAGGAACGTGATCACCCGCAGTGCCATAATATTCTTCATCGTTCTCTTCGGCCTTCCCGTTGTGATTGTGGGTCAGGGACTCAATGGCCAGATGGGCTATGAGGGTCCCGATCCATCGACCCGAATCAACACCGATGCAGATAAAAGCATCATCCATGTCACATCCAGGATTCCCAACCTCCGGTTTGACAGCAACCGGGGGATCTTGAAAGTGGTGAAACTCTCATCGGGAGACTGGGATGTCCTCGTGTCGCCGGGCACACACATTTTTAAGATCGTCGCGGACGATTATGAAAGTCTGGTCCTCCCGCCGTTTAATTATCAAAAGTTGAAATTGTACGAAATCAGAGTATCGCCCAAAATATTCCCGCAAAAATTCGGAACGACGAGCGGGCGGGGTTCGCTCTATGTCGATACTGATCCCAGCGGCAGCAAACTTGTCCTGCCGGATATGGAAGGAGAATGGACAACCCCCAAACACTTCAAGTCGATCAGGGCGGGAATATGGACGCTGATCTTCACGCACGAAAATTATGACACTCTGATTACAGAGATCATGGTCAATAAAGACAGTGTTGTACATCCGCCGCCGTTTAAGCTTAGCCCGTCATTTGGCGCGATCGCGGTCAGGTCAAGCGCCGCAGCGCAAATTTTTATTGATGGTCTTCTGGCGACGGTCGGTCAGAATTATGTAACTCAAACGAAGCGGGGAAGCCATGACGTCGTTCTTCGGAAGAACCATTATGACGATTACCAGGTGACCGTGGAGGTTGGACGGGGAGATACCGCCGTGGTCGACGCCGAACTAGTACCGAAGTTCGGGTTCTTCGAGTTTACAGGTTTGGATGGTGCAACAATCTGGCTCGATTCCAGATTGATTGGCGGAATCGGGCAGGTGGAAGCGGATACCGGGATGCACCGGATTCGTATTACACACCCTCGAATCGGGGATCAGACCAAGATGTACTCCATCGCCAAGGCGCAGACAACAACAGTCAGAGCATCAGATTTTGAAGAAGTCGGCATCTTAAATATATCGACCGATGTACTCGCTGATATTTCTATCGATGGAAAAATAATTGGACAAAATGCAGCGACTCAAAATGTGATGCCCGGTAATCATGTCATCGATATCAACCACCCCAGTCTGGGTCGAAAGAGTATGGAAGCTTCAATTTATCCCGGACAGAGGTCGAATATGTTCATTTCCATGCGGCCCGTCCGAAGTACTGCATACTGGCTGATGCTGTTGCCAGGGGCAAATCAGTTATATAAGAAGCAAACGACCAGAGGATATCTCTATGCCGGAGCGTTTGCCGTTTCGGCCGGGGCTTCCGCTTACTTCCTGCTCGACTATCTCAAGAAGAAAAATGACTATGATGCCGCAAGTGCCGGTTATCGTAATGCAACGCTGAATGCGGAGACAGCAAAATATCGGGAACAAATTGAATCGTTGTATGATGGAATAAATACCGATGCAAAAATGAGGAATACCTCTTTGATTGCCGCAGGCGCGGTGTATGTATTGAGCTTTGTCGATGCGTTGATCTTTCCGCCCGAATTTGGCTATCGGGGCGACAAAACGAGCGGAATAAATGTGGGATTAAATTCTATCGGCGATGGGATTAAGTTTGAGTTCAGCATGGGACTCTAATTCGTGAAAGCGAATCATCCATATTCAATAATTCTTCTGTTGGGGGCAATATTAGTAGTGACTATTGCCTTCAGCTTCTCTGGGTGTGATGCGCCGTTGACTCCTCCACAGATTTTTACGAATCCGATGGATACGGCGAGCAGTACATTTGTTAGTCCCTTTTCTACGATTATTTCAGGACCAGAAGACGGTGATATTATAACAACGGAATCTGTCATATTTAACTGGAAGGGGAATTCATCTGCTTATCAATTTTCATACATGATTGATAGTAGTGGCTGGTCAACGTCTGCCGGATACACATCTGCGTATCTCGAATATCTGGATGAAGGGCAGCATACGTTTATCGTCAGAGCTTTACATCTGAATACGACGTCAGTTGAATCAAATCCGCATGTGACACTCTTTACCGTTGATGCGGTGAAAGGTCCGTCTGCAATGTTTACTCCACGCAGAATATATGCCGCGGTAGGCCAGCCGTTCACTTTTAGCGTCTCTGCGGAAGAAGTGAATTCGCTTTATGGAGCCCGGCTGTCGATTCGATATGATCCTGCAAAGGTTGCTGTTGATACGATATCACCGGGATCGATGATGCAGGGCAACGGCGGGAGCGCTATACTGCTTCCCACGATTGATAATGCAACGGGGACAATACTGGTGGATATTGCCACCGTCGGACGACATCCGAAAGGCGTTTCCGGGAGCGGCACGCTTGCTGTCCTCAAGTGCCGTGCGTTAACGATGGGAAATGCGGATTTTACTTTTGTCAGGAGCGATTGCAGTTACCGTGATACATTGAATACACCTGTTGCCATCCGAGATCTTGTCGGAGGAAGGGTGGTGATACGATGAAAACCATACACGCAATGTCATTCCCGCATGCTTCTGGCGGGAATCTTAAAACAGTCACGCTTGTCAAGGATTCCCAACCATTCTCACAGAGAGCCTTGACAGAGTACGCCGTCCTTGCAAAATGTACATTCTTTTTCCTGTTCCTCTCGCATCAATTTGCATTCAGTCAAATCAACTGGCAGCAAACGAATGGACCGTATGGTGCTACTGTTTATGCATTTGCAATGAACAGTTCAAATGTTTATGCCGGCACTTTTGGTGGTGGTGTGTATACGTCCACGAATAACGGAGCGACCTGGGCGGCTTTGAACAACGGGTTGTCGGATTTTAATGTCTTCTCGCTCGTGGCGGATGGATCGAATCTCGTTGCAGGGACCACCCATGGAGGTGTATTTTTATCTACGAATAATGGAACAAGCTGGACGAACGTGAGTATCAGCATGACGGATGCTCCTGTGCAATCTCTTGCGGTAAGTGGATCAACTATTTACGCCGGCACAGACGGCAATGGTCTATTTAAATCGACGAATAATGGAACAAGCTGGACGGCAATAAATAATGGCTTATGGGGTACGCGTATCAGTTCAATAATATTTAAAGGTTCGATTCTTTTTATTGTGACGGACGGTGGGGGCGTGTTTTCATCCATTGATAATGGAAATAGCTGGATACATAAGAATACCGGCTTATCCGAATCGTTTATAATCACGCTTGCTACTAATGGTACGGCTCTTTTTGCAGGAGGCAGTAATGGCGCTGTATATATGACAGTAGATGATGGATCGAGCTGGACAAAATTGGTCTATGGATCGATAGCAGGAAATGTCTATGCTCTTGCGGTCAATGGATCTTCGATATACGCTGCAACAAGCGGAGCCGGTGTCTATGTATCGACCAATAATGGAGCGAGCTGGACATCGCTCTATAATGGATTGACAGATGGATATATACATTCGCTCTTGGTAAAAGGGTCTACTATATTCGCAGGAACAGATAATGGCGGAGGGATCTACTTATCAACGAACAACGGAGCGAGTTGGACGGCTGTGAATAGCGGTCTGATAGGCCCTGACGTCCTATCTCTTATCACGGATGGATCAAATCTCTATGCCGGAACTAATGGTGTAGGAGGGGTATTTGTATCAACAAATAATGGAACAAACTGGAGAGCGATAAACAATGGATTGGCGAGTACACGTGTCATGTCACTGGCACTCAATGGGTCAAATCTCTATGCCGCTACAAATGCTCCGGGCATTTATGTATCGACGAACAATGGTTCGAGCTGGACAGCTATTAATAATGGCTTGCCATCCTCTCCAGTGATGAAGGTTGTTTCGGATGGATTGAATCTCTATGCAGGAACAAATACCGAAGGAGCATATTTATCAACGAACAACGGCGCCATTTGGACAGCCATCAACAATGGATTGACAAATTTAGCGGTAAAAGATATTCTTTTAAATGGAACCAATCTCTTTGCGGCAACTGATGGTGGCGTGTTTTTATCAACAAATAATGGAACAAGCTGGACATCGGTAAATAACGGCTTGTCATATGCATATGCGACTTCGCTCGTTAACAACGGGGCGAATATATTTGCGGGGATAAGCGGTGTTGGAGTGTTTCTCTCAACGAATAACGGGGCAAACTGGACCGCGGTCAACACTGGATTGACAAATAAGTTCATTAACACATTTACAGTCAGCGGGACGAACATATTAGCAGGAACCGATGGTGGCGTATTTCTCTCAACGAACAACGGGACGAGCTGGAGTGCCTTCAATTCCGGAATTTCAAATAATTCTGTTACTGCGCTTACTGTTGATGGGGAACATATATATGCGGGAACACGCGGAAGAGGGGTCTTGGTAAGTGATGTACCATGGCCGCTTGTACCCAACATCGCCTCGTTCACGCCAACGCGTAATGCCCTGAACGTAGGAACGAATACAACCATCGGCATCACATTCGATCAGGATATCAATGAATCGACCCTCACGAATTCAACCGTGAGAATAAATGGCTCGAAGAGCGGTTTGCATGCGGCAGTAATCAGTTATAACGCAACAACGAAAACGTCAACGCTTATACCGAATAAACAGTTCAGTCCTGGTGAATTGGTAGTCGTGACAGCGACGCGGGGCATCAAAAGCGCTACGGGAGACTCACTGCGCAAAAGTTGCAGTTGGAGCTTTACAATAAAATCCAATATCGCCAGTGGGGCATTCACACCGGCATCATCACCTTCAGTTGGAAATGCTCCATATGCTCATACCGCAGGGGACTGGAATAACGACGGGATTCTAGATCTTGCTGTGGCCAATAGTAATGCGAACTCCGTATCGATCTTGATTAATAATGGAAGTGGTCAATATACACAGGCATCATCAGTAGGGGTTGGGAATAACCCGCGTTCAATCATATCGGGTGATTGGAATGGAGATTTGATTCAGGATCTTGCAGTGGTCAATGTGGCTTCTTCAACAATTTCAATCTTGATGAATAATGGTAATGGTCAATTTATACAAGCATCAACGCCGGGTGTTGGCGCAAGTCCAAGTTCAATCACTTCAGGAGATTGGAACAACGACGGATATCTCGATTTTGCCGTAGCGAATATGGGCTCTGCTACAATTTCTATCATGATGAATAACGGAAGCGGTCAATTCACACAAACATCAACATCGGGCGTGGGATTTAATCCACAATCAGTAATTTCAGGTGATTGGAATGGCGATGGGTACTTTGACCTTGCGGTAGCGAATTTTGCGAACAATTCGGTTACTCTCCTTGTCAATAATGGGAGCGGGATATTCACAGAGTCATCAATAGTGAATGTTGGGACGTCACCAATTTCGGTTATCTCTGGTGACTGGAATAACGATGGATATCAGGATCTTGCTGCAGCAAATAAGAGCTCCAACACCGTTTCCATTTTGATCAATAACGGAAGCGGAGTATTCACACAATCATCAACACCAAGCGTCGAGAATCTTCCTGTTTCAGTAAGTTCGGGCGACTGGAATGGTGATGGATATCAAGATCTTGCTGTAGCCAATAATACTTCCAACACCGTGAACATTTTAATCAATAATGGGAGCGGAGCATTCACCCGGACATCAAGCCTGAGTGTCGGGAACTCGCCGATGTCAGTCGTCTCAGGTGATATGAATGGCGATGGATTAATAGATCTTGCCGTAACAAATGCTGGTTCCAATACAGTAACGATAATGATGAATAGTGCAAGTTCTTCCTCAACTCCTGCAGTCACAGGTAATTTCTATAAAATCCCGAAGACAAAAATTGCCCCGGTGATCGACGGCAAGGTAGATCCGGTCTGGGATGCCGTCGCCTGCACCTGGCAGCAATATTTTAACTACGGGAGTCATCCAGCCAATTGGGCGGATTTATCCGGCTGGAGCAAATTGATGTGGGATGACAGGAACCTCTACGGTTTATTTTACACTCAGGACAATGTAATCGATTCCGTTTCGGGAGTTGATTGGGCGATGGACGACGTTGAGCTTTATATCGATGCAGGTCACTCGCATACATACTCAGCCGGTCTCACTCCTCCTCAATATCATTTCTGTTTCAGACCGGCACAAAAGGTCGACTCGGTGCAGACTGCTGTCGGTAAAGGCATTAAATATAGATGGATGTTGGATACGGCTTCAACGAAACACAATGGTCCAGGTAGTTATTTTGTTGAATACTGTATTCCGCTGGACAGCGTAAGCATTTCTGCAATAGCAGGAACACAGGTGAGTCTTGAATTCCAGCAGAATGATAATGACGGTCAGGGTCGAATACGCCTTTCAAAGTGGGCAAATTCGACAGGATTAGATGACAATTGGTATCAAACTTTACATTGGGGAGATGGGATTCTCACCGATGAAAACCAACAAAATGGCCAGACGGTCGACAGCACGTTTGTCTTCTTGAAGGCCTCGGTTCCTCCGACAATCGATGGTAATTTGGATGCCGTTTGGAAATCGGCGAACCAGGTCACGATGTGCGCCCGCAGGTTCAATAACGGACCTGCCACACTACCGAAAGATCCGCAGGACCAATCGTGGAGATTTTATGGCCTGTACGACGATAACAATATTTATGGATTCTTCCAGGTAAATGACGATGTCGCAGATTCTGAACATGGTATTGTAGATTGGCAGATGGACGGCGTACTTATGCTTATCGACGCCGGGCATACACATACAACGGTAGGTCCAATTACTCCACCCAAGTATCAATTTTCATTGCGGCTCCCTCAAAATATTGATTCTGTCCAAAATGCCATTGGGCATGGACTCCAGTATAAATGGACGAAATTTACCGGGAATAGCAATGATTCATTATTCAGTTCGTCGCTCAGCGGCTACAACGTAGAATTCAAATTTTCACTGGCAGGATTAGGCATTAATAACACAACGGGCACGGCATTTAGTTTACAACTTGCAGCAGATGACAACGACAATGATGGAACTGGTCTCAAACACCATACGGAATGGTGGAACACGTCAGCATCATATGATTTTTGGCAGTACACACTGCATTGGGGCAATGCCAAGCTGGGAACTGGTGTTCAAGTTGTTGCTTATCCACCGTCTACTCCTCGAAATCTTCTTGCTCAGGCCGGTAACGGTCAGGTAACGCTCAAATGGAACAAGAACACAGAGTCTGATTTCCTCCGGTATCGTATCTATCGCGGCACGTCGCCCAATCCGACAATAAAAATTGACTCCTCTTCAAACTCGTCACTCGACACGGTAAAACTGTTCACGGGCTTGGCTAATGGTACAAAATATTATTTCCGTATCTCGGCAGTGAATACCTCGGGATTGGAGAGCGGGTATAGCAATGAAGTAAGTGTAACGCCTGCTGCACCTTTAACGATCACCTCTTTTTCTCCAACCTCAGGACCTGTGGGAAAAACAGTAACCATCACTGGAACAAACTTCGATCCATCTGCCGCAAACGACATCGTCTACTTCGGTGCAGTGAAAGCAGCGGTAACAACAGTCACTTCAACCTCGCTTAGTGTAACGGTGCCAACAGGAGCGACATATCAGCCAATCACAGTAACAGTGAACGGGTTGACGGCGTGCACGAATGCACCCTTTGATGTTACTTTTCCCAGCTCACGTATCATTAATACATCATCGTTTGCATCAAAAATTGATTTTACTTCTGGAAACAATCCATATGGTGTTGCGATTGGTGATTTTGATGGTGATGGCAAACCCGATCTTGTTGCAACAAATTTCGGCGGCAATACAATATCCGTGTATCGCAATACCAGTACGGTGGGAAGCTTCTCCAACAGCTCATTTGCTGCAAAAGCGGATTTTTTGTCCTGTCTGCAACCATCCTCTGTCGCTCTTGCTGATGTAGATGGCGATGGAAAACTCGATATCGTGCTGGTGAGTGCTCAAGACCAGGACTCATTAGCAGTTCTTCGTAATACAAGCAGCAGCGGAAATATTTCATTCGCACCGAAGGTAAATTTCGTGATAGATGGGCGTTCTTATTGTGTTGCGATAAGAGATTTGGATGGGGATGGAAAACCAGACATTGTTGCTCCCAATTTTCCTGGTAATAAAATTTGTGTCTTTCAGAATACAAGCACTATTGGCAGCATCTCTTTTGCAAGCAAGGTGGATTTTGCGTCTGGGAGCAATCCTACCACCGTTGGGATAGGTGATTTGGATGGAGATGGAAAACCGGATCTGGTGACATCGAATTATGGAGGCGGCACTGTTTCCGCGATCCGGAATATAAGTGTTACGGGCAGTATATCAAGCAATTCGTTTGCGCCAAGGGTGGAACTTGCAGCCACGAGCAGTGCCTCTTGTATATCAATAGGGGACTTGGATGGAGATAATAAACCTGATCTGGCTGTATCGATAAATACCGGCACGGGAGTCTTTCAGAATGTGAGCACGAGCGGCAGCATTTCGAGTAATTCCTTTAATCCTCTGGTGAGCATTGCTCCTGCCGGCACCCTCCCAGTTGGAGCACTAAGTGATCTGGATGGAGATGGTAAGCCGGATTTAATCGGATGTAAAAGTGATTCAATTTCGGTATTACGAAATAATTGCAATCAAGGGAGTATCACCAGCAGTTCATTCGAAACCAGGGCAGACTTTGCTACTGGTAGTTATCCCTACGGTATTGCCATTGGAGATCTGGATGGCGATGGCAAACCCGATTTAGTTGTAGCGAATAGTCATGAAAGCACAATTTCGGTATTACAGAATACGATAAGTGATTCACCTCCTCCTGTCGTCACAGGTAATTCCTATAAGATTCCGAAGACAAGAATTGCACCGGTGATCGATGGCAAAGTAGATCCGGTATGGAATGCAGTGGCATGTACGTGGCAGGAAAATTTTAACTACGGTAGTTTCCCGACTTCCTGGGCAGATTTATCTGGCTGGAGCAAATTACTTTGGGATGATTATAATATTTATGGTTTGTTCTATTCACAGGATAATGTTGTCGATACCATATCAACAATTGATTGGCAAATGGATTGTATTGAATTTTTAATAGATGCAGGTCATTCCCATACCACATCATCCGGGCTCACACCTCCTCAGTATCAATTTTGTCTCAGACTGGGCCAAAAGATCGATTCGGTTCAGACTGCCTATGGCCATGGTCTTAAGTATAGATGGTTATTAGATACAGCTTCTATCAAACGCGGTGGTCCCAGCGGTTATTTTGTGGAATTCAGCATCCCATTGGCAAATTTGAGCATTCCGGCAATAGCAGGTACTCAGGTGAGTCTTGAATGTCAACAAGGTGATAACGACAACGATGGCCTCGGGAGAATTCATCATTCAAAATGGGCAAACTCGACGGGAATAGAGGATAGTTGGTATCAAACCTTGCATTGGGGTGATGCAATCCTCACCGATGAAAATCAACCCAATGGTCAGACAGCCGATTCTCAATATGTATTCTTGAAGACCTCAGTTCCTCCAGCAATTGATGGTGATTTGGATGCCGTTTGGAAACAGTCGAATCAACTCACTATGTGCAGTCGTAACGTCGAGGGTGGCCTTTATCCAGCCGATCCTCAGGATCAATCATGGAGATTCTACGGCCTTTATGATAATAACTATTTATACGGATTCTTTCAGGTAAACGACGATATCGTCAATATCGCGCCGGGTATAGATTGGCAGATGGATGGCATCGTGTTATACATAGATGCGACTAACAGTCATAATACAATGCCTCTCGATGTCCCTAAGTATATGTTTTCTTTAAAACCTCCGCAAAATGTTGACTCAGTTCAAACTGCTTATGGTCATGGCCTCCAATATAAGTGGAAGAAATTTTTAGGTGATGGAAATAGTTCTGTGTTTAGCTCTTCCTTAAGCGGCTACACCGTAGAATTTAAATTATCGTTAGATAGTTTGAGCATCAATCCAACATTAGGTACGCCTTTCAGTTTCAATTTAGAAACACACGATAACGATGGAACAGGTCGTAAATCTGTGACAAATTGGTGGAACCCTTCAGGAATTTTTGATTATTGGTATCAGACCTTGCATTGGGGCAATGCCAGACTGGGGACAGGGACAATAACACCTGTCACAGAACCTCCAACCATTGCTTCGTTTACTCCAACCTCTGGACCTATCGGGACAACTGTAACCATTCGTGGTCAAAACTTTAATACCACAGTGAGCGATAATATCATCTATTTTGGTGCAGTAAAAGCAAAAGTAATAGCAGCCAATTCGAATATGCTTACGGTAACGGTGCCAACAGGAGCGACATATCAGCCGATAACTGTAACGGATGTGTCAACCGGTTTGACGGCAGTTTCGAATAAGCCGTTCATCGTTACATTCCCAAGTTCACGAATTATTGATGCGAAATCGTTTGCTCCCAAAGTCGATTTTGCAACAGGGACAAATCCGGTTGGAATTGCAGCTGCGGATTTAGACTCCGACGGCAAATCAGATATGCTATGTATTAATTCAAATAGCAATAATTTCTCTGTGTTTCGAAATATAAGTTCAAGGGATAATATTACAACTGAATCATTTGGTTCTAAAGTAAATTTCAATATAGGAAGGTATCCTATTAATATTGCTACGGCCGATATCGATGGAGATGGTAAACAGGACTTGGCAATAACCAATGGCGGAAATTCAGTTTCAATATATCGCAATAAATGCGCGAGTGGAAGTATTACCTCGGGATCATTCTCTAATCAAATTGATTTAACAACAGGACCTGGCCCAGATGGAATAGCAATCGCAGACCTTAATGGTGATGGTAAACTAGATGTTGTTGTAACAGATTTTAATACAGGCGGTAATACAATTTCAGTCTTGCAAAATACAAGCGCAGGCGGCAGTATAACTTTTGCACCTAAAGTAGATTTTAGCACGGGGATACAACCGATTGGAGTAGCAATCGCAGATTTTGATGGTGATGGTAAACCGGATATCGCTGTCACAAATTACGGCAGCAAAACCGTTTCAATATTTCGTAATTCTTGTTCAACTGGAAGTATCAATTCAACATCATTTGCGGACAAAATTGATTTCTCGGTAGATTCCACACCAGCGGGTATTACAATTGCAGATTTTGATGGAGACGATAAGCCAGATTTTGGAATTGCCATTTATGGTGGTGCAGGAAATAAAATTTCCATATTTCGTAATACCTGCATCCTCGGAAGCATCAATTCTGGATCATTTGCCTCAAAGGTAGATTTCAACACGGGGAGAAGCCCTTCCGGCATAGCCGTTGCAGATTTAGATGGAGATGGTAGACCTGATGTGATTGTAGGAAATAAATCCGACAATACAGTCTCTGTTTTACACAATATGTGTATTTCTGGAAACATCAATTCATCCTCATTTGCATCCAAAGTTGATTTTGCCGTTGGAGTGAGCGCCGGACAGGATCTCGATTTTCAGTTGGCGGTTGTCGATGTTGATGGTGATGCTAAATCTGATCTCTTAGTCGTAAATCAGACGAGTAATACAATTTCTATTCTGCAGAATACGATAAAATCCACATCTCCCAATAGTTTTATTGCACGCGAGTCGTTCGAATATGCAACGGGCGATACGCTCGGCGGATTAGGCGGTGCAATAGATGGATTTGCCGGAGCCTGGAAATACGATGATGGAACTCCAGGGTTTGAAGTTATCGGAACGATTCCCTTGGACTATCTCAATCTCACTCATCATGTCCCCAATGTCGGCAACCACCTTACAGCTGCTTGCTACGGAAATTGGGGGAATACTCAATACAGACGGCAATTAAGTTCAACCTGGCCCAATACTGCAGGCGCAACTTATTGGACAAGTTTTATTTTCCAGGCAAATGGAATTCCGACGGACAGCTCATGGTATCTCTTTAAATTGTTTTCCGGAAATTCGGAATTATTAGCAATAGGTAAATTAGGGAATGGCACAAAATTTGGAGCAGGCAGCGGCTGGCCATCTAATGTCGCCCCGGGTGAAATCAAACCAGATGTATCCACTCTCGATTGTGATCGCAACCCCGTGTGGCTTGTGACTGAAACGATCATGTCAGGCGCTTCATTATGCAGGACATTTATGTGGATCGATCCTGATCCAACGTCAACAACGCTCGATACAAACCTGGCAAATGTAAAACGATTCACAATGATGTCTTCTAGTTTTGATAATATTGTTGTTGAATGCGGCGGTTTAGATCCGATTCAGATCAATTGGGATGAAATTCGGCTTGGAACTTCCTGGATTGATGTCTCTTCACCATTGACGCCGAGTAATTATGCCCCCGCAAAACCTCAAAAACCTGTTGCCTTTGCCGGAGATAGCAAGGTTTTATTAACGTGGAAAAACAATACAGAGAATGACTTACTCATGTATCGAATTTATATGGGCAGTGATTCGATCACCATGCCTCTGAAAGAATCTCTCTCTATCGATCCATTGAGTGAAGCAAAAAGTATAATCAGAAACCTTGCTAATGGTACGACATATTATTTCCGCATCACCGCAATTGATAGCGAAGGGTTGGAGAGTGCGTATAGTATAATAGTAAAAGCGACTCCATCGAAACTGACAAGTCCAATGAACATTCTTGCAGAGGCAGTTGCGGAATCCCAGATCAATCTCAGTTGGTCAAGCGGCGGCGGAATGGATATACGATATCGGATCTATCGGAGTGCAGATAGCTTGAGCTATACAGTCATCGACTCGACAATAACCACTTCCTACTCCGATACAACACTAACGCAATTAACCTCGTATTGGTACAAGCTCACTGCAGTGAATGGAATGGGGGAGGAAAGCGGTTTTAGCGGTACGGTGAAGGCAACAACATTGCGCCCGATGCCGCGCATTATGTCCCTGGAGACGCCCGTCACTCCGCAGCGGGGGGACGTTAAAATGAATTACACCCTGCGCATTCCTGCCGGAGTAACCGCAAACCTTGCCTGTGACTATTCTACAGACGGTGGAATATCCTTCACTCCAACGGTAAACGTCATAGGCGGTGTAACCAATATAGCGACAAGCATATCAGAATTGATGGTCTGGAAGACCGGGCTTGATCTCGCAAACTTTGAATCACGCTCAGTAAAATTCAGACTTACACCGTCAGATCAAACGGGTGCTGGAATTCCTGTTTCAACCAATATATTCAGCGTTGATAACAAACCGCCCGTATTTGCAGGTGTGACTGCTGCCGGATGGGATACCAATAAAATTCGTTTGCGGTGGATGCCTGCCGCAGACCTGATGACGCCAATTTCCTATAACGTCTATCGGTCGACATCATCGGGGACTCAGAATTATACCACACCAGAAGCAATTGTCACGGATACCAATGCGGTGATCAGAAATCTTCCGGCGTTGGAAAAAGAGTATTTTGTTGTACGCGCAATGGATGCTGCCGGGAATTTTGAATCCAATACTGTTGAGCGGTCAATACGCGTTTCCCCGCTGTCAGATTTTACCGGCGATATGAAAGTAGACGGCTCTGATCTGGCAATCCTGGCATGGGCATGGTGGAATAAAAATATCTCTGTCGCCGACATTGGTCCCGCAATGGGAACTCCGCCGTATTTTGATTGCCGGAAGGATAATAAGATAGACCTCGAAGACCTGATGATTTTTGCGCAGATGTGGGATTGGAGCGTTGATCAGCCTTTAAGTGTTTCACAAAAATTGGCAAAGGGAGGAGAAACAGGAAACTGCATCAACAAAACCGAATCCCTGACTCTTCGGCCGCGATCTTCGGTAACGGTGAATATGACACAGGCGGAGATGAGTGCATCACATACTATAGAATATATTGTCTCCGTTAACGGGAAAAAAGTCCAGATCGATTCAATCTATAGCTTATCATCTGACGTAGCGACGGTCCTGACAAATATTAATTCGGCGCGAGGATTGGGATTTGTCGTGCTGACCGACCTGCATAATTCAGACGCCCGTGTTGGAACAAAGGAATATGTGGTGTCACTCACAGCACTCACAACACTCTTTAAAGACACCATCCGAATTCAAATCAATGGCTTTGATGAGAATGCCAAATTGAAATATCAGTCGGAACGGGTTATCGTAATGAATCCTGAACCATTGCTTCCTGAAACATTCGCGCTGCGCCAAAATTATCCGAATCCATTCAACCCGTCGACCACCATAGAATATGACCTGCCGGAACCCGCAAAAGTGACGTTAAAGGTTTTCAATATGCTGGGACAGGAAATAGCCAAATTCGTTGATGGTGAAGTTTCTGCGGGTTATCAGAAAACTGTCTGGAATGCAACTGTATCGAGCGGAGTCTATTTCTACCGGTTCGAAGCCGAATCGTTGACCGAACCGGGCAAACGATTTTCTGATGTAAAGAAAATGGTCCTGATGCGGTAGAGTCCAACGCCCCGTTGGACAACCTCTGCGGAACGAAGTGTGAGTCCAACGCCCCGCTGGACAACCTCAGAAAAATAAAGGAACGCTCCTTCAACCATCTTCACGCCGCTCTTGATTATCGCATATTGATGAAGTAGATTGCTATCCGTTGAATTCCCTATGATCATTTTTATTAAAACCATTCATACCATCATCTGGGTGATCATGGCCCTGTCGGTCTTTTACATTGGATATTGCGTCGTGCTTATGAATTATACGATGTTGTTTTATGCTGCACTTTTCCTCATTGGAACAGAATCCCTCGTGATTGTCCTAAATGCATGGAAATGTCCGCTCACCGGCATCGCCCGGAACTATACCGATGAACAAACCGCGAATTTTGATATTTATCTTCCCGAAACCGTTGCCCGGTATAATAAAGAAATCTTCAGCGCAATATTATTCTTGATCCTGTTGCTTTATCTGTATCATCGTTTAACATAATGCTCATTCAGAACTGCAGACATGGAACACTGATATGAAAACACAAAGAACGCTTCCGCAATTATTTGAAGACAGCGTCGCAAAATATCCCGGCAACACCCTGCTGTGGGAAAAGAAGGGCGACTCGTACAAAGGAACGTCCTATCGCGAGCTCCAAACGCTCGTCCATCAATGCGCGGCGGGACTTCTTCAGCTTGGTGTCAACAAAGGCGACCGGCTGGCGCTGATCGCGGAAGGGCGGAATGATTGGGTGGTGGCAGAACTCGGTATCCTCTTTGTCGGCGCGATCAATGTGCCGCTTTCGGTAAAAATCGATGAACTGTCAGATCTGAAATTCCGCCTGGCTCATTCCGGATGCCGGGCGGTGATCGTCTCCGGCGCACAGGCACCAAAAATTCGCGCTATTAAAAACGACCTCCCCGAATTGGAGAAGATCATATTGCTGGATGGCGAACCGCAAGCGGAGGAGGAATTGTCGTTTCGATCTCTTCTTGAAAACGGTAAAAAATATCTTGCTGCCGGAAGAAATGAATTTTCCGAACGTTGGCAGTCGGTGAACGAAAACGATCCGGCCAACATCTGTTATACTTCCGGTACGACGGCGGATCCCAAGGGGATTATCCTCACCCATCGCAACTACACCGCAAATGTTGAACAATCGTCAAAATTATTGCCGATCCCGGAATGGTACTGCTCGCTCCTCATACTTCCATGGGACCACGCATTTGCTCATACGGCAGGCATTTATACACTGATGAATAACGGTGCCAGTATGGCATCCATTAAACTTGGCAAGACTCCGTTGGAGACGCTGAAAAATATACCGATCAACATTAAAGAAACGCGTCCGACATTTCTTCTGAGCGTGCCGTCTTTGGCCAAAAATTTCCGTAAAAATATTGAAAAAGGGATCCGCGGGAAAGGCGAAGGGATCGAGAAATTATTCCGTAAGGCGGTCGCTCTTGCTTATGCGTATAACGGTGTTGGCTGGGACCGCGGAAAGAATGCGACACTGGCGGATAAACTTCAGCTGAAAATTTACGACTTGCTTCTCTTCCGGAAAATTAGAAAGAACTTCGGCGGCCGGCTTGAGTTTTTTATCGGCGGCGGCGCGCTGCTCGATATTGAATTACAGCGCTTCTTCTATGCGATTGGAATTCCCATGTTCCAGGGGTACGGTCTCACGGAAGCGGCTCCCGTAATTTCCGCGAATGTTCCACGGAAACACAAACTCGGATCGTCGGGATACATCGTACCGGATCTGAGTCTCAAAATCTGCGATGAGAAAGGAAACGAACTTCCCATTGGCCAGCGAGGCGAAATCGTGGTAAAAGGGGAGAACGTCATGGCCGGATATTGGAAAAACGAGAAAGCGACATGCGAAGCGATTCGGGACGGATGGCTGTATAGCGGTGACCTGGGATATGTGGATCACGACGGATTCCTGTACGTCCTCGGCCGTTCAAAAAGTCTGCTCATCAGCCATGATGGCGAAAAATACAGTCCGGAAGGAATTGAAGAAGCGATCGTCGGCAATTCTCAATATATCGATCAGGTCATGCTCCATAACAATCAATCCGCGTATACGGTCGCGCTGGTTGTTCCGAACAAGGACAATATATTGCAGTACATCAAAGCGCACAACCTTTCTCCGGCCGATGAAATTGCGCAGGATCTGGCATTAAACCTGATTGCATCGGAGATCGCAGAATATAAGACGGGCGGGAAGTATGCCGGAGAATTCCCGGAACGCTGGCTGCCCGCTGCCATCGCGGTTCTCGGCGAAGGATTCACGGAACAGAATCATTTTCTCAACAGCACCTTAAAAATGGTCCGTGGCAAGATTACAGACTTCTACAAAGACCGGATCGATTTCCTGTTTACTGCAGAGGGAAAAGACATCTGTAATCATCAGAACAGGATCATTGTCAAAAGGATGGGATAATGGTGTTTGAACCCCATGCTTCTGAGTGTGATGTTGTGAAGGAACAGAAGAAAGAGCAGCAATGGTCAGGAGTGAAGCTCCCTTCCAGCTGCGGTATGAGTCACCAATCAATGGAAATTTATTGTGCATCATTTTAAAAAGCCCCTCCTGATTTTCTTTATTGCTGTCGTCGCAATCATAGAATCTGTCTGGATCCTCAAATCAAACGGATTTTATTATATCGATGAATGTTCCCACTATCTCTTCAGCAGGTTTGTGCTTCAGTCGCTGCCCATGACTGTCGAAACGTGGCACAGGCCGATACCGCAATGGCTCTTTGCTCTTCCGGCACAGCTTGGACATACTTTCACGATGTTCTTTGCGGCAGGGGTGTTCCTCT
>RPQN01000033.1 GCA_003819715.1 Ignavibacteriota bacterium | reverse complement strand
TCCGGCGTCGATCGCGGCGCGTACGGTTTTACCGCCGGCCATTTCCTCCCGGATGCGTTCATTGATCAGCACGTTCGCATCGACCGCCATACCGATCGTCAAGACGATACCGGCAATACCCGGAAGAGTCAACGTCGCCTGAAATCCTGCCATCACCCCGAGGATAAACATGATGTTGAATATCAGCGCAAAGTCTGCAATGGCGCCCGACGTATGATAATAGAGAATCATGAACAGCACGGTAAAGATCAGCGCGATGATCATGGAATTCATTCCGGCCCGGATAGAATCTTCGCCGAGTGAAGGTCCGACGGACCGCTGTTCGATGATGCTCACGGGAGCCGGCAATGCACCGGCTTTCAGAACGATTTCGAGCAGACGTGCTTCGTTCGGTGAATCCATTCCGGTAATCCGTGAACGACCTCCGGTGATTTTTGTCTGGACAACCGGTGCAGAGAACACGCCTTTATCCAGAATGATGGCAACCCGTTTGCCGATATTTGCTCCAGTGATGCGCGCCCATTCCCGGGAGCCTTCACTGTTCATTTCCATATTCACGATGGGCCGGTTGTCTTCCGGATCAACACTCGCCTGGGCATTGGTGACCACGTCGCCTTTCAGCTCGGAAGTTTTCTTTACGGCGTAGAGCAGGTAAAATTTTTGTCCATCCCTGAATGTCTGGGCTTTTGCAGACCAGAGAAATTCAAAATCCTGCGGAATAATCTGCTGAACCTCAGGCCGGTCCAGTAACCGGACAACACGATCTTTATCTTTTTCGGCAATATACGCTTCGCCGGAGCCGCTTTGATCCGGCCTCACATAGAGAAAGAACGGATGGTTGCGGGCCATTTGAGCTTCCTTGGTCGTATCACTATCAGCAACAGGCGCCGCTGCTCCGGTCAACTCGGTAAGGGCATCCTTGCGCTTTGACGGCTCTTTTTTCTCCGCGGTCGCCCCCGCTGATGCGGTGGTGTCGCTCTCTAATTTTCCGGTGAGGAATTTATCGACGGATTCCATGACTCGGTAGGAGACCTGGGGGTCTTTCAGCATTCTAAATTCCAACAGTGCTGTGCCATGAAGCAGGGAGCGAACTTCGTTCTCATCTTTGACGCCCGGCAGTTCGACGATTACACGGCGGCCGCCCTGTTTCTGAATAACCGGTTCAGAGACACCGTACTGGTCAACTCGGTTTCTCACGATTTCGCTTGCGCGGTCGACTGCTTTTTCGGACTCACTTTCCAGCATGCTAAGCACTTTGGCATCATCATCGCGGATGCTCCCATAGTACCGGCTTAAACGGATGCTGCGTTCCTGGAATTTTTTTGCAAAGATCGGAATAATCGAAAGATCATTCAATGCAGTTTCATTGCGCACTTCTTTAATTATCGCCTTGAAATTGTCATCCTTGTTCTTCGCCATATCATCCAGCAATTGGATAATATCCACTTCCAGCACGACACGCATTCCGCCCTGTAAATCCAGGCCCAGTTTCATACGTTTGAGCTTCGCTTCCAGCATTTCATCATGATGTTTTTCTGCATATGCAATGCTGTCCTGTCCGGTCAGCGAGCTCAGCTGTTTGCGATAGTTATAATCCTGAACGGTCGGCCAAAGGAAATAAACGGCAAGGACGACAAAACAGAGGGTGATAATAATTCGAGTCAGCTGATTTCTCACAAATAATCTCCACACTTATGACAGAAGTGATAAATGAAGAACAAAGCGCGACAACATATTTCCCGCGCTTTGCTTTAAAATTACAGTCATCAATAAAATAACGTTAAAAAATATAACCGGATATGCCAACAAAGTCAACAAGAAAGTCGTTGCATATCAGGCGATTGTCGTATATATTTATCAATATCATAAATTTCAAGTTCTCGACTCTCTCAAGAAATAGGAGTTGTTCCGACATGGCGGTATTGAATGATATTCGTGAAAAGTCACCAAAATTTATTATTGCCGGTGCGGCAGTCATCTTTATCGTTTTGATTATCTTCGATTGGGGATTTGATATCAGCGGACGGAAGGGGCGCGGCGGCGGTTCAGGAGAAGTGCTCGGAACAGTGAACGGCAAGGAAGTGAGTTATAAGCAGTTCAGCGAAATGGTCCGGCGAACAGAAGAAAATCAGAAAAAACAACAGGGCGGCGAGCTTGACGATGAAACAGACCGTCAGATACGCTCACAAGTTTGGAACCAACTGGTCGACGAAATGCTCATCGAGCAGGAAATTGACCGCTTGGGGATCACGGTCACCGACCAGGAGATTCTCGATATTGTCAACGGGCCAAATCCGCCGGATTTTCTTGTCCAGCAGTTTAAAGATTCCACCGGGACATTCCGCCGTGATGCATACCAGGCGGCGATGAAGGACCCGCAAAATAAAGCTGCGTGGATTCAAGTGGAAGAAATGCTTCGTCAGGAACAAAAACGCAGAAAACTGCAAAGTCTTCTTTTAGCAAACGTCAATGCGAGCGAAGGAGAATTGATGCAGCGCTTCATCGACCGCAATTTGACGATGGATGCGGCGTATGTCTTATTTGACGTCAACCGGCTTGTTCCGGAATCTGCCGTCACGGTCACGGATGATGACCTAAAGAAACAGTACGATGCCCATGCCGCCGATTTCCAGGCAAAAGCAGCCCGGAAAGTGAAATATGTTTTTTTCAGCCAGGCTGCCTCATCGGAGGATTCAGCGGCTATTGAAACGGAAATCAATCGATTGCTGGAACAGGCAAAATCCGGTACAATGGATTTTGCCGAACTGGCAAAAACGTATTCTGAAGTACCCGCCTCAGAAGCGTTTTTTAAACATGGGGAATTGAGTCAGAAAAAAGAGAATGCAGTTTTTTCTGCGAAGACCGGGGATATCATCGGACCGATCAAAGATAACGACGGTATTCATCTGATAAAGATTCTTGATCAACGGCAGGGGACAACGGAGTTTGTCAAAGCGAGCCACATTCTGCTGAATCTTGTTGCCGGGCCGGATAGTATGAAAGTGATTCAGAAAGCACGCACGCTCGCTGCACAGGCGCGCTCAGGGGCCGATTTCGCAAAACTGGCCCGCGAGAACAGTCAGGACTACGGTACTGCACTGCAGGGCGGCGAACTGGGCTGGGCGTCAAAAGATCGCTGGGTGAAACCATTTGCTGATGCGGCATTTAAAGCACGCCCTGGTGAAGTGGTCGGACCGGTACGCACTCAATTTGGATGGCACATCATCAAAGTGAGCGGCAAAGATAAGCGCGAAGTGAAGCTGCTGGACCTTGCCATGAAAGTGAAACCAAGCGCACAGACGGTAGAAACCGCGTATCAGCAAGCGCAGGACTTTGTCGTTTTAGCAAAAGATGAAGGGTTTGAAAAAGCCGCTGAGAACAGTAAATTCACCGTACAGGAAACTCAGGAATTCAGCAAAACAGGATCAATTCCGGGCATCGGAATGAATGATGCGATATCAAACTTTGCATTCAATAATAAAATGGGAGCAATAGCAGACCCGAGTTATGTCCGTAACGGCGTGGTGGTCGTCAAAGTCTCGAGCATCAGGGAAGAAGGAATCCGCCCGCTTGAGGAAGTGAAGAGCTCAGTCCGCATCTTCGCATTAAAAGAAAAAAAGCTGGAGAAAATTCGCCCTGAGGTAGACGCATTCTACAAGACACTGAATGCCTCCAGTGACCTGGTTGCTGCGGCGCAATCCAATCCGAATCTCACTGCCCGCACGACGGGGCCGTTTAAACCGGTCGATAGTCCGGCCGGCATTGGCCACGATCAAAAATTTATCGGCACGGCACTTGCACTCAAGATCGGTGAGTTATCAAAGCCGTTTGAAGGCACCGCCGGATATTATATCATAAAATTATTATCGAAAACAGCTGTCGATACCGCACGGTTTACGATGGAGCACGAATCGCTTCGCACGCAGCTGTTACAGGAAAAGAGACAGCGGTTGTTGTCGGATTGGCAGCTCGCGCTGCGCGAGAAAGCAGATATTGTTGATCATCGAGATAAGTACTTCCGATAACATGCACGCTCCATTATCCGAGGCGTCCCGATTTTTCGAGACGCCTTTTTTTTATCAGGGACTATGAAAGAGTCGTTCCACGGGCATAAAAAATCATTAATCTTTCTCACCGGATTCATGGGGAGTGGAAAGAGCACGATCGGCCCTATTCTCGCGAATGCACTCGGCTACGAATATCTCGATGTCGACCAGCGCATCGAACATAAAACCAACAAGCTGATAGCAGAAATATTCAAGTCGGAAGGCGAACAGGCGTTTCGCACGCTGGAACGGGATATCCTCCTCGAGTTAGCCGAATTGAACCACTGTGTCATTTCACTGGGCGGCGGCACCATCGCCAATGAAGAAAACTGCCAGCTGGTGTTGCAAAAAGGTATTCTCGTTTATCTTAAACTTTCACCGGATGAAATTATCCAGCGAGTGCAGTACCGGAATGATCGGCCGCTGCTGAGAGACGCGAACGGAAAACTGCTCCCGTTGCCCGAATTGAAAAACCGGGTTCTTGACCTCATGAACCGTCGCGAGCATTTTTATGCGCGCGCCGATGTCGTCATCACCGCCGATAATATGCGCGTCGGCGCAACGGTGGATGAAATTATGAAAAATATTCATTTTATGATTGAATAGGAAAACGGTATGATCCAGCGTCAGATTGAGGTCGCACTGGGCGAACGGACCTATCCGGTGTATTCCGGAACGGATATGGTTTCCTCATTTGCTCCCATGTGCCGCCAGCATGATGTTTCAGATTCTCTCGTTCTTATCTCCGACCGGAATGTGGCCTCACTCCATCTTCAGCCCCTGCTGCGGAACCTGGTGCACTATAAGTTCCAGCCCCGCACCATCGTGCTGCCGCCGGGAGAAACTCAAAAGAATATTTACCGGGCGAATTCGATTTTCACGGAACTCCTGAAGAAGAAAGTACCCCGCAACTCAACCGTGATTGCATTGGGCGGCGGTGTCGTTGGCGACCTCGCCGGATTTGTTGCGGCGACGTACCAGCGCGGGATAGCGCTGATCCAGGTGCCGACCACATTGCTTGCACAAGTCGACAGTTCCATCGGAGGGAAGGTTGGAGTCAATCACCCGCTCGGGAAAAATATGATCGGCGCTTTTCACCAGCCCGTATTCGTGTGGGCGGATACGGACTATCTTGCCACATTGAAACCGCGGGAGGTGATCTGCGGCTTCGGTGAAGTGTTTAAGTACGGCCTGATCAAAGACGCCCGGTTGTTTGAATTTATGGAATCGCATCTGGAAAAAATTCTCAGTCTCGAGCAAGATGCGATACTGCATGTGCAAGCCCGGTGTGCGGCGATCAAGGCGGAGGTGGTTGCACAGGATGAGAAAGAAGCCGGTATCCGCATCATTCTGAATTGCGGACATACCATCGGCCACGGGTTGGAATTTGCCGGGCATTATACGTTGTTGAAACATGGGGAAGCGGTTCTTCTCGGAATGGCGGCGGAAAGTTCTATTGCCCATGAAATGAATTTATTGGATTCCGATTCTTACCGGCGGATCATGGCGCTCCTTCGCAGGATACCCGTCAAGGCGAAATTAAAAAAATTGGCTGTCTCCGATGTGCTGAATGCACTGGGACGAGATAAAAAGCGCGTCGGTACAAAACTGCGGTTCGTCCTGCCCGTCGGCATTGGAAAAGTAAAAGTGGTTGACGATGTGAATACGGCGTTGATTCAAAAAGCGGTAAAAAATCTCATGAAGGACTGAAATCATTCTCCATGGCATGACAAGAAGTGAGTTTCGTCGGAAATTCACCGGAGAGCTACAACGAGAAGATTCCGGTTCATCGCCCCTACCAGTTTATTTTGCTCTTCTTGCGGGTGTCATCACTCTCCTTCCCCTGGTTCCAATCGGCACTCGTATGTTTATCGCATAATCCAAGCGGATATTTCGCATTGAATATTTCTGTCGTTTTGTTGGGACACCACTCCCGTGCTTTCTTTTTCGTGTCGACACAGATGGTGTCCGTGATGATCCCTTCCGGTTGAACAAAAATTTCCTGCGTTAAACCAATTTCGGGGTCCTCATAGGTCTTCTGCATAAACAAACCGAAGATGGGAGCCGCTGCCCGGCCGCCCTGGCCATCTGCGCTTTTAAAACGAAGGCGCGCATCATCAAATCCAACCCAGACTCCGGCGACCAGTTGCGGCGTATAACCGACAAACCACGCATCGGCAAAGTCGTTCGTCGTGCCGGTTTTTCCTGCACACGCGCCGGTGAAATACGATCGGACCCGCGTCCCGGTTCCGCTATTGACGACGCCTTTCAGCAGATCGGTCATCAGGTATGCGGTTTCCTTGCTCAGCACTTCTTTTTTATCCGGTGAGTTTTCTTCAATCACATTGCCGTCATTATCCTCAATGCGGAGGATGGAGATGGGTGAGACCAGTACTCCTTCGTTGTCGTACACCCCGTATGCCGAAGTCAATTCCAATGGAGAAACTTCCGCCGTGCCGAGCGCCAGAGATTCATATGCCGGAATAGGAGAGGTAATGCCCATGCGATGTGCATACGTCGACACCTGCGCCGCGGGGGCAATTTCCAAGATGATACGTACCGCAATCAGGTTCACAGAATGTTTCAATCCTTCGCGCAGCGTATATTTCCCGCCGATGTCTTTTTCAAAATTTTCCGGAGCCCAGCGGGAACCATCGGGCATGGGAATCGTCACCGGCTGATTCAATACTTCATAGCAGGCCGGGTATCCGTTATCGAGTGCAACCGTATAGACAAATGGTTTGAACGCAGACCCCGGCTGACGGTGAATTTGTGTCACGTGGTTGAGTCCGTACTTAAACGTGCGGTAATTGCGTCCGCCGATCATCGCCTTGATCTGGCCGTTGTGCGGATCAATGACCACAAATCCGACCTCAATCGTTTGCGCCGCTTTCAGGACGGAATCGATGAAGGGTCGGCTGGTGCGGAGTTCCCGGCGAATACTGTCGCGCATCATGGCGTTGCGTGATTTACTGTACGATTCATCTTCGCGAATTGCTTTGTTGATGACGTCGCTCATGATGTCCGGATGTTCTTTCCAGTCCCATGTCGCGTCGAACGTCTGCTGATACTCTTTCAAATGTTCTTCAATAGCGGAAATGGCGTACCGCTGCATCCGGCTGTCGAGAGAGGTGTAAATACGCAGACCGTCGCGATAAATATTGTACCCGTGCATTTCTGCATTTTTCAAAAGCTGCTGGCGAATCGATTCGACGAAGTGCGGTGCAATGCCGGAGCGGAATTCTGAATCAGCCGATCGTAACTCGAGCGAATCCGCCCGCACCTGCTTCGCGGTCTCTTCGGTCAACAACCCTTCTTTCACCATCTGGTTAATCACGACGCTGCGCCGTTCAAATGCGCGGTCTGCGTGTGTGAAGGGGTCGTAGTAACTCGGACCTTTGAGCATACCAATGAGCAATGTATATTCCGGCGTGGTCAGGTCTGCAGCGGATTTGCCGAAATACATTTGAGCCGCGGATTCGATACCGTATGCACCCCGGCCGAATCCCGAAATATTCAAATAAAACTCCATGATTTCATTTTTTGTATAACGGCGCTCGATCTGGACGGACGTGAAAAATTCGCGGATTTTTCTCGTGATTTTATCAAACATTGTTTCGTGCCTGATCTGGAGGCCGTAAAGATTCCGTGCAAGCTGCTGGGTAATGGTGCTCGCGCCTGCCTGGCGAAACGTCACGACGTTAATGATCATCTGTCGGATGAAGCGCGGCAAATTGACGCCCCAATGGTTGTAGAAATCTTTATCTTCGGTTGCGACCAGGGCTTTGGTTAATCCGGCGGGGAGTTTGTTCAACGTTACACGCGTCCGGTTCTTAAATGCAAACTGGTCCAGGACTTCACCATCGGCGGAATAAATTTTTGTGGCAAGTTCCGGTTTTGGATTTTCCAGCTGCTCGAGTGTCGGCAATCCATTGACGATATAGACCGAGTACCATGTCAGCAATGCGACCGCAACGAATATGCCTGCGAAGAACAGGAGATACCTTTTTTTAAAATACCGCTTATTGAGTTTCATATTGCCATGCCGGTACTCGGGATCGTTAAAGTACCGCTCCATTTTTTCGGAACTAAATTTTTTATCAGCCATACGTATAACCGTGCTTCAGATACGCGATCTATTCCGTCCACTTCTTGAGTTTCAAGGTTTTCCCGTCATAGACCGCGTAGGTATTTTCAAAAATCCAGTCCCCCAGATTGATGTACACTCCGCCGTTCAGGGTCTGGCAGGAGGGAACGTGGTTGTGTCCCATAATGACATAATCAAACCCTTTGTTGATCATGTGTTGTGCAAAATTTACCATGCCGGTGCTCTCGTACGTCCTGTTGCTGGTGTATTGGCGGCTGGTCTGTGATGACCACCGGGCGAGACTGCCGGCGATATCCGGGTGCAGGAGCGAATAGAGGAAAATATTTATCCTGTTGCGCAATATTTTTTTGAGGATTTTGTATCCCAGATCATCCTTGAGCAAGCCATCGCCATGGTGAATGAAAAACCGCTTGCCGCAAATTTCCGCTTCAACAGGATTGATATGCACTTCCATACCCAATTCGTCATGGAAATAATCCTTGACCCAGAAATCATGATTTCCCGCAATAAAGATCAGGCGGATGTTCTGTTCCGCCAAATCCGCCAATTTCGCGAAGAGCCGGAAATATCTTTTCGGAACCACCGTTTTGTATTCAAACCAATAATCGAATAAATCACCGACAATATAAATTTGCGATGCATCTCTCTGAACGAAATTGAGAAAATGGATTAACCGCAGTTCTTTCTGGCGGTCTTCCTCGAGTGATCCAAGGCCGAGGTGGGCATCGGAAAAGAAATAAGTTTTTTGCCGTACGGACGGCTTCTGCGTTTGTCGTGACTTGGTTGATTTCATCATCATTGCCTAAAGAATTAGATACCGAAAAATTGAGGGAAAATCAAGAAACGGTTTCCCGGGGCTTCCTTGCTTCTCGGAACCGATTTCTTTATTTTTCTTAAGAGATTATGAAATATGAAAATGACACGGACATCCTCACGCAAGCAGCAGCACGTCAATATTAGCCTGACCAAGGATGTCGCCTTTCGCGCCAAATCTTCCGGATTTGATCGTTGGGATTTTTTACACAACGCTCTACCCGAAATAAATCTCTCGGATATCGATTCTTCGGCTGTATTTCTGGGAAAAAAAGTCTCTCTCCCGTTTATCATTTCCAGTATGACCGGCGGATATGCAAAAGCGGAGCAGATCAACCGGCAGCTTGCGGAAGTCTGTGCACAAAAAAAAATTGCAATGGGCGTCGGCAGTCAGCGGCAGGCGTCGGAAAATACACGGTATCATCGTTCGTTTTCCGTGGTGCGTGAAGCCGCACCCGACATTCCGGTCTTTGGAAATATGGGCGCGGCGGAAGTGTCTCGGCTGCGGGATGCATCATCGATTTTACGGCTGATCGATTTGATTCAGGCGGATGGATTTGCAGTTCATCTCAATCCATTGCAGGAATTCCTCCAGCCGGAAGGGGAAACAAATTTTTCCGGTGTGCTGGATGGAATAGAATTACTGGCAAAGGCGCTTCCCGTTCCGGTGATCGTAAAAGAAATCGGCGCTGGAATATCTGCGGAAGTTGCGCGGCGCTTAATAAACGTTGGGGTGTCCATTATCGATGTGGCGGGGGCAGGCGGGACGAGCTGGGCTGGAGTCGAGATCGTACGAAGAAGAATGGAGCCGGAAATGAAACCCCGGAGAAACGGCGCACCGCATAAAAAATTAAAACATTCAAATGCAGAATTGTTTTGGGATTGGGGAATTCCGACCGTCGATGCGCTGAAGTCGGTCAGTCTCCTCAAGAACGATTCACCCTCACTGAAGATTATCGCTTCAGGCGGGATTTCAAACGGGATCCATTGCGCAAAATCAATCGCGCTGGGCGCTGATTTTACTGCATCGGCCATGTCCGTACTCCAGGCGCTTGCACACGGCGGGACTGCATCGGCGATCGCGCTCTTGGATCAATGGGAATGGGAGTTGAAAGGCGCCATGTTTCTTACCGGTTCATGCTCCATCGCCGAGCTGCAGAAGCAACGGTTATTTTTACGGACCTGAAATGAGAATAACACATGAATCCTGAACAACGCTACGAACGGCATAAAACATCGGTAGAGAAATATCTTCGGAGCTTCATTACCGATCACAAGCCGCAGACGCTGTATTCTCCGGCAAAATATGTTCTCGTTGCAGGGGGAAAACGCATTCGTCCGGTATTGACACTGCTCGCATGCGAAGCAGTCGGCGGTGATGCGTCCACCGCACTGCATGCAGGAGCAGGTATTGAGATTCTCCATAATTTTACGCTCGTTCATGACGATATTATGGATCACGCGGACACCCGCCGCGGACGGCTTACGGTTCACAAGAAATGGGATGAAAATGTTGCCATCCTTTCGGGGGATGCATTGCTCGCGTTTGCCTACCGCGCATTACTCAGGACAAAATCGACACGCATTCAGGAAGTCAGCAAAATTTTTACAGAAGGGGTTGTGACGATATGCGAAGGGCAGTCTCTCGATAAGGAATTTGAAACCCGCCACCGCGTCCATGTCAACGAATATTTGATGATGATTGAAAAGAAAACCGGCAAACTCGTTTCCATCGCAGCGCAGATTGGTGCGCTGATCGGCAATGCCTCCGCGTCGGATCTGGAAGCCTTGCGGCGCTATGGCGAATATGTCGGGCGGGCATTTCAGATTCAGGATGATTTGCTCGATATCACCGCCGACGAAAAAGAATTTGGTAAAACCATCGGCGGGGACCTGGTTGAAGGAAAAAAAACATTTTTACTCCTGGAGGCATTGCGGCGCGCAAAGGGAGATCAGAAAAAAATGCTCCAGCGTATTTTTACCAACGGCGGAGTTCCGCGGAAACAAGTCCCGGCATTTCGTCTTATCTATGAAGAAACGGGTGCGATCGAATCTGCGCAGAAGCGAATTGAAAACGATATCATGGACGCAAAAAATCAACTATCGATGCTGCCGGCTTCCCCGGCCCGGGAAACCCTTCGGTGGATGACGGATAAATTATTGAATAGGAAATTCTAGCGAGATGTCCAAAGAATGATCGAACACGAACTCACGATTCGGAATCGAGCAGGATTGCATACACGTCCTGCTGCTGCAATTGTAAAACTGGCAGCAAAATTTCAATCTGAATTTATCATCGAAAAAGATAGTTTCCAAATTAACGGAAAAAGCATCATCGGCGTCATGACACTGGCCGCAGAACAGGGTTCCACACTGATCGTCCGTTTTGATGGGCCGGATGAACAGGAAGCATACCAGGCGATGGCCGAACTCTTTGAGAGCGGATTTGGCGAGCCGATTTAGACGACCACGGTAACCGGAATTCAAGACGAGCATGGAACAGAGTATCAAACAAGAAATTAAACTGAAGGGAATTCCCGCCTCGCCCGGGATTGCCACGGGACCGGTTTTTCTCTTTCGTAAACACGAGCCCATTATTCCGATTCGATCCATCGCTGCCGACGAGGTGGAACCGGAAATTGAAAGACTCAGGAATGCCGTCGCCCGTTCCAAGAAAGAGCTCACAAAAGTTTTCGAATTTGCAGAACAAAAACTTGGAACGGAACAATCGAAAATTTTTGAAGCACAGCTTCTCATCCTGGAAGATGTCGTTCTCTTTGATGTCGTCTATAAACGGCTCAAGCGGGAGCGAAAGAACGCAGAACACATCCTCAAAGACGAGATGGAGAAATATCACCAGCTCATGATGGCCTCCAAGGATGAGTTTGCCCGTGAACGCGCCGACGACCTTCTCGACGTTCAAAACCGAATCCTTCGGAATCTCGAAGAACAAAAACTGATCTCCAAAATCGAAGGGTCGCATGTTATTATTTCACATAATCTCGCGGCGGCGGATACGCTCATTTTCAGCCGAAACGACGTGCTTGCCTATGTCACAGAGTTAGGCGGTGCAACCTCCCATATGGCGCTGCTGGCCCGGGCCTTAAAAATTCCGGCCATTGTGGGGATCCACCAATTATCTTCGCTGGTGCAGACAGAAGATCAGATTGTGATCGATGGATACAGCGGGACGGTGGTGCTCCATCCGAGTCCGGAGACGCTCCTTTTTTACGAAAAAAAGAAAACGCAGCATCTCGCGTTTGAAGAAGCACTGTCGACGCTTCGTGATTTTCCAGCCGAAACGCTTGATGGCCATCGCATTAAACTCGCTGCAAATGTCGAACTGGAGGAAGAATTCGAATTTATCAAAATGCAGGGAGCCGAAGGCATTGGGCTCTATCGAACGGAAAGCCTCCTGATAGGAAAAGAAGTCTTTCCCAGCGAAGAAGAACAGTTCGAAGTCTATCATCACATTGCGGAATCGGTATTTCCCAACCATGCCATTATCCGCACCTTTGATATTGGCGGCGACAAGTTTATGACGCAGGCGATGAAGGAAAATAATCCGTTTCTTGGATGGCGCGGCATACGCGTGATGCTGGATAAACCGCAGATTTTTCTCGATCAGCTGCGCGCGATTCTGCGTGCAAGCAGGTTGAAAAATCTGGCTCTCATGCTGCCGATGGTGACCAGTATTAAGGAAGTGCAGCTCTCGAAACAGCTCATTGCTCAGGCCAAGGACGATTTGCGAGCTCAAAAAATTCCGTTTGATGAGAACCTTCGGCTGGGGGTGATGATCGAGGTGCCCGCCGCTGCAGTCATTGCAGACCATCTCGCGCGGGAGGTCAGTTTCCTGAGCATCGGCACCAACGATTTGATTCAATACCTTCTTGCCGTTGACCGCGGCAACGATATCGTCTCGGATCTGTTCCAGGAATTTCATCCGGCCGTTATCCGGTTTCTCCGGCGAATCATTGAGCGTGGAAAGCAGGAACACGCATGGGTCGGGATGTGCGGACAAATGGCAGGCGACCCCCTTGCAACCATATTGCTTGTCGGCCTTGGATTGGATGAATTCAGCGTGGTGCCGACCGTTTTACCGGAGATTAAAAAAATTATCCGATCCATTCATTTCACCGAAGCACAGCATGTGGCCGAACGGGTTCTCGCCATGCAGTCCGAAGACGAGATTAAAGCATTCCTCAAACATTTGATGAAACATAAATTCCCGGATATTCCCATAGGTTGACGTGTTGTTGCTGCCCTGGTTTCATGAGCTGGATTCGAACAACGGCCCCGACTTGAACACCTCCGCATGAACGGCCGGCGATAACGGTCCTTCAGCCAATTTGCATAAAGGAGTAATTCTATGACGCGCGATGATATCAAGAAAATAGATCCCACGGGCATGTATACCTGGATCGCAGATTTTCCCAAACAAATCGAAGACGCCGTTCGAATTGGAAAAAACGCAAGGATAACACTGAATGTGAAAGGGATACAGAACATCGTCCTGACCGGATTAGGCGGTTCGGCAATTGGAGGCGACCTGCTCCGTTCCTATCTTTCCAGAGAACTGAAAATCCCGTTTATCGTGAACCGGTATTACACCCTCCCGGAATTTGTCGGGAAAAAGACTCTGGTGATCGTTTCCAGTTATTCCGGCAATACCGAAGAAACAATCTCGGCGCACGCCGATGCAATAAAACGCAAAGCGCGAATACTTTGCATCAGTACGGGAGGAGAAACAGCAAAGACCGCGAAAAAATTTCATCAGCCATGGATCCAGGTTCCGCCGGGATTGTCGCCCCGTGCTGCGCTGGGGTATTCTTTTTTTCCTTTGCTCGTGGTGCTCGGCAGACTGGGTTTTATCAAACAGAAGAATAAGGATATCAAAGAAACCATTCAGCTCTTAAAGAAAAAATCCGCCCTCTTTTGCGATCCGCTCTCGCCGGACAATTTCCCCCTGAAACTGGCCGAGCGTCTGAAGGGCAGACTTCCTGTGATCTATTCCCCCGCGGAGCATCTCGATACGGTGAATCTCCGTTGGCGGGGACAAATTGCAGAAAATTCGAAGCAGCTTTCTTCAGGCAACGTCCTGCCGGAAATGAACCACAACGAATTGGTGGGCTGGAAAGTGCTTACCGAGTTAATGAAACAGATGCATGTCGTTTTCTTAAAAGATGCCGGAACCCAGAAACGTGTGGCAATACGGGAAGGCATAACGAAACAAATCGTGTCTCAATACGCCGGTGAAGTGACAGAAATTACAAGCGAAGGCAAGGGGCTCCTGGCGAGGCTGTTCTCATTGATCTATTTTGGCGATTGGGTAACCTTGTATCTGGCAATACTCAATAATATAAACCCGGAGCCGGTCGCGGTTATCGATTATTTGAAAAACGAGTTAGGCAAAGTACCTACGGGCACAAAAAATCAGTGAGGACCCGTCGTCCTACAGCAATAAAACAAAGGAGAAATTCATTCCCGCCTGGAAAATGCGCCTTAACCCCTTCTGAGATTTTAGTTTCCTTCAGTTGACCTTATGACATGAAGAGTGTTTATAAATGCCTTGCATTTCAGCACATCGGAGGATATATTATAAACGTTCGTGGTACGTACGAACAGAAGTTCCTAATTCATTAGGGTTGTGAACAGTTATACTCTGCGCGGACCACAATGCCTCAAGAAGAAATTAATTTTCTCCGCAACGTGCCCATCTTCGCCGACCTCGAAGAAAAGGATTTACAGAAGATTGTAAAGCTCGGCACACGGCAAAAATACAAGAAGGGAAACCTTGTACTGCTGGAACAGGAAAGCGGTGCGGCGCTCTTTGTTATTGTCTCCGGGAAAGTAAAGGTCGTGCGGATGGATGAAGATGGCCGAGAGGTGATTCTCTCCATGTTCAGGCCGGGCGAGTTCTTCGGAGAAATGTCGCTCCTGGATGGTCAGGCGCGCTCGGCGAGCGTCGTTGCCACCGTGAAATCGGAATTGTTCATGATTCACCGGCGTGATTTTTTAGAATCGCTGCATGAATTCCCGATGATTGCAATTTCCCTGCTCGCAGAGCTTGCGATGCGGCTCCGTAAAGCGGATATGCAAATCAAGAGTTTATCCCTGAAAGATGCCGCCGGCCGCGTTGCCAATGTCCTGTTGATTCTTGCCGATGATGTTGGCGTTTTTCGCAAGGGAAAAGTTGAAATAGATGATCTGCCGCTTCAGCAGGATATCGCGAATATGGCGGGGACCTCCCGCGAGACGGTATCGCGCATGATTCATTTTTTCATCGATTGTGAAGAAGTAAAGATTATTGGAAACAAACTGATTATCAACGACTATGAAGCGTTCCGTAAAAAATATTTATAAAATATCCTCGGCGTTTGATGTTCCATCAACGCGCAGGATATCTCTTTTTATGAGTGTACGATCAAAGATGTTTGCAGGTAGTTATGGCTGAGACGGGGAATGAGCTAACCAAACACATAAATCAATCAAACAACCCTCGAGCAGATCTCCATCTCCATACCACGTACTCCGATGGAGCACTTTCTCCGGAGAAGATTGTTCAGCGCGCTCAGAGCGCAGGATTGACCATCATTTCCATTACCGACCATGATAATGTCGGGGCTCTTGATGAAGCAATCGAAGCCGGGAAAAAACTGGGTGTCGAGATTGTTCCGGGTGTTGAGTTGAGTGTGACATTGAATGAAAAAGATATTCACCTGCTTGCGTACTTCTTCGACTATAAGAATCAAAAGCTTCAGGACTATCTTGCCTTTTTCCGATATGAACGATTAAAACGCGCTGAACGCATTGTCCAGAAATTGAACGATATTCACATTTCATTGGACATGGACGCGGTGCTCAACCAGGCGGGCATCGGTTCCGTCGGCCGGCCGCACATTGCCAGTGCATTATTGGAAGAAGGACTGATCGACACCTATCACGAAGCGTTTATGAAATACATCGGTGTCGGCGCGCCGGCGTACGAAAAGAAATACCAGTTATCGCCAAATGAAGCCACACAGCTTATTGCCCAGGCGGGCGGTCTTACCTTCCTTGCCCATCCGGGAAAATATACGACAGAACTTGAGTTATCCACTCTTATTCAAGCGGGAGTGGATGGGATAGAAGTCGTCCATCCTTCGCATAATGAAGCGCGGCAGGAATTTTACCGCGGTGTGATCCATCAATATTTTCTGTTAGAATGCGGCGGCTCCGATTATCATGGCGGCAGAAAGAACGATGATCAGGTGCTCGGGGTCTATACGGTTCCGCTGCAAGTTGTCGAGGATATGCGTACTCGCCTGTTCTCCTGATGAAGTATGAATCCCAAGAGACACACAAAAAAAATATTTAAAGGATCGGCGTCAGCCCTGCGGATCGCCCTCGTGGTCAGTCGGTTTAACCAGCAGATTACTGATAAATTATTAGAAGGCGCGGTGCAGTGTCTCCGCGATCATGGCGTTCCGGAAAAAAATCGGAAGCTCATTTTTTGTCCGGGAGCGTTTGAATTACCGCAGGTGGCCAACCGGCTGGCCCGGCAAAAAAAATGGGACGCAATTATTTGTCTGGGTGCCGTCATCCGAGGAGAAACCCCGCACTTTGAATATATATCCGCTGAAACCGCGCGCGGCATCCAGGATGTCGCTTTGCATTTTTCCCTGCCGGTCGTGTTCGGTGTCCTGACGACCAATACCGAACGGCAGGCGCTTGCACGTGCCGGCGGTGTGAAAGGAAACAAAGGCTGGGACGCAGCCTGGACCGCTCTCGAAATGGCCGCCCTCTTCAGAATGTTGAATCGCAAATCCCGGTAACCCGTTATGAATCGCATCAGCTGGTTCATCCTTCCATGTCTCTTTCTTCTCGCGACAGCACAAAGCCAGCAGCGCATTGGAGAGTGGAAATCTTTTACGGATATGAAATCTGTCCGCAGTGCGGTGCTCGTCGACCATACTCTTTGGGCGGCAACCGGGGGAGGGGTGTTCATCTATGATACGACCAGCGGAGTATTTACCAAAGTAACCAATATCGATGGTTTGGACACCAACGATATTCAAACTATTGCCTATGATGGGGTCCAGCATATCTGGGTCGGCGGTGCCGGCGGTTGGGTCAACGTCTATGACCTCCACACGCATCAATGGCAGACCATTGCAGATATCGCAAACAGGACCGAATCGACCCACAAAGGAATTAAGTTATTCAAATTTAAAGGAGACACCGTCTTCATTGTATCCGAGTTCGGCGTTTCCATCTTTAAGCAGTCGCGATGGGAATTCGGAGATACATTTCAAAATCTGGGGTTTAGTTCGCCCCAAATTTCCAGCATGGCTCTTCATCAGGATCAACTCTGGATCGGAACGGATAAAGGAATAACGGTCGCCTCCCTGCAAACGGGAGCGGTGCTTGCGACCTATAATACATTTCCGGGAATTGTCACCAGTACGATATCGGCACTCCTCGTCTATCACGATACCCTTATCGCGGGGACGCCGGAAGGAGCAGTATTCTTTGGCCCGCTTGACCGCGCACCAAAATCCATATCGACGCTCGGCAATAGTTCAATTCTTGAACTTCGGGAGGAGAGCGAGAAACTGTACGTGCTTTCTTCCACGGGATCGAATTTTACAGTAAAGACACTTGCATCGCTGTTCGATGTCCCTTTGACGGTTGCCGCAAATACGGATGTCACGGGTGTCAGTTTTATTCCCGGTTCTTCGCCCTGGATTGCAACAGCGTCGCGGGGATTGGCACATCTCAACGGGAACGCCTGGAGATATATTTATCCGAACGGGCCGAACTCTAATTTTTTCAACAGTCTCGCAGTTGATGCAGACGGCGTACTTTGGTGCGCTGGCGGAGAAATTGCGAACGCCGGTTTTTATCGCTACAACCCCTCCTTGTCTGATAATATCCAGTGGAAAAATTTCACGAGTGATCACTATCCACTCATGCAAAAAAATGCAGAGCGCTTTGATAATTATTATAACGTATCGCGCGGAGCTGCAGGCTCGATGTGGATATCGTCGTGGGGCGATGGAGTGGTCCAGGTGATCGGAGATTCTGTCTTACGGAAGTACAATTATTATTCACACCCCGACCTTCCCGGTGCAGTGAGTAATCCTCCGGATTATGTCGTGACCAGCGGCGTCGCAGTCGACAACGAAGGAAAAACCTGGATTGTAAACCGGAATGAAGCAAACGGCAGAAGCCTTCTTCGGCTCGATAACGATACATCGGGAACCTCTTTCCCCGATCAAGTGTATCCCGGCTGGGGCTGGTTCCATGGGATGGTGATTGACCGGAATAATACGAAATGGCTGGGCAGTACGGTGCCTTGGCATATGGATCCTGGACATGGATTATTTTTCTTTAACGAAAATAGTGCCATCTCCGGTGCAGAGCCGTTCGACGGCTGGGGACAAATCACAAATTTGAGCGATGAAAAAGTTCTTTCATTAGCACTCGACCTTGAAGGAGAAATTTGGGCCGGGCTTGGACTTGGTGTTGTCATTATACCCGATCCATCCAATCCGGGTTATCGAAACACGTCGTATCCATTACGAGAGCAGGTCATTCAAGCAATCGCCGTGGATGGAGTGAACAATAAATGGATTGGAACAAAAGAAGGTGTTCTGGTTGTCAATCCGGACGGTACACTGCTTCTGCAAAGTTATACCGTTGCTTCGACAAATAAAAAACTGCTCTCGAATGATATTCGGGCGATCGATATTGATCAGAAGCGTGGTATCGTCTACATTGGCACTGAGCAGGGGTTGTCCAGTCTCTCCATCCGGGCAGCGCAGACCAATCGGTCATTTTCCGGGCTGGAGGTCGGGCCTAATCCGTTCATCCTTCCGGCCGATCAACCGTTAATGATCCGTAATCTGGTTGCAGCCAGCACGATCAAAATATTGACTGTCAGCGGTTCACTCGTGGTTCAATTCGAAGCCCAGGGGGGCGGCAGGGCATTCTGGGATGGACGGGATAAAAATGGAGCTCTTGTTTCTTCCGGGATCTACTTTATTGCCGCGTTTGCCGAAAACGGTACTCAGACGGTGACAGGCAAAGTTGCAGTGATCAGGAAATAGACTGTTTCTTACAGAGAAATAACACCTCATCTTTCATCAATCCATATTCATCGATCGTTGCATCCGAAAACTGACTCGCGTATGGTTCTTCCGTAACGTGGAATCCAGCTTCACGGATCCTTTCTGTAAAGTCACGCCCATACATCCTGACATGATCCTCCTGGCCGAATAAGATCCGTCGTTCTGCAGGCGTGGTGGAGCCGCTCTCCTCAAGTGTGGTTTCCCGGGCATGATCAATGGGGGATTGAAGAATGGCCCAGCCATCCGGTCTGAGCACTCTGAATAATTCCCTTATCGCCTTCCGGTCATTGACAATATGTTCCAGCACATGGTAACAGATAATGCAGTCGTACGAGGAATCAGGCATGGGTAATGACGTGATGTCCATTTTCGATAATGCCCACGGATCGTCCAGGCTCGTGCTCAGGTACTCCAGGTTCTTGCACTGCCTGAATTTTTGCTGCATAAAGAACGTCGGGGCTATGTCCAGCACACGTAATGGCCGGGTGAATAAATCAGTTTTTCGTTTGAGATAAAGACAGAGGAGGCGGTGACGTTCAAGAGACCCGCATCGCGGGCATTGGGCATGGGGACGAGGTGTCACACCGCCGGGAAGAAATCGGCGAATCCGCCATCCGCAGCAGGGGCAGTAATGCCGGCCTCCCCGGTACCAGAGACCTCTCAGAAAGTAGAAGAGTTGGCGAATCCTGTGCTCATAACGGGCTGGAAGAATTCGTTTAATGAATTTTTTTGGTTGCATATTCAAATAAGCTATGAAATCAAACTGTACAATCCAAATGCGTCAACAGATGAACGGATGAGTTTTTTCTTGATTCTATTAACAAAATAAGGTATATTTTCATACTTTTTTTGCAAAGTATGTTCATTTTATTGCCAATTTCAATGGCTTCCGGTCAGGCCGGAGTTCACGTTATGGGTTCATTGGCTGAATTTCGGATAAATATATCAAAACTTTCGGAAGGGATTCACGAGTACCGTTTTGAAGCGGAACCCTCGAAGATAGGGCTGGATGAAAGATTTTGCGGCACCATTAAAATTGCAGCCAAGATAGATAAAAGTGTGCGTCAAATCTTCCTTCAAGCTGAAATTCAGGCAGAAGGAAGTTTTTTCTGTGATCGATGCCTTGATAATTTTCATCAAAAGATGAATACGGAGTATTCCATGGTCTTCGTACAAGGCGCCCGATCCACGATGGATTTGAAACGAGAGGATGAAATCCAGGTCCTTTCGGCAGATAAAAATTACATAGATCTGGATGATGATGTTCGGCAGTATCTTCTGTTGACGGTCCCGCAAAAGCTTTTATGTAAGGAAGAATGTCAGGGATTTTGTCCGACATGCGGGGTGAATAAAAATATTGCGAGTTGCACCTGCGGCGCGAAGGAAGCAGACCCGCGTTGGGATACGCTCAAGAAGCTCTCCCATAACTGAGAATATAATTTAAGGAAATATCATATGCCTAATCCTAAACGACGACATTCCAAAACCCGCGGACGCAAGCGCCGAACTCACTATAAGGCAACGGCACCGTCGACCCAGGAATGCCCAAATTGCCACGAACAAAAGCTGCAACATCGGGCTTGTCCCCACTGCGGATTTTATAACGGCCGCTCTATTGTCACCCCGAAGGAAGCCTAATTAGCAGGATACGCCTCGAGTCCCTCAAACGGGTCTCTGAAGCGAATTTCATGGAATCTCCCAAGAAATTACGTATTGCGCTTGATGCTATGGGAGGAGACTATGCACCCGAGCGTGAAGTCGCGGGTGCCATTGAAGCACTCCGGTTAATCCCTGATCAATTTGAAGTGATCCTTGTGGGAGACGAGAAATCCATTCGTCAACAGCTTGAGAAACAAAATGTTCACCATCTTCCATTGAGCGTGGTCCATGCGTCGCAGGTGATCACCATGGAAGACTCTCCGACCGCCGCCCTGAAACATAAGAAGGACTCCTCCGTCGCAGTCGGTATGCGCCTTCATCACGAAGGACATGCGGACGCGTGTGTTAGTGCGGGAAATACCGGAGCGGTCCTCTCTGCTGCAACCCTCATCCTGGGACGGATTAAAAATGTCAGCCGGCCGACGATCGGGACCTTTATTCCTGCAGAGCATGGGAGTTGTCTCCTGGTTGATGCGGGTGCCAATGTCGATTGCCGGGCGCAGCAATTATATGAATTCGCCGTCATGGGAAGCATCTATGTTCAGCTCCTAAAAAAGAAAGACCGTCCCGCGATCGGATTGCTCAATGTGGGAGAAGAAAAGTCTAAAGGTTCGGAAGCGGCACAGGAAGCGCATAAACTCCTTTCAGAAAGCGCCTATCAGTTTATCGGAAACGTCGAAGGCGGCGATATTCTCAAATCAAAAGCGGATGTGGTCGTGTGTGATGGTTTTGTCGGGAACATTGTGCTGAAATTCGCCGAAAGCGTTCCCTCGTTCTTAAAAGGCCGGTTAAAAAAATTTTCCGCACGAAGCGTTATGAACAAACTCGCAGTCGGGTTGTCGCTCTGGCCGCTGAAAGCAGCGCTTCATGATATGGATCCGAATATCGAAGGCGGTGTTCCGGTCCTGGGGGTCAATGGGGTGGCCATCATCGGCCATGGAAGCTCAACCGTTCTCGGTATAAGAAATATGATTCTTCGTGCCGCAGAAGTGGCGCAGAGTCAGGTCAATCGGCAAATCGAAGCGGCACTGGCAGAGAAAGGGATTTAAAAGATACGATGGAATTAAGACGAGCAGCAATAACAGCGGTCGGTCACTATGTTCCGGAAAAGATTCTGACAAATGCAGAACTCGAAAAGATGGTCGATACCAACGATGAATGGATCCGCACTCGGACAGGAATCCGTGAACGGCACATTTTTGATCAGGGACCAACCTCGGAGATGGTGGTGAAGGCGGTCCAGAACCTGCTTCTCCATCGCGGTGTTTCTGCAGAAGAAATTGATTTAATCATTGTCGCAACCATTACGCCCGACATGATGCTTCCCGCGACCGCGTGTGTGGTGCAGGAAAAAATTGGCGCGAAGAATGCATGGGGATTTGATTTGAATGCAGCATGTTCCGGGTTTCTGTACGCGTTAAGCGTTGGTGCCCGGTTTATTGAATCCGGTGTCCATTCCAAGGTGTTAGTGATCGGTGCCGACAAGATGAGTTCCATCACGGATTATACAGACCGCAATACATGCGTTCTTTTTGGCGATGCTGCCGGCGCAGTCCTGCTTGAGCCGTCGGTGGAAAAAGAGTATGGCATTCTCGATCAGTGTATGTACAGCGACGGATCGGGCGGAGCGTATCTGAACTTGAAGGCCGGAGGCAGCCTCAATCCTCCCACACACGAAACGATCGATAAAAAAATGCACTATGTCTTTCAGGATGGAAAAGCAGTATTTAAAAGTGCCGTGGTGTGCATGGCGGATGTCTCCGATGAAATTATGAATCGAAACAAATTGAAAGGCTGCGATATTGCATGGCTCGTGCCTCATCAGGCAAATCTCCGTATCATCGATGCCACGGCGCAACGGATGGGAATAGACAGCAGTAAGGTGATGATGAATATTGATAAATATGGCAATACCACCGCTGCGACCATTCCTCTGTGCTTGTCGGAGTGGTGGCAGGCGGGCAAGCTGCAGCGCGGTCAGAAAATTGTTCTCGCGGCATTCGGCGCCGGGTATACCTGGGGATCCATGCTTATCCAATGGTCGCTTGCGAGCCCGGAGAAACCGTAATCGATGCAGCAGCGGACAGCGTTTATTTTTCCGGGACAGGGGTCGCAGTATGTCGGTATGGCGAAAGATCTCTATGAGGGAAATGCGGCGGCAAAAGAGCTCTTTGATCAAGCCGATGCCGCTCTTGGGTTTTCTCTCAGCAGGATATGTTTTGAAGGTCCGGAAGAGGAGCTGAAACAGACAAAGAATACGCAGCCGGCAATTTTTTTACACAGTATTGTTCTTTTCCATCTTCTTCAAAAAAAACAGTTTGATATGACTGCGGGGCATTCGCTCGGCGAGTATACCGCCCTGGTTGCAGCGGGTTCAATCACCCTGGAAGATGGATTAACACTGGTACGGCTGCGCGGCGAATTGATGCAGCAGGCCGGTGTTGAACATCCCGGCACCATGGCAGCGATTGTGGGCATTGCTCCGACGGCTGTCGGCGAATTATGTGTCGAAGCGTCAACGGCAGGAATTGTGCAGGCGGCAAATTTTAATTCACCGGGACAAATTGTTATTTCCGGCTCGGTGTCCGGTGTTCGAAAAGCAATGGAGCTGGCAAAGTTGCAGGGTGCAAAAATTGTGAAGGAACTTCCGGTGAGCGGTGCGTTTCATTCTCCGTTAATGGAATCCGCACAGAATGGATTACGAGCGGCGCTGGACAGAACAGAAATCCGGGATGCACATGTTCCTGTGTACTCAAATGTCACCGCGCAGCCGATGCGCCGCGCTGACGAGATTCGAGCGATGCTCGTCCGGCAGCTGACCAGTCCGGTGCGATGGGAAGAAATGACCGCCCATATGATCCATGACGGTGCTGCGTCGATGATTGAAATTGGCCCCGGCAAAGTGCTTCAAGGACTCATAAAAAGAATTGATGGAAATATGAAAACAGCCGGCATTGAAAAATTGGGTGACATTACGTCATACCGTAATTGATTGAGAGAGACGATTGTTGAACGATCATTGTCAAGTTTGAAAAAAGGAATAGCATGGGAATACTGGATACGAAAGTAGCATTGGTAACGGGCGGAGCGCGCGGCATAGGCCGGGAAATTGCATTGAAGCTTGCCTCGGAAGGTGCCCACGTGGCATTTACCGATATCCGCCTGGAAGGAGCGGCGGATGAAGTCATGAATCTCATCCGTGCAAAAGGCGTGCGAACAACGGCAATCCAATCCGATGTCCGCAGCCTGAGCGAAGCGCAAAATACAATCGATACCGTGGTAAAAGAATATCAACATATTGATATATTGGTGAATAATGCAGGCATTACGCGGGATAATTTAATTATGCGCATGTCGGAAGACGAATGGGATTCCGTTATCGCCATAAATTTGAAGGGCACGTTCAATTTTTGCAAGGCAGCATCGAGGCAAATGCTCGGCCAGCGGCAGGGGAAAATTGTTAATATTGCTTCGATTGTGGGGGTGATGGGCAATGCCGGTCAGGTGAATTATTCCGCATCGAAAGCAGGGGTGATCGGGATAACAAAAACACTTGCAAAAGAATTTGCATCTCGCAATATTCAAGTGAATGCAGTGGCACCGGGCTTTATCGATACCGAGATGACGCAGAAGTTGACGCCCCAGCAGCGTGAAGCGTTGATGAATGCCATCCCGATGAAGCGAATTGCAACTCCGGAAGAAATTGCAAATGTTGTTCTCTTTCTCGCTTCTCCGGCCGCGAGCTATATCACCGGTCAGGTGATCAACGTGGACGGCGGACTTGTTATGTAAATGAATAAATAATTCAAACTCAATCTTTCAATAAACCAAGGAGTAATACGATGGCAGATACTGCTGAAAAAGTAAAAGAAATTATCGTGTCCAAGCTGGGCGTTGATGCCGCTCAAGTGACACCGGAAGCATCGTTCACGAATGATCTCGGCGCAGATTCCCTCGATACCGTTGAGCTCGTTATGGAATTTGAAAAGGCATTTAACATTCAAATACCCGATGAAGATGCAGAAAAAATTACCAATGTGAGCGATGTGCTCAATTATTTAAAAACGAAAGGTATCTAATTCCACCTTGGTCATGCGTTGAAGAGAGAGCAGCTGGTATGACCAGCGTTGCTCTCTTCCGGGTAAGAGTGAAGATCTGTTGAGCGTTCAGAGAGGTACAGTGCTGAGCATTCTTGTATTTTTTTAAGGAAGAACCAATGGCTTTTGATGCAATCAAACGGCGGGTGGTGGTCACAGGCATGGGCGTTATTACACCACTCGGCAACACGGTCTCTGAATATTGGCAGGCCTTGATGGAGGGGAAAAGCGGCGCAGGTCCGATTACCCTTTTTGATGCCAGTGCGTACGAAACAACATTTGCCTGTGAAGTAAAAGGGTTCGATCCTCTGAAGTACATGGATCGAAAACTTGCACAGCGCGCGGATCTGTTTGCCCTGTACGGAATCGCCGCATGCGTGGAAGCGATGAACGATTCAGGCTTAAACCTGGAGAATGAAGATCGCGAACGAATCGGAGTCATTTATGGGTCGGGCATCGGCGGTATGTGGACGTACCATAAACAATTTATGAATTTTGTCGAAGGCAAGGGACCCCGGCAAATCAGTCCGTTTTTTATCCCGATGTTGATTCCGGATATTGCGGCCGGACGAATCTCCATGATCTACGGACTGAAAGGCGTCAACTATGCGACGGTGTCTGCGTGCGCCACTTCGTCTCATTCCATTGGCAATGCCTTTATTCATATTCAGCGCGGCGATGCCGACGTGATGGTCACCGGAGGAGGCGAAGCAAGCATTTGTCCGATGGGCGTCGGCGGATTTAATTCTTTACGAGCTCTTTCCACTCGTAATGATGCTCCGCAAAAGGCCAGCCGTCCCTTTGATAAGAACCGCGACGGTTTTGTCATGGGTGAAGGCGGCGGCATACTGATCCTGGAAGAACTTGGCCATGCACGAAAACGTGATGCAAAAATTTATGCAGAAATTGGCGGCATTGGCTATTCTGGAGATGCGCACCATATCACTGAACCGGCCCCGGGAGGAGAAGGTGCGGTTCGCGCCATGCGGATTGCCATCCGAGATGCCGGGTTGACGCCGGATGATATTGACCATGTCAATTCTCACGGAACGTCGACGCCTCCGGGCGATAAATCTGAAACCGCGGCAATTAAGACCGTCTTTGGAGAACACGCGAAGAAAATTGCCGTCAATTCCACAAAATCGATGACCGGCCACCTTCTTGGAGCGGCAGGAGCTATCGAATCGGTTGCGACGATATTGGCGATTCAGCATAACAGAGTACATCCGACCATTAACTATGAAACGCCCGATCCCGAATGCGATTTGAATTACATACCAAATCACGCACAGGACTGGAAGGTCGATGCTGCAATCACGAACACATTTGGATTTGGCGGTCATAACGCCTCCCTTCTCTTCAGAAGGTACCAAGAGAATCATTAATCCTCCCCGCCGGTTTCGGTGGGGCTGAAGGAGCTGCGTTGAATAACGTTCTCCGCCGGCTTTACTGCCGACTACAGTTACGATGGTTTTCTCGATTCACACGGGACGAGCAATTCAAATTTCTTCTCGAGAAACTACGCTCGACGAAATTTGATTTTGCCCGGTTTACGAATGCCATTCAGTACGCACCGCACAATTGGAAACTGTTCCTCCAGGCACTGCTGCATCGTTCCTATCTTCAATTTCTCGGAGAACAATGGAATTCCAACGAACGGCTGGAATTCCTGGGAGATGCCATTTTGAATTTTGTGGTGGCAGAGCATCTCTTTGCAGCGTACCCGGAAATGGAAGAAGGCGAATTAACCAAGCTTCGTTCCCGGCTGGTCAACAGAAAAATTTTAGCGCAGCGCGCAAAAGATTTACATTTATCGGATTATCTGCTGTTGTGTTCAAGTGCAGCGCAGTCTATCGATAGCGGTTCGGAGTCGATTATTGCCGATGCCATTGAATCGGTCATCGGCGCGATTTATCTGGACGGCGGTCTGACGTCCGCACGAAAATTTATTAATGCGACGCTCCTGAAGAATGCAGAAGTCTTCAACTCCGCCATGGCGGACGATAACTATAAAAGTACGCTGCTGGAATATACCCAGGCACGCTCTCTCGGCATTCCCCGATATGCGGTATTGCATGAAGAGGGCCCGGAACACGACCGGCGGTTTACCATCGAAGTCATGATCGGCTCGCAGTCCTACGGCAGCGGGTTGGGCCGAAGCAAGAAAGAAGCGGAACAAGCCGCCGCGGCACAGGCGCTTGAACATATTCAACTTAATCCTATCACTCCAGAAGCTGAGAATGAAAACCATGCAGCAGAAAAATGAATTTCTCGCCCGCCACCTCGGCCCGCGTGAACAGGAAATTCCTGAAATGCTTCATGCCATCGGAGTCCGTTCCATGGATGAATTAATGGATCAGACCATTCCCGAACAGATCCGTACCCAGACGAAAATTCAAAGCGAACCTCCGATGACGGAATTTGAAATGTTGAACGAGCTCCGCGGGATTGCAGGGCAGAATGTTGTTCTGAAATCGTATCTCGGTCAGGGGTACTACCGCTGTATTACTCCCAGCGTCATTCAAAGAAATATTTTCGAAAACCCCGGATGGTACACGCAGTATACACCATATCAACCGGAGATCTCGCAGGGCCGTCTCGAAGCCCTGCTGAATTTCCAGACGATGGTTTCAGATCTTACCGGGATGCCGGTGGCAAACGCTTCTTTATTGGATGAAGGCACGGCAGCGGCAGAAGCAATGACGATGGCGTACGGAATTGTCAACAAGTCCTCAAACAGTTCAGCGAACAAATTTTTTATATCGACCCGGTGTTTTCGCCAGACGATCGATGTGATTCTCACACGGGCGACGCCGCACAACATTGAAGTGGTGGTCGGAAACCCGGATACGGTGGATTTTGATAAATCGTTCTTTGGTGCGCTGGTTCAATATCCCGGGGAAGACGGTGCCGTCATCGACCGGCGTAACTTTGTGAAGAAAGTCCATGATGCCGGCGCAGTTGCAATTGTCGCGACGGATCTGATGGCGCTCGCGCTCTTGACCCCACCGGGGGAATTCGGTGCGGATATTGTCGTCGGCAATTCTCAACGGTTCGGTGTTCCTCTGGGCTTTGGCGGCCCGCATGCAGCCTTCTTTGCGACGAAAAATGAATACATCCGCACGATGCCCGGCCGGATTATCGGAGTTTCGGTCGACGCACAAAACAACCCCGCATACCGCCTCGCCCTGCAAACCCGGGAACAGCATATCCGACGCGAGAAGGCGACTTCGAACATATGCACGGCGCAGGCATTGCTCGCCATCATGGCCGGAATGTATGCGGTCTATCATGGACCGGATGGAATCAAATCGATTGCGACGCGCATTCATCGGCTGGCAAAATTGCTGGATACCGAATTAATAAAACGGGGCTTCGTCCAGCTCAATGAAGTTTATTTTGATACGCTGAAAATTGAAATTACGGGAACGAGGCAGGCGGAACAAATCCTCCAGCTTGCGGTGGAGGCGGGATACAACCTTCGCTTTATTGAAGATAAATATATCGGCATTTCACTGGATGAGACCACCACGTCTGAGGATATCGAAGTATTAGTAAATGTTTTTACAAGAGTGAAGGGCGCTGCAGTCCATAAAGGATCGCTGAATGCTCCATTTGGTTCGACGGCGGTTTTATTTCCATTTCCGTTCCAGAGGATGAGTGCGTATCTCCGGCACCCGGTGTTCAATTCTTATCACTCGGAAACGGCAATGATGCGTTATCTGAAGAGTCTTGAAAACAAAGACCTTTCGCTCACGTCTTCGATGATTCCGCTGGGTTCATGTACCATGAAATTGAACGCCGCAACGGAATTGCTGCCGTTGACATGGCCTGAATTTTCAGCTCTCCATCCGTTTGTTCCTGCGGATCAATCGATGGGATACAGCAAAATAATCCAGGAATTGGGAGATGCTCTATGCAAAGCGACGGGATTTTCAGCGGCATCACTACAACCGAATTCCGGTGCGCAGGGCGAACTGACCGGGTTGCTCGTGATTCGCGCATATCATCAGGATCACGGACAGGCGCAGCGTCTGGTGACTCTTATTCCTTCTTCAGCGCATGGCACGAACCCCGCCAGTGCGGTTATGGCGGGAATGACCGTGGTCGTCGTCCGCTGCGATGATGAAGGCAATATCGATGTGGAGGATGTCCGGAATAAAGCAAGCCAGTACAAAGACACGCTTGCCTCGTTCATGGTCACCTATCCCTCCACCCATGGAGTATTTGAAGAACGTATCAAAGAAATTTGCGACATTGTCCATGAATATGGCGGCCTGGTCTATATGGATGGTGCGAATTTAAATGCGCAGGTCGGGTTGACCTCTCCGGGAGAAATCGGCGCCGATGTCTGTCATATCAATCTCCATAAAACTTTTGCGATACCGCATGGCGGCGGCGGTCCCGGGATGGGGCCCATTTGTGTCGCAAAGAATCTGGCTCCGTACTTGCCCGGGCATTCGATTATCAAAACAGGCGGTGACAAAGCCATCCATGCCGTCGCTTCAGCGCCATGGGGCAGTGCGAATATACTGATCATCTCGTATGCCTATATTAAAATGCTCGGGTCCAAAGGATTGAAAGAAGCGACCATGACGGCGATCCTCAATGCGAATTACTTAAAAACAAAACTCGAAAAATATTTTCCGGTTCTCTTCCAGGGTAAAAACGGAAGGGTCGGGCACGAATTTATTTTAAATATGAGTTCGTTTAAAGAACGAAGCGGGGTCGATGTCGAGGACATTGCAAAACGGCTTATGGATTATGGATTTCATGCTCCAACCATCTCCTTCCCGGTGCACGAGACCATGATGATTGAACCGACGGAAAGCGAACCCAAAGCTGAACTGGACCGGTTTCTCGATGCCATGATTGCGATTCGTGAAGAAATTCAGGATATCGAGGAAGGGAAACTCGATAAAAGTGACAATCCGTTGAAGCATGCACCGCATACGGCGCTCGCGGTAACCTGCGAACCTTGGAGCCATCAGTATACGCGTGCACAAGCAGCATTCCCGGTCGCATCGCTCAAGAAAAATACATTCTGGCCGTCTTCCGGCCGCATTAATAATACCTACGGCGATCGGAATATTTTCTGCACTTGTCCGCCGGTAGAAGAATATAAATAAATCATGACAAGTAAGAATGAGGAACCTGCTCCGAGGCCATCAACGAAGAGCGCCATCCTGTTCCTCTGAAAATGATGAATTGACTTGAAAGGTTTTACGTTCCATGGAGTTTTGTGATTAGATATCTGATGCTTGTCGCAGTTTCATTTGTGTTCACACCCCTTCAGGCACAGAGCGCCCTTGATTCGGTCATCATTATCCGCAGTATTCAAATACGAGGCAATATGACGACCAAGGATGAGGTCATCCTTCGTGAAATGTCACAGAAAATCGGTGATACGTTGAGGGCAGAGGCAAAGGATATCGACCGCAATAACATCTACAATCTTCGTCTTTTTAACAAGGTCGATATCGAAGACTCGATAGATCAAAATCTGGCGACGGTTATCGTGACGGTATCGGAACGGTGGTATTTCATACCGTTTCCTGTGTTGGGCATAAAATACCGGGA
>RPQN01000032.1 GCA_003819715.1 Ignavibacteriota bacterium | reverse complement strand
TTTGAGTCGCGTATGATCGCGAGCAGCGGCGAGTTTGATGTCCGGAAAGGCGCAGTGACCGGCTCTCTGAATTATCAGTACAGCAATCAGCGAACCAGCGATAACAATCAGGCAACCCACAGGGAATATTTGCTTGCGGCGGCCGCTATCAGCTGGGATATTTTGCCCTTTCTGATAGGGAATGTCGGAGTGTTGTGGGAAAAGGATGAACAGCGTATGATGCTTAACCGCTATCTGCCGTATGCGGGTATTGGAACGCGGTGGACTATTACTCCGCAGCATCAATTGAATTTCTTTGTCGCCGCCGGAAGAGCATTTCCCACCTATACCATCCCCATCAGGTATTTTGGATTGGATGAAGGCCCCTTCTACGGAGTGCATGGTTCACAATACTATAAATTCACATTTGCACGCGGACAGAGTATCGAGGAGGAAGTTATTCATCTCAGAAATTTACACGAGACAAAACGCTACTCCACCACCGTCACGCTCCGGATCGCTTTTGCCCTTTCTCCGTACCTGGATATTTTCGTCGGGTATACCCGGGCATATAATTCCGAAGCGGCATTTATAAAAGCAAAAGAAGTTGATGCCGGGGAATCGGTTGGCATCAGGTTTTCTATTTAACATCTACCTCTCCGACCGTTATTGGTGATCGGAGAGGACTATTCCGGACTGGCTCCATCTTTTGGCGGGCGGGATTCCGCATTCTTCAATCTACAATCTGCCTTCCTTAATATTCCACAAAACCTATCACGCGAAAGTAGTTCACTCTTGAAAATGAACACAGGAAATACAAGGTAATGCTCTAATAAATTCTTAACTTATCGTTTACTAATCATGGGCACATCATTCGCTGCATGACTTATAGATACAAATATAAAAACAAGAACAATATCCTTATGAAAACAATTAATTATTACCGGCCATTCAATCTCAATGCACTGAGAACATTTGCCGCATTTATTACAATTGTGTTTGCGGGATGTCTCACACTGGTTCCCTATACGTCAGTGCGTGCACAAACGATGAACACGGGAATCAACAGCACAATTCGTGAGCGCATTTCCATCAATGAAGACTGGAGATTTTATTTGTATGAATGGACGGCAACAACAGACAGCCTGATTTACGATGTCCGCCCGGAGATCAAGGACCGACAGAACAATGGGCCTGCCGATGCGAAACCGACCGCGGCAGTAAACGTCAAAACGAACCAGATGGTACTTAAGCCATGGATCCTGCCGATCGGAAATCCATTCATCAAAGATCCGGCAAAACGCTCTGTCCGTCCCGACGGTAATCCCGGCGGCAATTTCCCGTTTGTGCAGAGTAATTTCAACGACCGTTCGTGGGAACAGGTAACCCTGCCTCACGATTGGGCCATCAAGGGACCTTTTTTAAGAGATCATGACGAACTCGTTGGAGGCGGCATGGGACGACTGCCGAGCCCCGGTGTGGCGTGGTACCGGAAGAAGCTCGACATTCCGAAATCGGACGCGGGCAGATCCGTCTTTCTCGACGTGGATGGAGCGATGTCGTATGCCATGGTATGGCTCAATGGAAATCTTGTCGGCGGCTGGCCCTATGGGTATGCTTCATGGCGCGTGGACCTCTCTCCCTTTATCGTACCGGGCGGTGAAAATCAACTTGCGATCCGACTGGATAATCCACCCGCTTCGTCCCGCTGGTATCCCGGCGGCGGTCTGTACCGCAATGTCTGGCTGGTGAAAACCAATCCCGTCCATATCAGTCAGTGGGGTACCGTATTAACGACGCACGATGTTTCCGGGACATCCGCCGCGATCGACCTGGAAATCAATATCGATAACGACTCAAAGTATGACGCTGAAGTAAAAATTATGACGCAGATTTTCGCAATGAATGCAGACGGCATGATAACCGGCGATGCCGTTGCGGCATTTGAACCTCTTAACGCGTCGATTGCAGCTGGAGCGAAGGCGAGCGTCGGGGAATCTGTAACGCTCAACAATCCAAAACTCTGGGGACCGCCGCCCACTCAGTCCCCCAACCGGTACGTCGCAGTGACCACCGTATTGCAAAATGACAAACTCATCGATCGGTACGAAACGAACTTTGGAATTCGATCTTTGAGATTCGATCCCAATAACGGTATTTATGTCAATGATGAACTCATCAAGCTGAAAGGCGTCGATCAACACCATGATCTTGGTGCACTCGGTGCAGCATTTAATACCCGTGCTGCCGAACGTCAACTGGAGATACTCAGAGAGATGGGCTGCAACGCGATCCGTATATCCCACAACCCTCCCGCTCCTGAATTGCTCGAATTAACAGACAGGATGGGCTTCCTGGTGATGGACGAGGCATTTGATATGTGGGCGAGAAAAAAGAATCCGCTCGATTTCCATCTGATCTTTCCGGATTGGTTCGAACAGGACTTGCGCGCTTTGGTCCGCCGGGACCGGAATTGCCCGTCGGTGATTATGTGGAATTTCGGCAATGAAGTGGGCGAACAGTATACGGACAAAGAAGGCGCGGCACTCGCAAAACAATTATGTGATATAATCAAAGAGGAGGATTCAACCCGTCCGACAACCAGTGCAATGAATTGGGCTAAACCGGACATGCCGTTTCCCGCGGTCATGGATGTCATCAGTCTGAATTATCAGGGTGAGGGAATCCGTCAGGATCCAATGTTTGAAGGAACGGATCGTATCCGCACTGCGCCGCAATACGATGCCTATCACGAAAAATTTCCGGCGAAAGTAATTCTGAGCAGCGAAACTGCCTCCGCCGCCAGCAGCCGCGGTGTTTATCTTTTCCCGGTAATTCAGGATATAAGTTCGCCGATACGCGACGGCAGGGGAGGCGACTCCAAAATTCAACAGGTGAGTTCTTATGAACTCTACGCTGTGGATTTTGGTTCTTCTGCGGATAAAGTTTTTGCTTCCCTTGACCGGCATCCGTTCGTTGCAGGCGAATTTGTCTGGAACGGATTTGATTATCTTGGCGAACCGACTCCATACTATGGAGCCCGGAGTTCCTATACGGGCATTATTGACCTTGCCGGATTCAAGAAAGACCGTTTTTATCTGTACCAATCGAAATGGCGCCCGGAACTGCCCTTGGCGCACATTCTGCCCCATTGGAACTGGCCCGACCGTACCGGCGAAGTAACACCGGTGCATGTCTTCACGAGCGGCGACGAGGCGGAATTGTTCCTCAATGGTAAGTCGCTCGGCCGAAAGAAAAAGGCGCAGTATGAATATCGCCTGCGATGGGACGATGTAAAATACGAACCGGGCGAACTCAAGGCCGTGGCGTACAAAAACGGCAAGAAATGGGCCGAAGACGTGGTGAAGACGACGGACGGGCCGGCATCGTTGGCGGCATCGGCGGACCGAAGCGAAATACGGGCGGATGGAAAAGATCTGGCGTTCATCACCGTACGGGTAACCGATCACAGCGGCCTCACGGTACCGATCGCAAATAATCCCATGACATTCGAGATCGAAGGACCAGGTGAGATTCTCGCAACGGATAACGGAGATCCGACCAGCCTTACGGCATTCCCCTCTCACGAACGTGAAGCATTCAATGGGTTGGTCCTGGTTATCATTCGATCAAAGCCGGGAGACCCGGGATGGATAACGGTCACAGCAAAATCACCGGGATTAAAGGGAACTCAATTGGTTGTTAAAAGTAAATAATTGTTCAAGAGAAGAGAGAGTGAAACCAGCATACCGGCGAAGTTGTTTCCTGAGCGGATACAGATATCAGAAATCACATGCCGGTGAAGAGAATAAAAGAAGAGAACAGATCATGAGGTCAAATAGAAGAAAGTTCAAATATTTGATATTCATTTTCGTCTGTCTCTTACTTGCCGCGGGATGTTCAAAAAAGGAAGATGCAGTCAACGAACCCTCGGAGACTACCGAACCGGGTGTCGTCTCCATCGACCTGGCGAATATCCAGCAGGTCGTCAGGGGTTTTGGCGCTGCGAACATACTTCCCTGGCGTCCTGATATGACCGCGGATCAGATCCAAAATGCTTTTGGCACTGAAGCGGGGCAGCTGGGATTCACGATACTTCGTCTTCGCATACCACCCGATACATCTGAATTCGCCATGCAGGTTGCTACCGCACGGCTGGCACATTCTCTCGGAGTAAAGATAATAGCGTCTCCATGGACTCCCCCCGTTTCGATGAAGACCGTGGATACAATCGTCGGAGGCGAACTCAGGATAGATTCTTATGCCTCCTATGCTGCGCATCTGAAATCATTCGTTGACTACATGGCAGACAGAGGTGTTCCGTTATATGCCGTATCAGTGCAAAACGAACCCGATGTCAGGGTGACATATGAGTCGTGCGATTGGAATGCCGCACAAATGCTTAACTTCGTGAAGTTCAATGCACCGTCGGTCGGAGTGAGAATCATCGCAGATGAGGCATCCAATTTCAGCCATACCAGAACGGATGCGATTTTGAATGACCCTGCCGCCGCTGCGAACCTCGCAATCGTCGGCGGTCATTTGTACGGGGGCAGGGTTGCGAGTTATCCACTGGCGGCAAGCAGGGGCAAAGAGGTCTGGATGACGGAATATCTCGATCTCGATACGAGCTGGGCACATGCCCTTGCGACCGGCACACAGATTCATGATTGCATGAATGCAGGCATGAATGCATATATCTGGTGGTACATCGTACGTTTCTACGGTCCGATTCGTGAGGATGGATTTATTATGAAACGGGGCTATGTGATGTCGCAGTTTTCGAGATTTATCCGTCCGGAATATACCAGGGTAGGCGCGATATCAAATCCTCAGACAGACGTGTACGTCACGGCCTATACCAACGGCACAAAAATGGTGATCGTCGTGGTGAATGAAGGTCCGACCATTGAACAGACATTTTCGATACGCAACGGAACCGTGACGGGGGTGACGCCGTATGTGACATCAACGACAAAAAATTGTGCATTGGAAAATCCTCTCATCTTCTCTGGTGGAAAGTTTACCGCGATATTGGATGCATCATGCATTGCAACGTTTGTTTCGAATTGACATCATATCAGATCAAATGTCTATTTTGAATTACAAGAATTGATCCCGTGAGATAACAATCCCGACAAATTCTACAAATACATATTCTTTTATCTCACGGGGTGAATCGTGAGATAATAAATCTGACAAATTCACCATATAAAAATTATTCTATCTTACTGGAGTAATAGGCCGCAGGAGAAAGGGGAGGATATTCCAAATGCCAATGTCGCCAATAAGTCTGCATCATCGTAAATCGATAAGATTGAAAGATTATGATTATTCTTCGCCGGGAGAATATTTTGTAACGATTTGTACACATGAGCGAGAATGCCTGTTCGGAGAAATTATTAATGGTGAAATGGTTTTAAATTCATTCGGATTGATCGTACAGGAGGAATGGTTGAAATCAAAAATCATTCGCCCCGAAATCGAATTGGATGAATTTATTGTAATGCCAAATCATTTGCACGGAATTATCGTTATCAAGGATGAATCACAAATCATGGTAGGGACGCACGGCCGTGCGTCCCTACCAGAAACATTTGTACACGACACATCTGACGGCCGTGCGTCCCTACCAGAAACATCTGACGACCCCGCACCCCTGCGAAGACAACCACGATCATTAGGGTCAATTATTGCTGGATTCAAATCTGCGGCAACAAAACGAATCAATGAGGAACGTAGGATGCCTCGTACACCGGTTTGGCAATCACGGTTTTACGAACATATCATCCGGAGCGAAAAAGATTTAACTAATATTCGTGATTACATTATAAATAACCCGATAAAATGGTATGCGGATGAAGAAAGAATCAATTCCTGAATCATCATTTTCAATCTTCAATCAATCCATCTCATTATCTCATAATCTCATAATCTTCAGAGCTCTTCCCTTGACTCTTCCTGCCGATTTATGTAATTATCAGGTGCAATTCTTTCTGTTTTGTCCAGATTCAATGCTGTGTACTATCATCATCACAAAGCGGCAAGAGGATTATCGCTCCATCTAAGCGGGGGAATTATGAACTCTACAAATAAAGCGACCAAAAGAACCAAAAAAATTAAAGAAGCCTCACCGAACCCTCCCAGGAAAACTCCGCGCAATAATTCCATCTTTTTCACCGCCGGGGAAAAACTTGAGTCCTATTCACTGGCCAACCAGTTTGCAGAGCATCTCGAATTTTCCCTCGTCAAGGATAAAACAAATGCGACCGCGTATGACGTCTTTCAGGCGCTTGCCAAATCGGTGCGCGACCGGCTGGTGCGGAACTGGCTGAGAACAAGGGATACCTATCGAAAAATCGAACCGAAGAAGGTCAATTATCTCTCTCTCGAATTTCTCATGGGCCGCCTCCTGGGCAACGCGCTCATCAATATTAATCGTTACGACGAATCGTGGTCTCTGCTCAAACAGCTCGGTTATACGCTCGAAGATATCCGCGAACAGGAACATGATATGGGGCTGGGCAACGGGGGACTCGGCCGGTTGGCCGCATGTTTCCTCGATTCACTCGCAACACTGGAATATCCTGCATACGGCTACGGCCTGCGGTACGAATTCGGAATCTTTGAACAGGACATTCAAAACGGGTATCAGGTGGAGAACCCCGATTCTTGGCTGGCGCTCGGCAATCCATGGGAATTGATCCGTCCCGACCATTCGCATCGCGTGAAATTCGGCGGCAGCGTGGCAATGGAAACCGACGACCAGGGAGCCCTGAAATTCAAATGGGAGAATACAGAAGATATCACCGCAACCGCATATGATATTCCCATTCCGGGGTACCGGAACCATACGGTGAATATACTGCGGCTGTGGCAGGCAAGGGCAACGCGCGATTTTAACCTGCAGTACTTTAACCGGGGCAATTACCTCGCAGCGGTGGAACAAAAATTCAATTCCGAAACCATTTCAAAAGTTCTTTATCCGAACGACCAGACCTCCCAGGGAAAACTTCTTCGCTTGAAACAACAGTATTTTTTCGTCTCCGCGACCATTCAGGATATTCTCACAATCTACAAACAGCAGGAACCCAGCCTTGAACACTTTGCAGAAAAAAACGCCATCCAGCTGAACGACACGCATCCCACTCTCGCGATTCCGGAGTTGATGCGTCTGCTGATCGATGAGGAAGGGTTCGGATGGGACAGGGCATGGGAAATCACGACAGCGACGTTCGGGTATACCAACCACACGGTCCTCCCGGAGGCATTGGAGACCTGGCCCGTCGGATTGCTGCAGCCGCTTCTTCCGCGGCATTATCAGATCATCTGCGAAATCAATCAGCGGTTCCTGGAGAGCGTGCGCGCGGCAAAGACGTGTGACGATTCTGCAATTGAACGGCTTTCGATCTTCAAGGAAAACGGCCAGCAGGAAATCCGTATGGCAAACCTGGCAATTGTCGGCAGCCATTCGGTCAACGGTGTCGCGCGCCTGCACACCGAAATTCTGAAAAACGAACTCTTTCATGATTTCTACCAATGCGAACCCGGGAAATTTTTTAACTGCACGAACGGAATCACACAGCGGCGGTGGCTCACCAAGGCCAATCCGTTCCTGGCGAAAGCGATCATGGACCGGCTCGGCGCCGATTTCAACCTGGACCTTGAGGTCCTCCGGGGCCTTGAAAAATATTCCAGCAATCCCGAATTCCAGACTCTCTGGCAGGAAGCCCGCTGGATCAACAAACAATCGCTGGCAAAGTATGCCCAGTCGCTTGAGGGTATCAGGATGAATGTGGATTCGCTCTTCGATACGCATGTGAAGAGATTCCATGAGTATAAGCGGCAGCTGCTGAATGTTCTGCATGTCATCACGCTCTATACGAGAATGAAGATGCACCCGGATCAGCCGCATGTGCCTAGAACGGTGATCTTTGGCGGAAAGGCCGCGCCGGGATATGACATGGCGAAGCTCATTATTAAACTCATCAACAGTGTAGCACAGACGATAAATAATGATCCCGAGGTGAAGAATAGACTCTCACTCTATTTTTTCAAAAACTATTCGGTTTCGCTTGCGGAACGGATCATTCCCGCATCCGATCTATCGGAGCAAATATCCACTGCCGGGTATGAGGCATCGGGCACCGGCAACATGAAATTCGCACTTAATGGAGCATTGACCATCGGCACGATGGACGGCGCCACGATCGAGATGGCGGAAGAGATCGGACGCGAGAATATGTTCATCTTCGGCCTCAGCGCCGAGGAAGTCAGGTCGCTGAGACACGGCGGATACCAGCCCGAAAAGTATTATGAAGAAAATCCGGAATTGCACCTTGCGCTTAATATGATCAGGGACAATTATTTCAATCCGAACGAGCCCGGATTGTTTGCACCGATATTCAATGCACTGGTCCATGGCGGCGATCAATACTGCCTGCTGGCGGATTATGCGCCGTATATAAAAGCGCAATCCGATGTAGAGGAAACATACCGGAACAAACCGGAATGGATCAGGAAATCAATATTGAACACAGCGCGTATGGGAAAATTCTCGAGCGACCGCGCTATACAGGAATACGCCAAATTTGCCTGGGATATCAAACCGGTAAAGATTGAACTCCCGGAAGAGGAAAGGATTACGCCCTTGTAACCTTGTCAAGGTCACACAGTTAAAGCTTAGGAACCTTGACAAGGTTCCCCAGCTGTGAGGGAGATCAGCCAAAAGATAAATCATGGCTGACAAGTGTTCTCCCGAACTGAATATAGGTCGGGAATATAACTCCCTCCCAACTTAGGAAGACCATCGGTTAAGTTGTAATTGTTATACTTCACGAAAGGATAAATAGATGAAAAATATTTTCCGATTCCTATTTTTTGTTTTTTTCTTATTCATGAGTACAAATTCATTGCATGCTCAATGGACGCGGGCAAAATGCCCGTTTGGAGGCTACGTTAATACACTAGCTGCGATGGGAACGAATATCTTTGCCGGAACAGATGGCCCGGGTGTGTTTATTTCAGCCACCAATGCAACAAACTGGACAGCGGTAAATTCAGGATTGACAAACACTCACGTACGCGCTCTTGCGGTTTACGGTACGACAGCTTATGCCGGAACTGATGACGGAGTATTTCTTTCGGACGATATGGGGGCAAGGTGGACTTCGTTAAATTTGACCTTAACGAACAGATCTATCAAGGCCCTTGTCTTTTCCGGCCCGACTCTCTTTGCAGGTACAGACGGCGGAGGGATATTCCTTCGTACCAGCCAGGGCCTCTGGAATCCGATGAATACCGGCCTGACGACCAATTCGGTAAATGCGTTTACCGTTTCTGGTACAACACTCTTTGCCGGGACTGATATCGGCGTGTTTCTTTCCACCAACAATGGAACAAACTGGACAGCGGCAAATTCAGGGCTGACAAACACGCATATTCATGCTCTTGCTGCTTCTGGGGCGAATGTCTTTGCTGGAACAGATAATGGCGTTTTCCTCTCCACCGACTTTGGCATAAGCTGGGCTGCGGTAAATATCGGCGTTACCAATACCGCTATTTACGCACTTGCTGTTTCCGACTCATATGTATTTGCCGGAAGCGACGGCGGGCGTGTCCTTCGTTTCACCAGCACCGGAGAAAGCTGGGCCGCCGTCAATATCGGTTTGACGAATACTTCCGTGCGTGCGTTGTCCTTTGCCGGTACGAATCTTTATGCCGGCACTATGGGAGGCGGCGTCTTTGTTTCCTTGAACAATGGCATACGCTGGTCTGAAGACAATTCCGATTTAATGAACGTTTCTGTCAGTGCCATAGCTGTTTCCGATGCGAATCTTTTCGCTGGAACGAGCCAGGGCGTCTTTCGTTCAACGGACAATAGCTCTACCTGGGTTGCAGTTGGTTTAACAAATACTTCTATCACTTCTTTTTCTTCCCTAGGGACGTATCTTTTTGCTGGTAATAATTATGACGGTGTCTTTCGCTCCTCTAATGACGGTGCAAATTGGGCGTCGGTCAATACTGGCTTGACAAGCACTTGGGTTTATGCTTTTGGCGTATCCGGCACTAACCTCTTCGTTAGTACTTACTCTGATGGCGTCTTTCGCTCCAACAACAACGGCACAAGTTGGAATGCAATCAACACAGGATTGACAAATACTGATGTCATGGCTTTTGCTATTTCCGGTACAAAACTCTTTGCAGGTACATATGGCATGGGCGTCTTTAGCTCCACCAATAATGGTACAAACTGGACTGCGACCAGCTTAACCCAAAAGAATGTTAATGCCCTCGCCATTTCGGGCTCTTATCTCTTTGCCGGTACTACGGATGGAATCTATTTATCCACCGACAATAGTACAACCTGGGGAGCGTTTAATGCTGGACTAACCAACAAATATGTCTATACTCTTGCAATTGCCGGGACGACTCTCTTTGCAGGTACTTATGGTGGGGGTGTCTTTAGTTCCTCCAATAATGGCACAAGCTGGATTGCGGCCAACAATGGATTGACCGCCCTAAAGGTTTATTCTCTTGCGGTGACGAACACATATCTCTTTGCCGAAACTGATGATGGTCTATGGAAACGGCCGTTGTCGGAGATGACCTCAGTGGATCGGCTGCCGTCTGACGTACCGGCCCGTTTTAAACTTGGCCAGAATTATCCAAATCCATTTAATCCAACTACCACAATTTCCTTCTCCCTTCCATCGAAATCGTTTGTATCTCTGAAGGTATTTGATGCTTTGGGAAAAGAAGTATCCAGCCTTCTTTCAGGGGAGTTGAATGCCGGAAATTATGAACAGCAATGGATTGCTTATGGTTTACCAACCGGAGTGTATTTCTATCGATTGCAAGCAGGTAATTTTGTCGAAACGAGAAAACTCATATTGCTGAGATGACAAGTAACTGTGAAATACAATAGTAATGACGACACTAGTTCTTCAGCTTGAATTGACGATAATTATTTCCTTCTTACGAGTTTGCAATTTCCAATGATGTAAGTTGCATTGGCATTGGAAATAAAGAAGTATTATCCCCGGTTGTGAGAACCGATAGCTGATAATTGCATCGGCATCCCGACGGAATCGGGACGCATTTAAAACACGAAACACGAAAGGTAAATTGTAGCCGCGATCGTTGATCGCGGCATAAAAAATCAGCCGACGTCCCCCAACGTCGGCTACAGTGCTTAACTTATGAAGTTTCGTTCAACGTCCGCCCATTTTCAGATGTCCAACCTGTGTGTTGCCGCTATCTTTGATATCGTGGCTGCAGGGACTCCATGCTCCTCTGCAATCTTTGGCCACATTCGGACCGCTTCGATTACTTCCCGAATGATTTTGTTTGCATTCCTGATGCCAAATTGCTTTGCCGGCACAAGAAGATCATTTATTTCGAATCCGTCTCTTTTTCCGTTAATGCTCATCTGATGTTGATTCGTCCATTGGCCGGATGAATTGTATGACCAGAGTAAATCAAATGCAGGGGAGAGAGACCAATTTCCGTCCTTATCCATTAAAAAGGCAATATTCTTCGTATGGTCGTCCTGATTGCGGGCCACAATATTAAAGACCATTCTTCTATACATTTGATCCAGCGTCGCATATCCTAATTTCAAACGCAGAATAATATTGAATACCTGCTCATATCCGTATGCTCCGGCCATATTAAAATCATAATGAGCGATGTCACAGAGTGATTGCATGTGAATCTTTTTACCCTCCGGTGTTCTATCGAACCGTTTTGTCAGAAAATGTGCGCGGCCGTTTTCTTCATACAAGTAACATTCCGTCATCTGAATTCCTGCGCGTACTGCCATTTTGTGATAGGCATATTCAATCCGTCCATAACCTTCCGAGACGCCCAGTGTCCGGTCTTGGACGCCGTCAAATTTCATAATCCACGATTCGAAGCCCTTGGGCGGAGAGACCTGGCCGGAACGTATCTCGCGGGTTTTCCGGTTCCATGCGATAAGCGCTTTCGCGCGCGCGCCGCCGGCGGAGGTCCCTATTCGAATAATTGTCTCAAGGGCTTTATCTTTATCGCCTAAATTGACAAGCATGTCCATCCGGTTGTCGATGACATATTGAGCAAGCCGGATCATATCTTCAATTTCAATAGGTACGGAATTCTTCTCCCGCCCTCCCAGTGCGGGCTTATATTCCAGCGCGCCCATCCCTCGCGAGCCCATATAGCAAAGCCGTTCGACGGGAGAAAAATCATTCTCCGGCCGGTTATGCCGTGCAAGCCATGCATTGATAAGGGCGGTGCCGAATTTATCGGGTAATGAATCCGCCAGCATTCCCGGCAAGCCGTAATATGTCTTCCTGTTTAATTCCGGAAATGAAAATATCTGCGGTCCCTTCCTCATTGTCAGAGGAGAGGGTTCCAGAGCTTCTTTCAGAAAAGCCGGCGTGTATTCGAATGCCGCCAGTTCTCTCTCTGCATCCCAGGCGACCGCTCCGATTTCTTTTCCCCAAAGGAGAACCGTTGCGGCCGTGACTTTTTTTATTTCCTTTGCCATGGTTATTTCACTTTCTCCGGACGCCGTCCGCGCATACCCGACGCCTCCTGCCTTTGTTGTCCGGTGAGTCTGGAAAGCTGGATGGGACTCACTCCCGGTTCAGGGAGAAATAAATCAAGCTGGTTGATCTTTCCAAGCGACCGCAGCAACCGCACAAGACTGCTGAGCGTGCATCCTTTGCCGTTTTCCAGTCTTGTCAAAACAGTCCGATTTATTCCGGCTCTCTGCACAAGTTCGGTTTGCGTCATATTTTGATTCAGCCGTTCTTTCTTTACTCTCTTGCCCAGCAAATCGAGTATTGCAGAATCATTCATTTCGTTAATGTCATTCATTGCGGTTCCTGTCAATATTTGTATATAATGTATTTAAATAACGTCTATTTGTCAAGTATTACGATGTATTTATAAAGCATAATATCTATATTAGACATATTCTGATGTATTTATACAGCATAATATAAATATATTGTTTTATGGGCTTTTTTCTCTTTTCGAAAATTTCTGTTAATCGCAGATCCCGTCTGCGAGAATGCCATAAGACAACAGTCTCATTCCCGTCCCGACGACTTGTCCGCCATTATTTTTGGTGAAAGTCGGGATGGCGATGAAAGATTATTCTTTCATCAGCATCCATTAAAATGGACGCCGAGGAGATGCGAAACCCATAGGGTAAATTGTAGCCGCGATTGTTGATTGCGGCATAAAAAATCAGCCGACGTCACCGACGTTGGCTACAGTACCCAACATATGAAGTTACGTTCAACGTCCGTCAATCTTATGTAACCTTGTCAAGGTTACTCAGTTATAGCTAAGGAACCTTGACAAGGTCGCTCAGCCCCCATCAATCTTCATCTTTCATTCTTCAATCTTAATTCTTAAATCTTCATTCTTTCCAAGGTCGCTCAACGCCTGTCAATCTTCATTTTTCACTCTTCACTCTTTACTCTTCACAAATCACTAATCACTCTTTCCATGGTTCGGCGAGCTTCCCGCCTTGTGATTAAAACACCTTTTGGCTACATTGCTTTCGAATATCGCGGCTAAAATTAGAGCAAATCAGCGATATCCAGCCAAGTATTACCACTGAACAATAAGAAAATACAGGTGTATTGTTCTATGTCTCCTTACTAAGAAGTAGAAGAACAATTATGGCGGGCGATAGGTAGTTGATTTCATAAATGATATGAAAATGATGAGGCTAGAACTCTAACCGTTAGGTATCAATTTTGTTATTAAACATAATTTTGGAAAAATATGTATAACGATGAGATAATAAGTTATTTGGATCTTGTTAATGAAGAGAAAGCCCATTTACAAAAAGGGATGAATTTCCGTGTTGGAAAGACATATTCGGTCTTTTTAATGTCGGTGAGAATAAATGCACCATATGCAGATCAAATAGATAAAAAGACGGGGACTCTAATTTACGAAGGACATGATCATCCAAAGACAAGATATGTGACTGATCCTAAAAGTATTGATCAACCTATGACCACACCTGCTGGTTCATGGACAGAAAATGGGAAGTTCTTTAAAGCAGCAATGGATTATAAAAGTGGATTGGTAAATAAGCCCGAGTTGATAAAGGTTTATGAAAAAATTGTAGCTGGAGTATGGTGTTATAAGGGCTTTTTTGAATTGGTTAATGCGAAACAAGCATCGGACGGCAAAAGAACGGTATTTAAGTTTTACCTAAAACCAATTGTGAAGGGATTTCTAGGTGGAACAGTCGAATTGTCCCAAAACAGGATCATTCCAACATACGTAAAAGTCGAAGTATGGAAACGCGATAAAGGGAAATGTCAAATATGTGATTCAACTACGAATCTTCACTACGACCATATAATTCCGTTTTCCAAAGGGGGAAGTAGTTTAACATCAAAAAATATTAGACTTCTATGTGTAAAGCACAATCTTGAGAAGTCAGATAAAATCATGATTTTTCTTCCTTGGATAAGTGTCGGGGTCTCAGCCTTAGAATTGCATAAGACAAGATGTTAATTTCCCTCGTTCCCAAACTCCGTTTGGGAACGGATGGTAGTGAAGCGCTGCTTCGAATAATGGGAGAAATTGATTTATCGGATAATATGAAAGAAAGTGTTGGAATCAGAGCTTCAAAGAACAGTCCCAAGCGGAGCTTGGGATCGAGATTAGAATAAAAATAAAACTCCAAAGGTAAATGGGTAGTGGTTCGACAAGCTCACCACAAGCATTGGCGGAGTTGTTGAAGAAAAAGTAGGGCAATGCCATGGCAGACTCAACTATCGCAATAAAAGATGTTGAAAATTGGATACGGAACGAATTTCTTCCCAAGAAGTATCATCAAGCTTTTGCAAAACGCAAGCTAGGGGTACAATCCAGTGGAGAATTTGAATGCGACGCCGTCTCTGAAGACGGGTTAATAGTTTGTTTCATCTCGACAAGTTCCATTAAGACAACAAGCGAAAAACCCGGAGCAGATGAGCTTGCAAAGATCCGTAATGATGCTTTTTGGGCGGCATCGCTCAGTGAAAAACCGCAGGAAATTGTGTTTGCATTTACAGACAAATCCATGGTCGAGCTGGTCAAGAAAGAAAAAGAAAGCGGACGCTTCCCGAAACATATTAAAACACTGCTGGTGAAGGTAAAATAAGGAGTGGTGATCATCGTAGGGACGTTCAATTGAACGTCCCTACAAAACCGCTCGCTACGATAATTCGCTATGAAGGCTCAAATATATATTATTTCCATCCTCATTGCTGCCGCTCTCGGTGGATGCAAGTATGAACCAACCGGGGCGAATGTACAACCGGTAGATACTCCGGTGAATAATATTAACCTGGTCGTTCTGGATACCACTTCGTTTAGTTTGTTGAGGGGCGAGGTGAAAATTGCGGTCCAGGTTACGCTCGGCGGCCATACAATAAAAAGCATTGAAGGTTACATGGACGATAGCCCGATTGCGCTGGATACAACGCAGCCGGGATATATCACGTTTCATTCCGAAGCCTATCAGGACGGGAATTATACGATGCGGCTCACACTCTACACCTCGACCAATTCCGGAAGCCTGGCAGACCGGATTGGAGGAGAGGCATTTTATATGACAAGATATTACCGGGTGACAGTCTTTAATGCCTCGATTACGACGCCAACGGTTTCAGGTTTTGCATTCATCAATGGTGAACTTCAAATCACATGGGGGAAGTATACACAGCTCGGCTTCAAAAAATATGTGTTGACAAAAAACGGTTCTCCTCTTGCAACCATAACCGATGTTAATCAGTTGCAATATTCAGATACGAATTATGCCGGAGAGTCTGCTTCCTATGGCCTTATTACGTACGTCGGTTCCTTATCCTTCATCGGTTATTCGATGTCTCCCAGTTCCACGATTTATCCCGCACCAAGATTTGTCTCGGCGACCACAACGACAGACAATAAGGTGCGATTGGTATGGAATAAAGCGGTCTATACCAAAGGGTTCCAGGCCTATCGGATAAAACGGACTGAAGATTTTTATAATTATAAGATCATTGCAACCATCGCCGATTTCAATGATACGTCCTGGATAGACCCTTCTCCCTATTTTGGCGTACAGTCACATTATACAATCGGGGTTGTATCAAAGTCCGGCTTCAATTCCGTCCAGGAGGGGAACATTAATGCGGGCCTCATTGGCCAGACTTGCGCATATTACAGCACATACTTAAAATATATTCCCGCAAAGCGCGTCTATTTTCAGAATTGGACAGTGTACGCGAACGGCCCGACGATGGTAAATATCGGATATTTTACGGAGGATTCTCTTCAGCTGCTCTATAAGAATCAATTCACCATGCCGTCGGGGACGAATTATTATTTCAACACGATAAGCGACAGCGGATCTTGTTTGTACAGTATGTTCAATAGTAATGGCACTCCGAATGGCGTGGTTAATAAAATAAACGCTTCCTCGCTTGCGATTGAAAAGACGACAGACCTGTGGACGTTGATGTCAAAGAATAAATGGAATCTTTATGCCTTCAGTGTCAATGATAATGACTGTCTGGCCGCTTTCATGATGAGCAATGGATCTGCAGAGTTATCTCTCTTTGATATGAAGGCGAATAAACTCATTGCGTCGTTAACCATACCATTCGAATATGATAAGATCCGCCTCTCGGCAGATTCCAAATTCATACTGAATGGCACGAAGCTCTATCAGGTGACAGGTAATTCTTTGGCATTGATGGGTGATGTTGGATATGAAGCAGAATTTACTCCGGATCCACAGTACGTTATCAGGATTCGTAACCGCCTTTTAGAAATCGTTCGTTGCAGTACTCTTCAAGCTGTCAAATCAATTCCCGTCGCCGTTGACGCCGCATTCATGACCGTCGATTTTGCTACGAGTGCTGTGGGCTTGAGTCATTCATCCACACTTCAATATGATGTGTATGATATCAATACACTGCAAAAGCGCGTCACGATAGGCGCAGCATTGCAACGGCCTGTTTATCAAAACGGGGTATTGTATTATAATGGCCGGTATATCCGAATTCTATAAAACGAGCAAAGCCCATAACCTGTATGAATAAAAAGTTCGCGTTTTTAATATTGCCCTTCATTATTTTTACTACTCCCTTACCAGGACAGTCAAAGGTTACCATCTTTACCATCGGCAGTTACAATTCTTTTTCCATGACCGATCTCAAGCAATTGCAGCAGGAACTGCTTAATGATATGCGAACAACCGGTGTTCCGGCAAGGATTGTTGAATCGTATCCATCCTTTTACGGCTTTAAGGGGGGCTTCCTGATTCCGGTGCAGCAGAATGAGACCTCTTTATTTTCCATGGGAGGGATCGCGGAGTATACTTCCGCCGGAGGGCGGGTCCATTACCAGGATTATTCCGGCGAACTGCGCGCCGACGAGATCGCTGCAGTATGGTCGTTTGGAGGTATCATGGAATACCGAACCAACCCGGACAATATATTTTGTGTTTCTTTCCAGGCAACATCCCGAATATTTTTTTCCATGTTAAAATATACGCTGGTGACACAGGTTGGGAACAGCAGCAAAACTCAAGAGATGCAATTCCATTCACTCTCTTTTGGTTTAGAGCCGGGGATTGTTCCGACGTTTAAATGTTATGATTTTCAGTTGGGCCTCTCGTTGTCCTATCTTCTTTTTATTCCAAAGAATCTGCAATTTGACGAAAATTCCAAAGCGGATCTTAGAAATAACAAGGGGAGTCAGGTAACAATTGATTGGAGCGGATATCGCATAGGCATTCTGCTCGGTTATTCTTTTTAATAAAATTCCGAACCGTAACTCCGTTTGTTCTGGTGACACACTGGCGCGCGTGTAATTTATACGCGCTTCATTTTGAAGGGGGTTTCGAATCAGATTGTTTATAATATGAAGAGATAAAGATTTTGAAGAGTAGCTCGATCAATACGCAGTTGATTTTTATCGTCTTGAAATAATCTTCACAAATTAAATATACCCCCCATATGTCAGAGGATAGCCTGCGTTTGTTTTGGTTACACGCTGGCGCGTGTATCATTTATACGCGCTTCATTCTGAAGGGGGGCAAAAGCCATGCAGAGTATTCAAAAGGAACCATTCATGAAACACAATGTCTATTTTGAAGGGAAAGTACAGAGTTTAGGACTCGCGACCGCACAAGGCCCTGCAACGGTCGGAGTTATTTCTCCAGGGAAATTTACGTTTTCGACATCGACGGAAGAACGCATGGTGATTACCTCGGGAACGTTGAAGGTAAAACTTCCCGGAAAAGATTGGGCCGTTATGAAAATAAATAATGAGTTTATCGTTTCGGCGAAAGCATCTTTCGACGTGGAAGCCGATGCCGACGTGTCGTACATATGTTATTACCGGTAGGGATGCAGCCCGCTACCCGATTTCGTGTTTCATAAATCTTCAATCTTCAATCCTAAGTAACCTTGTCAAGGTTGCAGAGTTATAGCTAAGGAACCTTGACAAGGTCGCTCAGCCAAGGTCGCTCAGCCAAGGTCGCTCAACCCGTTCATCATGGATTACGACCGCTCATCATAAATTCTGTGTCAAACGCATAATCCTTGCGTAATACGTCGCAGACTCCAGTTCACAGCTGCTGGAGGATATATCAAATCGTTTGATAACGTTCATAATTCATTTGGAGGATAGAAATGACCGATTCTCAAAAGAATAAAAATGTCTATCTGCAGATAGGCGGAATATTCTCATTTGCATTCGCAATATTGTACCAGCGGCAAAATTCCCGGTAAGGTATTTATCAAAGACGGCGAACGATGCTGGATTGTCAATCCCGATGAAATATTCCTCTTAGAGAGCGAACGGAATTATTCCCGTGTCTATTTTCAGAACAATAAGCCCCTGGTCTACAAATCTCTGATTGCGGTGGAAGGACGGATCGATCCCTCGAAATTTGTCCGGGTGAACAGAAGGCAGATTATAAATCTGGACTTCATAAAATCGACCAGGATGAGTCCAGACAGTTCGATGATCTTGATATTGCAAAACGGAGCAACCGTGGAGGTATCCAGAAGAAACGTGCAGCGGTTGAAATCGGTATTGAGCTTTTAATCCTTCATTTTTTTTATTCTTCATTCTCATAATCTCACATTTTATCATTTCAAGATCTTACATCTTCCTCATAATCTTACATCTAATCTTCATTCTTATCCCAATGCGGCGGGCAATCGAACTCGTGTTTCATAAAACAGAATTGGAAATTTTTGCTTGATATTTTAAAATAAATATGCTTACTTACACGAGTAAGCCGCTATTTTACTCGTGTAAGTAATACTTAGAACAAATTGCACCATATAACTCAAAAAGATATTGCCGATAAATTGGGGGTAACGAGAATTACCATTTCAAAGGCGTTAAGTGACAGTTCGGATATTTCTATTGAAATGCGCCAGAATGTCAAACGAATTGCTCAAGAAATGGGATATATACCTGATTATACCGCGCGAAATCTACATCGGAACAGGACGAACACTATTGGCGTCGTTGTTCCCGATGTATCCAACTCTTTTTTCTCCTTTGCAATTGACGGGATCATGGACGCTGCTGCGAAGCATGGATATCATGTCATGCTCACTGTTTCCCGTGAGAGCGCCGATATCGAAAAGGAAAATATTATCACATTGCTTGCGCACCGGGTTGATGGCCTGTTGATAGCAGTCTCTCAAGATACAACAGATGTAACGATCTATGAAAAAGTGAAAACAAGAAATGTTCCACTTGTTTTCTTCGATCGCGCAATTAAGGGAATGGGATTCAGCAGCGTCGGTATTGATGATAAATCAGCCGCATTTAAACTTGTCGCTTATGCCGTCCGGTGTGGTTATAAAAACATTGCGCACCTGGCAGGAAGCCTCTCGACCGATATCGGACGTGAACGACATGCCGGATATTTAGAGGCACTGAAAAAACACAAAATTCCAATTGTAGAAGATTGGATCGTTTGTGGAGGATTTGATAAAATCTCGGGATACCTTGGATGTCAAAAATTGTTAAGACGAGATCGCCTTCCTGATGTTATCTTTGCGTCGAATGATAGAATAGCCCAGGGTGCCTATGGTGCAATTAAAGAAGCCGGATTGAAAATCCCTGATGATATTGGTGTGATAGCGCTGGGACATAGAGAGTTTGCTGAACTACTCTCCCCGACACTTACCATTATCGATAGCTCTCCGGAATTCCTGGGTCAACGAGCAATGGAAAACCTTGTTGATGAAATGACAAGTTCAATTCCACAGATGGAACGTCAAATTATAATAGAGACCGTATTAAGGGAAAACCATTCTTTGCTCCCCAAGAGGTAGATTTTTATTTCCCATCGGATGCAATAAAAAATAGCATAATAAAATAATCGATAATAAAGATATTGTCTTGAGGTCGTAAATATAAAATAAATAAGAAAATCTGTTGCATGCGGTTTTCTTGGCGGACAGGTGACGAAGGCCTTCATGTCCGCGGTGGAATTAAAGTTGAAAATGTGGAATGGAATAATGGAACAATCTCCAGCCGGCGGTCCAATCCGACTTCGGATGAAATTGTTGTGTCCGGCCCTGCTTCCCATTGAAGGTTGAAGACCGTGCCGCGCCTGTTGGTGCAAAGAGGAAGAATCGTAATGCATTTTATGAGGTGTCGGAGGCAAAGAGGCCTCTGAATTTATCGAAGGCGAAGATAATAACCAATGAAAACCATATACCTCGACGATCTAGAAACCGCAGCAGGACAAACCATGCAATCGTGGAGATACAACGAATAACATATCGCACACTTCTGTTTAACTCATGCTGAAATTATAATTAACGAAGCTATAGTTTGGAAGGAACAAATAGACGAACCATTTGACGTACGATTTGCATGTTGGTGCAGCGGTGTTCAATAAAAATGGATGACCGGCATCACGATCGAGAACTGACAAATGGAATTAATACAGTAACATTCAATTAACTTGATGGAGTACTCATGAATACGTTTTTTAAAAAATTTATAAAAGAATGCCCCAAGACAGGAAGAATTATAGGATTCAAATACCCCACAGGGTTATCACGTGTATTGTTGCCTATTCTCGGCCTGGCTGCAATGGTGTGGATCCTTATTCGAGTCCTTCCTAAACCCAGCCGGCTCAGCTACCCTTGTGTAAGAACGGCAATGCCAATCGCATCGGGATTTATTGGGTACATCGCAATGCTGGGATTATCGACTATCGCATTCTTCAGGTCAAAAAAATCAATCAGATACTATCCGGTGTTTTTCCTCGGTTCATTTCTTGTCTGCAGCATAAGCGGATTTGTATTATTCGAGAATGGTTTTCTCTACAAGGAAATTGTATTGACTGCTGATGCTTCGGTCAATGCGAATGAACCCATGGGAATAGCGCAGGGAATAAAAGGGAAAGAAGGAAGAGTGGTGTGGGTCCATAATCCGAACGCCGTTAATCAGAACTGCAGTCCCAGTTTACTGAATCATGCATGGTGGATGGCTGAAAACAATAATCAACCGGTCATCGACAGCATGGTCTCGGCAGCCATAGACAGCCTGACCGGTCAAAAAAGCGACAGCGCGGCTTGGAAGGCGATATTCCAATATCACAACGAAAAAAGAGGAAAGGGAGCGGCGAATTATGTTGCAGGAGAAAAAATATTTATCAAGATAAATGAATGCAGCGGCTGGGACGGAAATTTTAAAAAGACCGATTTGTCAAAAGTGAACGGAAATTGGTACGGCATGTCCGAAACAACTCCGGCAATGGTGCTTGCCGTGCTGCGTCAGCTTATCAATGTTGTCCACGTTGCACAAAGCGATATTTACATTGGTGATCCGATAAGAAATATCTATAAGGAATGGTATGAACAATGGCATCCTCAATATCCTGATGTTCATTATTTAGGGTTTGATAATTATACCAGTCTTGGCAGAGAGCAGGTGAAGCCAAGTGCAAACGCGGCCGCAAAAATTCATTATTCAGACCGGGGGACTATTTTACGTTCGAATGTTATGTATCCGACGTCGGTCGTTGGCACAGATCCCATCTGGTATGATTCCCTGTATACCATTTACGAAGATGCCGAATATATGCTCAATATTCCCCAATTAAAGGGACATATGCGTGCCGGGATAACGATGTTTGCCAAAAACCATTTTGGATCTCAATCGCGTGCATCTGCCGGGCATCTTCATAGTGGATTGCCATGTCCGACGCAATTGGATTATGGTGATACGTCGCGTGCCGGATACGGGTTATATAGAGTCCAGGTGGATTTAATGACCCAATCGCTTCTTCGAAAGAAGAATCTCATTTTCTTAATGGACGCATTATGGGGTACCGATTATGAGCAGGACAAACCGCTCAAATGGAAGATGGCACCTTTCAATAATACCTATTCGTCATCGGTCTTCGCTTCATTCGACAACGTTGCTATTGAATCCGTTGGGTACGATTTTCTGCGGTCGGAATTCACCGTCGCCAACATAACAGGAAAATATGCATTTGTGCAGGTACGGGGTGTTGATGATTATCTGCATCAGGCAGCAGATTCAACGAACTGGCCGGCGGGTATTAAATATGATCCCGATAGCACGGGTGTCCATATTTATAGCCTTGGGGTCCATGAACACTGGAACAATGCGATTGATAAAAAATATTCGAGAAATCTTGGAACCGGAAACGGAATTGAATTAAAGAGCGTCGAGCAGGGGAGACCCACAAGTGTCGCAGGTCAGGAAATCGGTACCCCGGAATATTTTACTCTCAATCAAAATTATCCCAACCCATTCAATCCGACGACAAATATCAGTTATTCAATTCCGACGAACTCCAGAGTGGTCATTAAAATTTATACTGCTGCCGGGAGAGAAGTCGGCACTATTGAAAATACGGTAAGAAGTGCGGGGACTTACACCATTTCGTTTGATGCAAAACATCTCGCAAGCGGTGTTTATTTTTACAGGCTCACGACTCATAACCATTCGGCGACGAAGAAATTTGTCTTAATAAAATAGTGAACAACCATGAAAACCAGTTTAAGGATCGCTGTTCTCCTGTCCGTTTTTGCGATAGCGGCAGTATGTCAAAATAAAAATGCGCCGGCAAAATATGATGCGACCTGGCAATCGGTAGAGAAAGTGAACCCTGTTCCCGAGTGGTTCAAAGATGCTAAATTTGGCATTTATTTCCACTGGGGAGTTTATACTGTTCCGGCATTCGCTAACGAATGGTATCCTCGCACTATGTATATCAAAGGATCTCCGGAAAATAAGCACCATACTGAGATTTACGGCGATGTGTCTCAATGGCCGTACAACAACTTCATCACAGGTGCAAGGGACAAGCAGGGGAATTTTATACAGTTTGCGCCTCGACTCAAATCGGAAGGCGGGAAGTTCGACCCGGAAGAATGGGCGCAGCTCTTTGCTGATGCGGGAGCAAAATTTGCCGGCCCGGTGGCTGAACATCACGATGGCATTTCGATGTGGGCAAGCAAGGTGAATCCCTGGAACGTAAAAGATTTGGGGCCGAAACTTGATCTGGTCGGTGTGCTTACGGATGCCATCCGCAAAAAGAATATGAGAATATTTCTTTCCATGCATCATGCATACAATATCACCGGATATTATGATCACGTGCCTAAAACGAACGATCCAAAACTTCAAATGCTTTTCGCGCAGCAGGGGAAGGAAAAAAACGAAGCCTTTTGGCTGGCGAAGCATAAGGAAATTATCGATAACTATAAACCCGATATCATTTACCAGGATTTCAATCTGCATGTTATTTCACAATCTGTTCTTCTTGAGTTTTTGTCTTATTACTACAACAAAGCAGCGGAATGGAACAAAGAGGTGGCGGCCACCTTTAAGGACGGTTTGAATACCAAATGCGCTGTTCTGGACTACGAACGAGGAGGCCCGCCTGATATTACCGACAATTATTGGCTCACCGACGATGCCATCAGTTCCTCAAGCTGGAGCTACACTGAAGGAATCGGGTATTATTCAGTACAGCAAATTCTCCATGCGTTTATAGACAGAATCAGCAAGAACGGGAATATGATTCTCAATATTTCTCCAAGAGCTGATGGCACCATCCCTCAGGAACAGCAAGAGGTGCTGCATGCAATGGGCGCATGGCTTAAAAAATATGGCGAAGCGGTCTACGCAACGCGGGCATGGGAACAGTATGGAGAAGGCCCTACAAAAATGGGAGCTGCGTACGGGGTTATGATGGCTCCGACCGAAGGAAGAGCCAGGGATGTTCGCTATACCCGGTCGAAAGATAACTCTACACTTTACGCAATTTTGCTTGGCTGGGAAAAAGGTCAGAAAGAGGTAATACTAAAATCACTGTCGTCAGATAGAATCGAATTAAAAAATCTTAAATCTGTTGAACTCATCAATGGCGAAGCTGAAAAATACATGCCCGTAACGTTCAAACAAGATGCACAAGGCCTGGTCGTCAGTCTGCCCGATCGCTCGTTCGAAGAAATGGCCTATGTTTTAAAATTGAATTTCGATGGCATAATTCCAATGGTCGACAAGTACGCCGACCTTAACTGCGCCCCGCATTATTACCTCGTCCCGGGCGACCATACGGGGAGTTTAGTTCTTGGTTCAGATTTAACGCTCACCGGGAAAAGGAAAAATAGTGGGAACCAGTGGAAACTGGAATCTGCAGGGAAAGGCTTTTATAAAATCCTGAACCGCGCTCATAATGATATGGCATTCGAGTGCAGTGCTGCGGGTCAAGAGCCGATCGTTTCACAGGTAACCGGAAAGGACAATCAAGTCTGGAGAATTGAGAATGCACACCAAGGATTATTTAAAATTTTAAATAAGCAGTTTCCCCATATCATAATATCCATCAATACTCCCATCGTTGATGGTGCAAAAGCCGGATTCCTCAATTCAGAAAGCGGTGCTTCGTTCGGCTGGACACTTCTCGAGGTTTGCGAGATGAAGCAGGAAGCGTTTAAACCACATGCTATTCCGGGAACCATCGAAGCCGAAGATTTCGATACCGGTTGTCCGGGTGAAGCGTACTTCGATAGAGACCGTGTAAATGAAGGCGGTCACTACCGGCTCAATGAAGGGGTGGATATTGAAAAGTGTTCTGCAGGCGGTTACAACGTCGGTTGGACCCATGCCGGAGAATGGATGGCGTATACCGTGAATGTGACGAACACTGCAACGTACCGGGTTTCATTCAATATTGCCTCATCCTTCGATAGCGGAAAATTCCATCTCGAATGTGATGACAAAGATAAAACGGGAATTATTTCCGTCCCCAACACCTTGGGATTTCAAAACTGGAACGTTATAACAAAGAGCATAACACTTGATGCCGGTCCGCATGTGCTGAAACTCGTTGTTGACGGCGATTTATGGAACATAGACAACATGGTTTTTGAAGAAATAAAATGATTGTCCCGAAACGCTGCAGCGCAGGCGGCTTCGTGGTGAGGACAGAACAACCGGAGATATTATTTCAGCCCGCTGGTCAGATGCCAAAATGAAAACAGCAAGATACAATATTCTATTGTTCGTTTCCGCACTCCTCTTTCTTGGTCCTTTATCAAAAGCTCAGGAGTTATTTGTTGGAGCAAACTATCATCCTCATGACGATAAAAATACCGAAAAAATAAAATGCGATATCAAGCTCATGAAGGATGCTGGATTCAACGTTGTCCGCATGGGCCATTTGGCATGGGATAGTTACGAACCGTCTGATGGAAAATTCGATTTTGACTGGTTTGATAAGGTGATGGATTTGATGGGCGAGGCCGGCATTAAAGTAATTTTAGATATTGCTATCCGGCCTGCTCCAATCTGGCTGCACCATAAGTATCCTTCCATCGATATTACAGATGCAAACGGGAATGTGCTCTACCCGAACCATCGTTACATGGAAGACATAGGGGATTCCATGTATCAGACATATGCCATGCGGTACACCGACGTACTCACAAAGCGGTATGGAAAACATCCGGCATTGTTGGCTTTTGGCGTAGACAACGAATCAGGTGACGGCAGAATTTCCTATTCAGAAACAGCGAAACAAAGATTTATTATATGGCTAAAGAATAAATATTCCACCCTGGACAATTTAAATAAAGCATGGGCAACCCAGCGATGGTCAAGAAGGATTAACCGGTTTGAAGAAATTGGCTTCCCTGTGGCGACCCACACGACCGATGTGCCTGAACGAATGCTCGATTTCAGGCGTTTTGTTTCAGATGAAATTAATCAGCTTCTTTTTAAAGTCATCGACAAGGTAAATACCAATGCACCAAATGCCTTGGTGAATACAAATGCATGGTATTACAGCCAGATGAAATATTTTGATTATACTCCCATAGCGTATTCGGGAAAAATGACACGCGAAGGCTGTGGTTTTTATCCCGGTCCATCGTTAGCAGCCAATGGGGGCGTTATGAATGCCTTATTCGGAATTTCACGCATTCAATTTGAAAGCACAAACCCTTTCTGGTGCAGCGAGTTCACGACGATGACCGCCGTCCCCAATTCCATCAGAAAATCGGCTTATGCTTCATTAATGTATGGCAACCAGATGGTTTGCGGGTGGACATGGCAAAGTATGCATGCCGGTGAGGAACAATATCTGGAAGGAATGATTGACTGGGACGGAATACCAAACCGCAAATATAATGAATACAGGAAGATTGCTGCGGAATTTAAAAAGATTGAAAAATTCTTCCCGTATACACCTCATGCAGAAGTGGGCCTGGCTTTTTCGTTTCCCAGCCAGATTGCAAGCACGTATTTCCCCGAACAACATGAGAATCAACTCCAAGCGTGTTTTGATTTATTCTACTGGCGCAATATGGACGCCCGGATTGTAGAGATCACCAAAAGCCCGCTGCAATACAAATTACTGTTTGTACCCGGTGTTACCGTAATGGACGAAACGACTGCCGCAAAAATCCGCGACTTTGTGAATAATGGCGGAACGGTTATCATGACAAGCAACTCAGCTTTTGTTGATGAAACCGGGCAAGTATTTGCTTCCACCCGCCCCGGCCGTTTAAGCGATGTGTTTGGCATACGTGTTGGAAGTTTCGAGGAACCTGAAGCGCTGAATGAATTATCCAAAAAATCATTCAACGGTAAAAAGATTGAGCTCACCTCTAAAGGAAAATCCATCATTACAGAATCAGCGCGGTTTGATGTTATCGAATCGACTGGTGCCGAAATTCTTGGCAGTATAACCAGTATAGATAAAGACTACCCGATTATGACTTCCAATCGATATGGGAAAGGCAGAGCAATTTACGTCGGTCTTCCTGCGAAAGTCGATATACTGAATCCTTTGCTTGATGAGTTAATCGCTGACCTTTCCATGAAAAAAGGACCTGTAGTACCTAAGGGAGTAATGGCGCGCCAGATCGATAGAACCCATTTGCTCTATCTGAATACAAACAGCGAACCGAAAAATATTGAATGCAAAGGTAAATCGAGAAGTATATTGTTTGATAAAGACTACGTAGACAGTTTCACCATTGAACCATTTGAACCTGAATTTATTGAAATAGGAACGCCGTAATTCTATGAAGAGAATATTTTTTCATTGAGACGGCACGTATTGAATACTATGGTCCCATTAAGAGAGGTTCGTTATCGTTTTGCCGGCAAGAGTCGAAAATTCTGCGAAGGGTGAACTATGAACATGTCCCGCAACGTTACAACAATGATACTCGGCGTTCTGGCTGTATTATCGTTTCAAGTCTTCTTGCCTGCGTCCGTCAATGCTCGAACCGGCGACGCGACCAGCGATACTGCACGGAGTATAGCGCCTTACTTCACACCGGCCACATCGTCTCCCAAGGCGCCAGATGCCGATGGCTTTCTTCAGCGCTGGTTGATTCTCGAGCCGATAAATAAACCGAATCGCACCAACACGGTGTTTACGGACAGCTACGTCCGGAATACGTTCAATACCGAATATTTTCCCAACCAGTTCATTGCGGTCCCGCGCGATGGCGACAAGGTAACGGTGACCGGTGAACAACTTGTTTGGCATGCTCTGGATTCTCCCAATTTCAACGTCAAACTCTTTCGCTTCGCCTATGGGCTATACAAGCCGACCTACGGTGTCGTGTTTTGGGCCGTTACCGTCGTCAACAGTCCGCGGGAATTGAAGAGCGTTCGCATGGCTGTCGGCTCCAACTCGGCGTCCATGTGGTGGCTCAACGGCAAGGAAGCCGTTATTCTCTCCGGCGATCGACGCATGGTTACGGATGATTGCGTATCCAAACGCCTTACACTCAACGAAGGCCGGAACATCGTTCGCGGTGCTGTTATTAACGGTCCCGGCTTAAGCGATTTCTGCGTACGCTTTATTGATGAGAACGGTGACCCAATCAAGGATATTATGATTAACCTGGAATCCGCAGAAAAATAATGAGTCGTCCCATTTCTATCGTTTTATTCTCGGAGGTTTTATGAAAGCCCGTATTATGACAGCAGTGGTTCATACTCTCCTCTCTCTCTGGCTGTCTTCTTTAGCCTTGGCTCAGGACGGCGAGCCTTATATCCACGATCCATCGACCATTATGTTCTGCGATGGCAAATATTACACTTTCGGTACCGGTGGCGGAGGCCTGATCTCCGACGATGGTTGGACCTGGCACAGCGGTGCGATTCGTCCCGGGGGCGGATTGGCTCCGGATGTTATCAAGATTGGTGATCGCTACTATGTTGCCTATGCTTCAAAAGGAGGAGGTATGTCCGGAGGACACGCGGGCGCCATCAATATCATGTGGACCAAAACCCTCGACCCGAAATCTCCCGACTTCGGATTTAATGACAATAACATCATTGCTACGACTGACGGCATAGAGGACTGCGATGCCATAGATCCGGCGTTCCTTCTCGATCCACCCAATGGACGGCTGTGGCTCACGTATGGAACTTATTTCGGCTTTATCCGGATTGTCGAACTCGATCCCAAAACTGGTTTGCGCATGCCCGACAACCAGCCTCTTAACATCGCCATTGACTGCGAAGCTACTGCTCTGATGTATCGCGACGGTTGGTACTACTTGCTTGGTACTCATGGCACTTGCTGCGATGGCGCTAACTCTACATATAACATCGTTGTAGGGCGATCCAAAATGGTGACAGGCCCTTATCTTGACAATATGGGAATAAACATGCTGAAAGGCGGCGGAAAGCACTTCGTGTCCGCAAGCGGTCGCTTAATCGGGCCGGGCCACTTCGGCTTGCTGAACCTGGGCGACGGCGTTCAGAAATTCTCCTGTCATTACGAGGCCGATCTGGACCGTGGCGGCCGAAGCGTGCTGGGCATTCGCCCGCTGCTATGGAAAGATGGATGGCCCATTGCAGGCGACCACTTCAAGGAGGGCACGTATGAGATCCAGTCCGAACGCAGCGGTTTTGCGCTGGAGCTGGCAGTGGATTTCGTGCGGATGCCCAACGTCAGACGCGGCTTTGGACCCAATGCTCATACTGAACCTGTGACCCCGATAGCCCCCCAGGAACTTGCTGATGTGTCAAAGAACTGGCCGGCCGGCAACATCGACATTCGCATTGCCGACTTTATGGTACGGCCCCATCAGAAGTGGACAATCACTCCCGTCGCCAACTCCGGCGGTTATCCCGGTTCGCCCTTTTTTAAGATCACGATTGCCGGGACAAATCGCGCATTGGCCGCTACTGCAGACTCTGAAGTTGTCGCGGTTCCAGCCTTTACCGGCAATCCAGAACAACTGTGGCGTATCGACCAGTTAATTGATGGCACTTACCGTATCATGCCTAAGGCTGTACCATATTCCAAGGAACCTCTCGCTCTCATCGCGGTGGGTGGTTGCACACCCACGTTGGCAAAGTTCGACCCCCGGAGCGACAAGGGACGCTGGAACTTTAAAACACCGTAAATGAGATGGATTAAATAATCACCAATTTTAAAAATCAAACATCCTGTAATATCCCTGAAGATGGTGATGAAAGTAAAATGAGTAAACTCTAAATGGTTAGTTCATGATATGGATATAGATTATGGCCGTCATGAATGAGATAAGGGATTTTCTGTGCCATATGAGATCCTGAATTATAAACCTGTCAAATGAAAGAGTGAAACAATGAAAAAACTAATTCTTTTACCGCTCTTTGGAATTCTTCCACTTGTCCTGATCGCTCAAAACAAAATCGCATTGAATGCCGACCGGGCAGAGACACAAATTAGCAAGCACATATATGGACATTTTGCCGAGCATCTGGGAAGATGTATTTATGATGGAATATATGTTGGTGAAAATAATGCCGGTATTCCCAACACTGTAGGCGTCCGAAATGATGTCATCAAAGCGCTCAAGGATTTAAAGATACCCAACCTTCGCTGGCCGGGCGGATGTTTTGCAGATACGTACCATTGGAAAGATGCGATAGGCCCAAAAAACGAGAGGAAACCTATTGAAAATTTGATGTGGGGTGATGTGCGTGAGGACAACAGTTTTGGTACGACCGAATTTCTCAATATGTGCGAATTGCTTGGCGCGGAACCCTATTTGGCTGTCAATATGAATTCAGGCACCGTAAAAGAAGCAGTTGAATGGGTCCAATATGCAAATCATGCCAATGGCACAAGTTACTTGACCGACATTCGGGAAAAAAGCGGTCGTGAAAAACCCTGGAATGTAAAGTTTTGGGGAATAGGGAATGAATCCTGGGACTGCGGCGGTAATATGACAGTAGAGCATTACATAAATCTTTATAAACAGTACGCTACCGCCATGACGAGTTACAGTAATACCGAAAAACTTTTTCGAGTGGCTGTCGGGCCGGGAACTCCGGATTATAAGTGGACGGAAGAGATAATGAAAAATATCCCGGCGAGGCGGTTTGAGGGTGTGTCAATCCATCATTATTCAGTAATTGACTGGGGCAACAAGGGATCATCGTCACAGTTTACTGATGAAGAGTATTTTAAAACCATGCAGCAAGCATGGCGTATGGAGGATATAGTCCGTACGAATTGTGAAGTAATGGATAAATACGATCCAAAGAAAAGGGT
>RPQN01000031.1 GCA_003819715.1 Ignavibacteriota bacterium | reverse complement strand
TCGTCGTGCAGTTCGCGCGCGATCTGTTTTTGCTCTTCTTCGCGCGCCGCCTGAAGTTTTTCTGAAAAGGTCTGCATCTGGCGGAGCCGTTCGCGCTGGGCGGCCTCGATTTTTCTGTGGCTTCGCACCATCATCACCACGAAAAATAAAAACAGTCCGAGGACGACCGTGGTAACGCTGAAGACTGCCGTAATTATAATGTTCGCGTCTGACGACACTTGAATCCTATTGCGAAAAGCACATTGAAAAGAATTTTAAGGCTCCAATCGATTGTAGTAGCAAGAAATAATATATCGATGGGATAACGGAGTAGGATATCTTTTGCTATAATTAGTATAAGAGTACCCGCATAATAGATTACAAAAGCGAGCAGGACCCAGAAACGAAAATCGGTCAAAATGGAGTCCGTTGTGTTTTTGATCATGACATATAAAGTATATTCAGCGCAAATGGTCAGGATTATTTGAGATATACTTGCTTTGAATGTATACAATCCCGTCAAAGGTTCAAATGTAAACATTGCAACAGCCCAAAAAGCAGAGTATAGCACCATTAACTCTAAAAACAATATTTTCTTCTCGTTCGAATCCTGCCAATTATACATTATCGACATTATAAAAATAAACTCGATTATATAATAAACATGACTGAGACCAAGAGTAAAAAAATAACCCATTGGTAACCATAATAAATATATGTCCGCAAAAAATGACCAGATTAAGTATAAAAGGAGTATCTTCATTCCACGCCGCAGGAGAGTAATCTTTGAAAATCCGGCAATCAATGGAATGATTACACTGAAGATGGAAATATATGTTATTAATGGATAATGAGGCATTTACTTTCTCATATATTTACTAAGCAGAGAAAAGGCATAAATATGATAGCTGCGATCGTTAACCGATATTTAATGCAAATATATTTAAATATTTATCCTTTAATAATATTATTCTTACTCTTTGTCTTAGAGCAGAGAAATCCAATCGCAAAGAGTATATTAAAAAGAATTTTTAGACTCCAATCGATTGTAGAAACAATTAATAATATTTCTATGGGATAATGGAGTAGAATACCCCTTGATGCAATCACGATAAGTGTACCCGCATAATAGATAACAAAGCCAAGCAGAACCCAAAAGCGATAATCGGTTAATATCGATTCTGTTCGGTTCTTAATTATAAAGAATAGCGTATATTCAGCACATATGGTAAGAAGTGTTTGAGATATACATGCTTTGAATGTATACAATCCAGTCAAAGGTTCAAATGTAAACATTGCTATAGCCCAAAAAGCAGAGTAGACCACCATTAATTTTAAAAACAACACTTTCCTTCTATTCGAATCCTGCCATATATACATAATCGACATTATTAAAACAAATTCTATAAGATAATAGATATGAAAACTTCCGAGACTTATACTATATACTTTTACATACCAAAAAAAGAATATATCTGCAGCTAAAACAAATGTCAAAAAGAGAAATAATATTTTCATTCCACGGTTTAATAATTTTAATCGTACAAATGCAACGGATATTGGCAATAATACACTATAAAACGCAAAATGTGCTATTAATGGATACCCGTCCATACGCGATAATAATTAGCCATCAATCAAAGTTGAGACATGTGATTTAGGTAGATGCGATGCCTGAATGGTTAATAAACATTTGATTAATATTCTACTTGTTTTTCAATTCGTGTACGATCAGACATAAATGACCAATGTGGTTAGTCTGTTTGTATCCGATGATTTAAGAATCCTATCATGAAAAGAACATTAAATAATATTTTTAGCCCCCAATCAATAGTAGCAATAGAATAAAATGTTTCTAAAGAATAATGCAAGAGAACTCCTCGTAATGTCGAGAACGCTAGCGTACCTGCATAATAAATTACGAATGCAAGTAAAACCCAGAAACGAGACTGGTTCAACAATGGCATAGTTCGATTGCCAAGAACAAAGAATAGTGTATAACCAGAACAAAGAGATAGTATAACTTGTGATACACTAGCGGTAACTGTATACAATCCACTCAAAGGCTCGAAGGTAACTTTTGCAATAAACCAAAAAAGGACATAAACAAACATTAGTATTTTAGACAACAACTTTATTTTATTTGATTCTTGCCAAACAGAAATAATTAATATGATAAATGTGAATTCAACTACATAGTATGTATGAACTAAAGCAAGAGCAATATTATAATCTCGTATAAACCATGTAAGAGATACATCTGCAATAATTGAAAAACTTAAGTAACCAACTAAAATAAACATACCCCGGTTCAATATCCTCAATCTTGAAATTCCAACGCTCAATGGTACTAATGCACTAAACAACGAAATGTACATTATGAGTGGATATTTAGTCATCTATCATCTATTGATATTTATTAAATAAGCATGACTCAAATCGATAATTTATTGTTTACCAAATAATTTAAATGCGGCATAGTTGCCTGGTACGTAACTTTGCCGCATTAATTAATTGTTAAAATAACAATTGAAATTCACACTTGCAATTTAAGAAATTAGAGTCCGCAATTCGGCGGACATTGTGGTGTTGGACCAGCAATTAGAGTTTCATTCATTTCTTTTCCAGATCTATCGACTCCAATAAAAAATAGTTTCTTATGGCCGTCCTTGGAAGTACCGAAATATGCCTTTACAGACACGCAACCCGGCTGTGAATGAACTTTTTCATATTCATTACTGAAATATTTTTTTATGGTTTTTGGATTAGCATTAAGATTATGAATGTTGGTCAAACCGCTCGCATTTTGAAGGATCATTTTATTATCCATGCTGAGAGTATTCACCTGATCGGCTTTCACCGGTTGATTCAGAGAAGGGACGACGATCAATGCGAACATAACAACCGCAAGAATCGAAACAAGAGTCACAATTTTTTTAATAGACATTTTAAATCTCCTTATAAAAGTTTTAATGAATTGGTTAATGGATTTGAAATCAAGAAAATGAAAACGGGATACAAATTATCGGCGGGTCGGATTGGCTGCGGCTTACAAATTTTTGACATTGCAGTCCTCTCAATGCATCTACTGATCAACCGTTAACTAAAACCGGTTGGCGTAATAATAATCGTCATCATTCAGTCCGCCTCTCCTATTCATTCCTGAGTTCCAAAACGCTTCCCAATCTCTCATTCATCCCCGGAGCCGCATGCAGACCTTTGCCTTCTCCTGCACGTGTTTCTTAATGAGACGGCGTTTCGATAACTCAATTTCCCAGTGCCCTAACTAAAAAGTATTCTTGTACTCTGTTACAATTACATATCAAAAAAGGCACTGGTGCTCGTATCCATTTGTAGCCGCATTCACAACAACACAAAAGTATTTATGGAAACGGTATTAATTCTTTCGACAAGTTTATTGCGATTCAACACACAATATTCTGCCGTCAATTACACATTTAAACTACATCATTATGCACAATTTGTCTGCCGTATTTTAACAAGTACCTTGTAGTGATTTTGGTGCAAGGGCTGCCGTAAAAACACGGAGGGACTGCCGTCTTGTATACGTAGTAATTTATAATTTTGCCGTACAAAAAGTCAGATATCTCTGTTTCCCGGAAGCTCCGGGTTATTCACAATGCCAAAATTCATTGGGATAAACGAGGCATTTCTTTGTTTTTCGCCAGTGAGGAATGTCCGGGTGGTGGATAATATGTTCATAGCGCTTCATCGCCAAAGGAGAACTTGAAGTGATTTACTCAAGTACACTGGGTGACAATTCTCACAGTACTTCTTCCCCGGGAGTGATATCTTTATCTGTGCATCTGCGCCTCTTTCCATGTTGCGCCGGCGCATGCAGATGAGATTTCGGGAGGGGTGATGGTCCGTTCTTTTTTATCCGGCACGGCGGCGTTATGCGGAACAAAAATACGGCAGAGTGCTTGTTATTTTACGACATGACGAAAATTGCTTTTCGATGGGGTTCTACTGTATATTGGATTGAGAGTTTTTAAGCAGCGACGATATTTATCAGAGACAAATTTATTTTAATCGTTTATCAGTGCATATGAATTTTCTGAATCCACAGGCAGGTTCTCACGTATAGACTGATACTCCGGGTCTGATGCAGATACTGACGAAATAGGAAAATAAACCAATGTCTGTCGATTTGATTTTACATGAAGCATCCAAAGTATTCGAAGCCGCGCGCCGGCATGCCGCGGAACTCTCCGAGGTCGGCGTCACGGATGCAGAGTTCCATCTCATGCGCGTCCTCATTGTCCGCGTAGCGGCGCACAACTACACGTCCCTGGGAAACAAAGTCGACTTCCTGGACGAGGTGCGCGATCTGAAAATTGTCAAAGAGGTTATCGTTCGGACCGCCGAGATGCGGTTCGGCCATACGAGCAATGTCCTGACCGAATTTCGAACCAACGGCCAGATGAAAAAGATTATTCACGGCGCTAACGCGCTTATCGATTCAGCCGCGTAGAAATTTTATTTCTGCGCGGCCGTGCTGCCGTTCGCGGCTTCATGGAAGAATTATCTGCCTTTCTCTCCCGGCTGGGGCTCCTCACCGGGAAAATACAATGACCTTACTTCTCACCCGGAACCGGAGCGGAGTATTTTCATGGCAAAACGCAAACCTGAGACGCGCAAAAAAAACATCCCCCCAAAAAAATCCCGTTACGGATGGATCCCCGACCGGCCCGACCAGCGCGATCTCCTCTACAGCGCCATACGCCCCGTTCTCGCGCTTCCGCCCCGCACCGATCTCCGTCCCAAGTGTTCGGCGGTGGAAGACCAGGGCAACCTCGGAAGCTGCACGGGGAATGCGCTTGCCGGTGCGATCGAATTTCTCCAGCGCAGGAACGGCGTCACGTTTTTCGATGCGAGCCGGCTGTTCATTTATTACAACGAGCGCGTGATCGAAGGGACCGTCGCATCGGATTCGGGAGCCATGATCCGCGACGGGATCAAGACACTCAAGAACCAGGGGGTCTGTACGGAAACGCGCTGGCCGTACATCATTAAAGATTTTATGGCCAAGCCGAACGCGGCTTGCTACAAAGAGGCGCTCCAGAGACAGATCACCTCCTACCATCGCATCCTCACGCTGGACGATATGCGGACATGCCTTGCGGATGGATTTCCATTTGTGTACGGGTTCACCGTGTACGAAAGTTTTGAAACGCTGGAAGTTGCGCGGACCGGAGTGGTCCCCATGCCGCAGCCGGCGGAGCGCGCAGTGGGCGGCCATGCGGTACTCGCCGTTGGGTACGACGATGACCAGCGGATATTTCTTGTACGGAACTCATGGGGCACCGCGTGGGGAAAGAACGGATATTTTACCATGCCGTATGAATATCTCGCCAGCCGTTTCCTTGCCGACGATTTCTGGACGATCCGGAGCGGCGAGCTGATGTAGCGTTTTACTTGTTTACGATTTGAGGAAGAGGCATAACAGGCGCTAACCGATCCACGCCAATTGCTCCACCGCTGTCTGCACGGGCTGACACAGTGAACTGGAGAGGCGATTTATACAAATCAAAATAATTACAAGTCGATCATTCAGGCATTATGGGCATGAGAGAGAGAAAAGGTCTATCTGATCATATGGTAGGCGGCAGTGATATCAATAAACCATATATCTCAAATACAGAGGAACGCAAAAGATGAACAAGATGTGGATAACGATACCTTATTCAGTAGAACTGACTGATGCAAATGTCTGGCAAAATCAAGACGATCGTACTTATTATATTTGTCGTGGACATTACCTGCTCTTTGACCGACAAATATCTTGCCCCATAGCCACAGGAGAAAAAATTAGTCAAACAATAACTCCAAACCATGTCATGCAGGAGCGACTGGTTCAAATTGAACAAGAATACAGCATCATTAACGTCGAAGAAACTATTAAAGAAATACTTACAAGCAACGAAACTATTGTTCAAACCATGTCTTCGTTATCGTCTGAACTTAAAGTTCCAGAAATTATCCGCCTCGGACAAGCAGTAAAATTTAATGCGACCGAAAAGTTGTCACAGGCTCTTCACAGTACATCGAAACATCAGGCGTCTCAAACATCACGCGTAACAACCACGTTTTCATCTAAATATCAAATATCTCCAACTGAGAAAGACCGGAAACTTGTATTTTCATATGGTTTTCAACGGCGCGCTTACGATGTCTATCTTGTATTCATTGATTATCTCAAGATCACTTACGAAAGATCGATTTTGGGAATGAGAAAAAAAATAAATAAATACCCCAAACCAACAACTTCCAGACATTCAAATATTTATCCGGTAAAAGCACCTCTTGGCTCTATTCAGTACTGGCAATTGATACCTGATCTTCAAGTCATTGATGCAGAAAACTATAAATTAGAAGTTGAAGATCCTTATGAGATGACCGTACACCCAATTGAAAGAATAAGGAAACCAGCGGTTGATTATCCTAGGGGTGAGCCGACATTATACCAGATTTCACGAGCCGCCTTTCCATTTAAATGGGTAGATAGAAAGGGTCCTTGGACGAGAGATGAACTTTCGCAAATTGAATTCGATGAAGCAGCACGAGAAGGCACTTGGTGGTTTTTTCAGCATGGGCCTGGAAAGAAAAAAAAACAAAAGTCTCATAAAACGGCCGCCTAATCAAGCACTCCCCAATGGGGACTGCCAAGGGCATGGTTTTTGGCATTATCGCCCGTCCATGAGGGCGCACAAAATCCAACAATTAACCAAAAGGAGGATGCTATGAAAAACCGTATTTTTGCCTTTTTTGTTTTTATTGGCATACTTTCCATTTTTTTGCTCTCCTGCACGAAAGATACATCAACAATAGTGGAACCGCAGCAAAGCATTGTGAAGGATTTGCCTTCGTTAAATTATAATTCCCATACCGGCGATTCATATTCTTTTTCCTTAATCGCCGGCGCTATTTATAACAGACCCGGGTCTGTGAATGCGCAGGAATGGCGCGCCACGTTTGAGGCGAAAGTCTTCAATTCGGCAAATCAGGATGTCCGCGGTAATTTCAATATAGAATTGTCTGTCAGGAAATACTGGTACGCGAGCGGGCCATCCGGAGGCTGGTCTCAAATCGGTGGTGGTACATGCGGATCAATTCATGGTTTAGCGACATCCGATGGGGAATGGGATTTAAGCCAGTTTGTCTGGCAGGCGAAAGCTCATATTTACTCAACCGCCCTCGGTATAGATGTGGAAATAATAGGATACTGCTATTTTCATCGGCCCGCCGATGGTGCAACATGGAGCTGCGCCTATTTTCATTATGACCCGCCGGGTTCGGTCTACCTTGCAGGAACGACGGTTCAAGCACTCACCGTCAACATTCAAGGCGATCAACAAATATTTATTCCCGGAAAAAACCAGGGAACGATCACGCCCCAATGGTCTGCGGCTGCCTCAGGCGGGCAGGGCGCGAAAACCTATGAATGGTATATTTCGCGAAATAATGATTTCTCTCTCGCAGGGACAGGACCGACCTATTCCCGTTCATACTCGTATGATGGCGACGGGCCGGACTCTCAGTTTCAATTAAAAGTTGTGGTCACCGATCCCACGGGATCAGCGACATGTATAATAGACGTACTCGAAGACAGGATTCCCTACTCTGCCGAGTAGCGCTATTGCAATAGCGGAATATGAGGCGGGCCCTGACCAGACGCTCCCCGCTGGAATGCAGCGATAGAAATAAATATCGCGCATTACTTTTTCAGGGCTCCGCCTGTTATCAGCAACGAGCGGGTTCTCGTCACGCGCACCACATAGGAAAAGAGCGGATATTTTTCAATGCGGTATGAATATCTTGCCAGCCGTTTTCTTGCGGACAATTTCCGGACCATCCGCGGCGGCGGCTTAAACCAATCAATCATTTCATAATTTCGAAAGGAGACTCTCATGAAAAAAAATCCATTGGAAGTAATGAAAAGAATTGCATGGGTATTGGCGGAAACCTTCCTTCTCTGTTTATTCTTTGTCAGCTGCGGAGAAGAAATTAAAAATAATCCGATATCCACTTCAACGAATCCCAATAGAGATACCGTATCAAGTGGAACCGTGAAGCAGCCGGGGAGCCTTCAGAAGGCATACTGTGCAGATGGAAGGAATCTGGTATTTCGGTATTATTGGGAAAATCAGAACCTGTATCAATTAAATTCCGGGAAATCCATGGGAGTGATGTATGATGGCGATATGTCGAGAAATCATAACTACATTGCCCAATATGGATGCAATACGATATGTATCGATGATGTGAATTCAATCGGTCAGTTACTGTCGTATGGATATTTGGCGGAAAATATATTCATTATTTTACATCCCGGCGCATGGGACCAAAAAGTCGATGCCGCGGTGCAGCAGGGAGTCAAAAGTTTTTACATTGATGAACCTTGCAGTTATCATCTCGAATCGCTAGTTCAAACCTGTGCCCCCTACATTGCTTCCAGGGGAGGAACGCTGACGATTTCGGAGAGTGAGTTTGATTATTTAAATTGGTATGTATATGGTGGAAGAGGATACATTGGGGCGTTGATAAATTTAGCCCTATCTACTTCACCTTCGCCGTTTGTCAGTTGTCATACTCATTTTGATCGTACCACGGTTTTGGGGGTAACGTTCACCATGGACCCTCGTGATCAATGGTCGTATATCATGAGCAGGGTTCCCAATCTCTTTAAAACGGTTATTATTAAATCCCGCCAAAGTCCGGAAGATCTGGGTTTACTCTTCGGTCATGCAAAGAATATCGGTATCAATAAGGTCCTGTATTTTCCATTTATGGACAATGGTACAACGTATGCCGGTATAGAAAATGCGATTGTTCAGGGATGGTATGCACATTGGATTTTACAGCTCCAGAAGGAACGATTGCAGTATTGGTGCTGCCCTGATATCTATTGGGATCCCCAGGAATGCAGTCTGAATTCGTGGCATTACACGGGCTACACACAATGGCAATAATGCGTATATCGTTTTCAAGAAAAATCACGAATGAAATACGTACCGCGTTTTGCCATGAGACTCAATTCATCCGGTAAATGAAGCCGTTTGGAGTTTTGCGCAGGCACCAAGCTGACCCCGATTACATCGGGGCAAGCCGAATAAGCCCGCCAAAGAGATTGTCGGGTGCCGCCCTCAATGACAATGAACGGGAGCTTTTTAAAGATTCTTGCGCCCCGTCTTCTCTATTGGAAATCGTTCGCCTCCCGAGCGCCTGGCATCCGGGAGTGTGTCAGGCGCTGTTATTTTAATGACACATGTTTTGCGTGCGACAGCGGCAAGTCTCTGATTGACAGTGATTTTGTTTGCCTGGATGATGTATGGGAGTTCTTGCAATCTAAAATGAAAACCTCTACATTTACCGCATACCAATCTACGCCAATTGCTCCACCGCTGTCTGTACAGGGCTGACACAGGGGACGGGAGAGGCTATTAAGACAAATCAAAATAATTTCAAGTCGATAAGTCATGCAGAATGGGCACGAGAGATAGAATTATTCTATCTAAGCAATAGTTAAGCCGTTTGCACCTAAATTTAAAAACAAGCATCAATGGCAAAATTAACAGTAGAATCTTTAGAATTTGCAAAAAACCATATTGTTCATTATTGGGATTCAGATTTCTTTCCAAAATCATTTGAATTCGATGCGATAAGGTTTAAATGGACTGAAGTTGTTCAAAGGCTCACATCGCTAGATATTAGTGAAATTCCCATTGTTTTACCACGGTGTATCCTCGCTCCTAAACCGAACGGGACATATCGAGTTGTACACCAATTGAATCCGCTAAATACTCTTGCCTATACTGCAATGGTATATCTTGTGTCTGGACAAATAGAGAAAGCAAGAGCTCCAAAAGAGCAAAGAATTTCATGTTCTTATCGCATATCTCCTGATGTTCCATCGGGAAATTTATTTGCTGCAGGAAATGGCTATGTTGATTTTACTCAAATGACTCGAGAATGTCTTGGAAAATACAAATTCATTCTTAAATCGGATATTGCCGATTTTTACAATCAAATATATCTTCATCGACTACAAAATGGTATTGCCGTGGCTGACACAGGACTAGAGGAAATATCGAAAGATATTGAGTTGTTCCTTACATCGCTTAATGACACTGTTTCTCGCGGTGTTCCAGTTGGACCACCTGCTAGCATTATTTTGGCTGAAGCACTATTAACGGATATTGACAACTTCATATTATCTACTGGCTTTGTTCATACACGATATGTTGATGACTTACGTATATTCGCTAATTCCTACGAAGAGCTTGATAAACTACTCCAAGAACTGACACTATATTTGCATAAGGAACACAGACTTATTCTTGCCTCTTACAAGACTCAAATATTAGATTCACAAATTTTCCTTGAAAAAGAATTGGACGACCCACAAGAAATCCAACGTAGAGAACTTCATAAAAAAATGGAAGAAATTGGTTCACCATATGAATATTTATCAGATCAAGACGAAACGAAAGATCCAGAACTGACTATTGAGCAGCAAGTTGAAGTCATAAAGTCGATGATGAAAACGATTTGTGATCGCTCGACACTCGACTTAGGTTTAGCCAGACATGTTCTCCGAGTGTGTAAACGTTACAGGATTCGTGCAATTGTCCCCATTCTATTTGAGAAATTTGATTTCTTTGCACCAGTGATGCCTGATTTGGTTCTCTATTTGGATTCAGTTACTAATCCGCAATTTATAGACAGAATTATTCCTCAGCTCACTTCCATTTGTGAATCGTCGCCTTCATTTAATATTCCTTTCGTAAAGATGTGGATTGCTTATTACCTGGCGAAGAATCCAAGATTTTTTCAGAATAAATATTTTTCAGATTTAATACATAATTCTGGTGACATTGCTTCATTTGCTTTGGCAACTATCAATTCCCATAATTCAACTTGGGCAAGGGAATTACGGCATCGATTCGATGCGGTCGGGCCTTATGAAAAGAGTCATATCCTTCGTGCTTCAATCGCGTTAAGCAAGGATGAACGAAAAGCATTCTACAATACGGTAAAAACTCGTGAATTGACTTTTTTAGAAAGGTGTGTGCTTGAATGGGCTGCTTCTATTAGTAATTAGCAAACGGCCTAACCAGGCGCTCCCGCCCAAAAGATGGCGGGTAAACAAGCTGACGGAATGAGCGCACTGCAAAATTCATGGCGTATGGTGGGTTTAGTGCAAATTAAATTAGTTCTTTGTACTTCATAACTTAATTGGTTATTAATTTAAATTTCAGAATGAACTTGTTTCGGATAGTGCATGTTGCGAGTTTTCAGTGCCGCAGCTTAGCGCCCATCTGTTAGTCAGCACATACGAAATACAACAATACGAGAATATATGATGCAAACTTCCCTCGCAATTTTATTGACCCTACTTGGAGTATTTATTGGCGCATTCATTTCTACATTCGTTGCGGGATTACAGTTTCGCGCTGACATTATTTCCAAATATCGTCAAGAATGGATCCGTGAACTTCGAGATATTATTGCTGATTATCAATCTATCGTTGGCAGACTTGAACTCCTTAAGTTTTCTCGGGCTGAAGGCGAAACACAAAAGGATGTTCATGATATAATAGAACGATTAGTGTTAAGCATGAATAAAATTGCTCTAATGCTCGATCTTACCGATTCCCAACAAAACAAGCTACATTCTCTCATGATTCAGATACGACAAATATTCGAAGAAATCCAAAATAGAGATCAAATGGATGCAATTATTTCTTTGACAAATCAAATAAACGATGTCAGCAGAACAATTTTCATGGCTGAGTTTAATAAAGCTGTAAAAGGAAAATAAAATGTCTGCGCTGCCTAACCAGGCGCTCCCGCCCAAAAGATGGCGGGCAAGCAAGCTGACGGTTAAAGCTTGGATTCATTAATCAGGGCGTGCAAAGGTCAGTACAGAATTGAAAGTTAGATGTGCCGCATCCCTATACATCAGGAGCCGGTCCGTTAAGCGACAAGTAAAATAATTGGAGGCATCATGGAAACCGTAATAGGTTCTGCATTAGCTGTTTTACTCATTGTATTTGTAGTATTCTTGATATTGCGGGAATTGATGTGCTGGTATTGGAAAATTAATAAAATAATTGTAGTTCTTGAAAGCATCGAGTCTAAGCTTTCTCATTTATTGACAAATTCTGCACGAGGTGAAAACAGCAATTATCAAAGCGCATCAGAAGTCAAGATTGCTTCATCTGAAGTCGATAGTAATAAGACTCACGTAGATTATTCAGACAGTTATCTCATTAAATGTCCAAATTGTGATAATAAAGAAATAGTTAAACGATCTGATTTTAAAAATCCTGCTGTCTACAAAAATTTTAAAGCAGAATCCGGTGGCATTGGGTCGAATATGAAATATTCTTGTAATAAATGTTTAAGGAATTTTAAACTTTAAATGAAATATCCCTGCCGCCTTGCCAGCGGCTCCATTAGAATAAAGATGTGGTTTACAGAATATACCAAACTGACCCCGACTCCGTCGGGTCAAGCCGAATGAGCGCCCGCCCAAAGATAAAACATGGCGGGTAAATGGGTACGATAAGCATGGCTTGCATAGGTAAGAGCAAAATTGAAAGAATCAGTGTGAAATCATTTCTTTTAGTGCAAAAAGGTACAACTCACATCCTAAATATATAAGATATATTTGTCAGGAGCCCATATGAGCATGACCACGACTATCGATCACGCCCATCGGCGTGTTCATGTAAAAGTGGAAGGCATAATTAGCCTTAACGACATCCGTGCTCATCTCGAGGAGGAGCGCATTGGGATTGGTCTTACCTATGATGAGTTGATTGATGCCCATGGTTTTAGTATCAACATTTCGCAGCAGGCGGTGCACACTCTTGTCGAAGTACTTCGTCGGCTGGGAAAAGAGTCACGTCTTGGCCCAACCGCAGTCATAGTCGATAGTGATATCGGATATGGAATGCTCCGAATGCTCAGTGTACTCGTCGAGGACGTTTGTCAAGTCCAGCCATTCCGCCAACAGGAAGAAGCTGAGCAGTGGCTGGCCAAATTACGTGAGGATGGTACCTGACTTCTCGAGTCAGCCGGTTAGGGCTCAAGCTAGTGTGACTCCGTAAGTCTCAAACTAGACGAACGATCTGAGATTGGCGCCGCCTAACCAGGCGCTCCCCTGCCGAAGGCATCACTTTGTGATAAGGGGTCGCCAATGTTACGGCTTGCAGCGATTTAGATGTTTAATAATAAAATTTTAGCATGATCAATAGAAATAATAACACGCTGCGCGAACTACATTAGTTATACCGCTTGCTGTCAGGCGGCAGTTCAGGAGAATTCTATGAAGCCAATTGCACCATCGGCAATAGTTGTTGCGCTGTTTCTTGCATTCTTCCTCTTTTCCATCGCAGGAATCAAAATGATGTGGGACAGCCAGATCCGGGTGCCTGCCGATCCAACAAATAATAGTCCATCGAAAATTGGCGCCACAGTAGACAAGGACAGCGTCAAAATAGATATCACCACTGCGAGCCTCGGAGCAATTGTCTTTGTCTTCGGCGCGAGCGGACTGATACTTTTGCTGATCAAGGTCCCGGTCAAGAGAATTCTCGGTTACGAAAAGCAATCAGAAGGCAGCACCATGGACAGATATAGTCTTTCTCTGCCCCTTGAACCGACACCCATCCTCAGCAGCAGCGTTGAGCGTCTTCCTCTGCTGCTCTGGATTTTATTGCGGCGTAAAGGAATTGCGGTTAAGGCTGATTAAACTTATGCCTCAGTTGATGATTGTCAGGACTCTAGCATAGGGCTCTTAATTATTAAACCGCTGGCTGTCCGGCGGCAGTTCAGAGAAAGTACGGTATAATACATTTCATTCTATTTTCATGAGCACATATGGCGACTCTTAAATCCAGGCCTTTGGTGAGCACACTTACTTATTGGAAGTTCTCAGAGCATCCCTTTCGAGATGCCATACTCCAGGGATCTTCATTGAGCATGTTCGTGGATAGAGAGGACGAAATATTTGACGTTGAAGACGCTCTTGCCTATAGTCGCGTTGTCGGTGTGCACGGTACACTTGGAGTAGGCAAAAGCTCCTTCCTTCGAAAGCTATCTGATCGGATAACGACACAAGGACACGCGCTTGCGTTTGTTCATCTTACTGCAGATTCGCGGGAATCGTTCTATCGTGAAATGCTTCGCCAAGTACTGCTTGCCTGTAAAGACGGTACCATCGTGCTGAAACGCGGACATGGAGTAGACATTCACGATGAATTAGTCCTGCTCGATACCAGTATTACAGATACATTAGGATCAGCATTGGAAGGCGGTGTGATTGCGGCCAAGGGCAAGATTGACAAATCACGGGCTACCAGGAAAGACAGCCATACTGAATCTACCGCTATTCAAATACTTGCTCATGTTTTTGCAAACCTTAAGGGAAAATTGATTGTCATTCTCGATGACTTTGAGAAGCTCCAATACGCATCATCTTCCACTTCGGGGGATTATCTTCCCTTGCTCTCCAGATTCGTTTCAACACTTGAAGATCGGTTGTCCCATGATTCTGTTTCATTCGTCGTTTCGCTCGACGATCAGTTTACCGTGCTCGCTGATCAAACGAAGAAACGAGGCGGTGCATTCGCTTTTTCTCTGAATGCGCTGGTCCAACTCAGGAATTTTTCCCCCCAGCGGGTTATTGATCTCATCGATGCCCGGTTGCGGCACGTTGGTTGGAAGAAATCTGTCTTCGATTTCATTCCGCTTGAATCTTTTTGGGCACTTTCCCTTGCTTCTCAGAATCATCCAAGGAGAATTCTTCGGATTTTGGCTGAGTCAATGAAAATTATTACGAAGCACAAGCGGCCGATGCGTATAGACTCCTCTACACTTTCCGAGGCGGCTCTTGCAACAGAAGATTTCATTGATGATCGTGATCTGCAAATCATTTATCATCTTGCCCAATTCGGCGGGGCTTCTGAGTCGGATCGTGCTTTTCTTAAAGCCTTGGGCTTCAAGAGTCGTAGTGCGATTTCCCGGCGCCTGTCTCATCTCCAGGATGCCATTCATCTTCAGACTCAAAAAGTTCGCTCCGGAAGGACACAGAAAATCGTCTATTTACTTCCTGAGCTTCACCTGCCATGACCATTTGTGGATTTGCGGACGATTTAAGACATTTATGAACCTTCTCATTATTGTTGCCTGTGCGAGCCGTTTGTTATGATGCCGGCGATGCCGACGATGCCGACGATGCCGACGATGCCGACGATGCCGACGATGCCGACGATGCCGACGATGCCGACGATGCCGACGGCGACGACGACAATGATATTAATGACGATGATCACCATGGTGAAAAGCCATTCCGGTATCGTCCTCATGGGTGCTCTTGTGTTTTCGGCGGGGTCCGGTTGATTTCGTCAGCCAAAATACCGTGCTGCCATCTCACCACTTTAAATAGAGCCGGAAGCCTGAGAGTGAATCGTACAAAGCGCGAGTCAATATCTTATTTCGCAATAACTTATAATATTAGATATTTTATTTGTCGGGCGGCAATAATATAAAATCAGAAATACCATGGGACCATCAAATTTTAAGATGTTATCCGTTCTGATTCTGGCGCCGTATATTGCCGGACCGTCGCCTGCCGACAGTTCATTCAGTGAATATTCTTTCGGCGCTGGAGGCGGACAGTATGCCACGTATGACTGTTCCGGACAGGCGCATCCAAACTCCATCGCTGATATTGGAGTAAAAGTGACGCACAAATTTGAAGCGCCATTCAGAATTGGGGCTAGTGCCTCGGTCGTTTCGTTTAACGGAAGGACTAACGTCATCCCCTATCCGGACCTTGCATTCGATTTCAAATATTTCTCACTTGGCACCACCGGTATTCGAGTCGGGTCGGAAGACGGTTATTATGCCGAACTATCCGCATTTGATCAGGTCCCCTTGTTCACCGGGAAAGGATTTCTCCGCGCGGGAGCCGGCATGAGACCGGGGGCGAATACACGGCTCTGGCTGGGCGTCAATACATTTCCCTATCATAAAACTGCGTTCGCCGGGCAGCTTGATTTTCCGATAACAAACAATCAATTTCTATTTTTCAATGGCCGGTTTGGCGAATCCGGCGGTGTTCATGAATACGGTTTTTCTTTCGGAACACGGATAAGAATGTAGGGCGTTCATTCATGAATGCCGGAAGCAGCACCGCATGCAGAAGACTGAACAAATGAATATACGCATCGACGATCTTTCCGGCCCGGAAGTACGCGCTCTGCTCGAAGAGCATCTTCAAAATATGTACGAGATCACTCCTCCGGAGAGCGTCCATGCCCTCGATATCGATGCGTTACGAAGTCCGGAGATTACATTCTGGACGGCCTGGTCCGAAGGACAACTGCTCGGCTGCGGCGCGTTGAAGGAATTGGACTCAACCCATGGAGAGGTCAAATCCATGCGGACCTCCATGAACCATCGAAGAAAAGGGGTGGGCCGGGCAATCCTGATGCACATTATTGCAGAATCCCGGAAGAGGTCATACACCCGCCTGAGCCTGGAGACCGGCGCGATGAAAGAGTTTAAACCTGCACGGCAACTGTACTCCAGTTTTGGATTTACCTATTGTCCGCCGTTTGCCGATTATATTGAAGACCCAAACAGTGTATTCATGACGTTGAAGCTTTAACAAAACTCATAAACGAGGGCAGGGCGACAGGGGTGCGCCTGCCTGGTTACATGATCAGGCCGCTGGTTGTATTCGTTGTTCACTTTGCAGCGGATATGAAGAAGGGAGTTTTTCTCCTCGAGGCCGCCTGGCGGAGATCTGGTTGAATGGTACAAAGTAGAATCCTGATGAACGATAAAAGGGGAAACATAAAGATGATGTGGAAATATTTCCTGGCCTGGTTTGGTATGATGATCCTTGCGATCCTCAACGGCGCAGCACGTGAAATGCTGTATAAGCAATATGTCGGAGATCTTCCGGCAAATCAAATATCCACTGTGATCCTGATCGCATTGATTTCCGGATATTTTTATTTCTTAATAAAGGTCGTACCGCTGGAATCGTCACGCCAGGCATGGATGGCCGGCGTGATGTGGTTTCTCATGACGGAAGTTTTTGAATTTGGCATGGGGATTTTTTCCGGGAAGACCTGGGCTGAATTATTCCAGGCATACAATATTATTGCCGGGCAATGGTGGATCCTGATTCCAATTTGGGTGTTGATCGGTCCACCGCTGTTCTATAAATATTTTCGGACGAAATAGCCGGAGGCCTGAGAATGTATCACGCGAAGCGTGATTCAAATTTATATATTGAATAAATAAAGTGAGCTGGGTTAACACCCAGGAATGTCCCCTCTGGGTGGACACACAAGAATGTGTGTCCTACCGAGATGAACCGTACTGCCGGAGACCCTGGTGCATATATGCGCAATATTATTTCGCGAGGTGCACTATGAAAAATTGTGTATTGTTCGCGTTCATACCGTTGATCGCATTGATGTTCGGATGTGAGAAGGCCGTGGAAACGACTGTGCTGAATGCAGGCAAGTGGGATCTCGTTCGGAAAGCGGACTCTACGAAGCACTACATCGGTATATGTTTCGCCGATCAATTGAACGGATGGGTTGTTGGAGATTCAGGCAGGGTGCTCCATACAAGCAACGCCGGCGATTCGTGGGAGACACAATCGACCGGCACTACCGTTTCGCTTCGGTGCGTCCAGTTTATTGGAACCCAAACGGGCTGGGCAGCCGGATCAAATGCCATTGGAATGACCAAGGACGGTGGTCATTTATGGAACTGGCGGTATTTCCCGGGGGATCCTCGAAAAGGGTTCCTGTGCATGTCCTTTGCCAATCTAACTGCAGGATGGATAGGAGACAATTTTGGCGGAATACTTCATACAGAAGACGGCGGAATGACATGGACAACTCAAATCAGCGGTACATCCTGGGCTATTACATCTGTTCAATTTCTGGATGCTCAGGAAGGTTGGGCAGTTTCCGTCCATGGAGAAATTCTCCACACCATCGACGGCGGGAATAATTGGACAATAAAAACCCTTGGCTCCCTCGACTGCGGCAATACGGGAGATTGTACCGATATCTTCTTTATTAATCATTCACTAGGATGGATTGCCACGAATAACATGTTGAGCAGTATGGCAAACGCACTCTCACCAATTGTACACACGTCCGATGCGGGCAAGGCCTGGGTATGCCAGCCCGTGCCAACCATGATGACGACATCTCTCCAATTCGTAAACGAGAGGTCCGGTTGGGCAGCAGGTTGGAACGGTATTCTTCATACAACGAACGGCGGTGTTAACTGGGATTATCAAGTTGAAGCGTCTTCAGGTACTTTTATCGATCTCTATTTTGTTGGTCTCTATTTTGTAGATCAATCACACGGCTGGGCGATCACATTTATGGGTAACATTTATCGATATCAAGCTCTATAAGAGCTTAATTGTATAAGATTCCCGATAGCCGGAAGCCTGATGTTGTCGCAGGCGAAGCGTGGTACAATTTCTGACACTGTAAAATAAAATTGATTAAGGGTGGACACACAGGTCCCAAAGGGATGCCTTCGGCAAATGTGTATCCTACCGGATTGAACGCAAAAATAAGGTGCATCATGGAGCCATCAACAACTATTGAGATCGGGAACAAACTTCAATCATCGGAGCTGATACTCAAACGCCTGCTCATCTGCGGACTTCTCGCACCGCTGATCTACGTGGTCTCGGACATCATCTCTGCCGCGGTCTGGGACAGCTACAGCTTCACCGCGCAATCCGTCAGCGAATTGAGGGCGATCGGGGCTCCAACGCGGCTTTTCCTGATTCCGGTTCTTGCTCTTTACTCGCTGCTCGAGATCGCATTTGGATTCGGCATCCGCCGAATGGCGGGCGATAACCGCGCGCTGCGCATCACGGGAGTTTTACTGATCGGACTGGGGCTGATCGATACTGCGGCTCCCTTCTTCCCGATGCACCTGCGTGAGAACCTTCAGCTCAGCGGAGGATCGTTCACCGATACGATGCACATTGTTATCACCGTCGTCACGGTTTTTTTCATACTCCTGATTATAGGATACGGCGCCGCAGCCCACGGAACCAGGTTCCGTTTCTATTCCTATGCGACTGTCCTGACGTTCTTCGTGTGCGGCGCCTGGGCATTTCTGGACGCTCCCCTGATTGATGCCAACCTCCCGACGCCGTGGCTCGGTGTAAGAGAACGCATCAATATCTACTGCTTCATGCTCTGGATGGCAGTGCTGGCGACGGTCCTGCTGCGGACGAAAAAGCAGGAGAGTTACGACAGCAGAGAGATGGTCTAACGCAGCATGGGACGCTGCATTCAGCGCAGAAAAATATAAACTTTTAAGGCCATTTTGCGTATTCGGTATAAACCACGTAAGGAGTATTCATGAAAAACAGATGTACCTTTATAATTATTTTGTCCATGACACTGACCGTCACGTTGTCCGGTTCGGGGAAACAGAAATTTCAACCCCTGTCAAATCTATCGGAGTTCGTCAAACACGACAACTACAGCGGTCTTTACACGGAATTGACGAAGAACAGAGCATCCTACAACGAAGAGTCGCTGGTCTATTATGATATCATCATGAAATCAGTCACGAATAAACCCGAAGAATCAAACCGGCTCATCGCTCAATTCAGGGATGAATTTTCAGGGACGGATGATGCGGCGGAGTATTATCTCATCCGGTCGGAATACAACAATGAGCTGAAACTGTGCAATTATAAAAGATTAAAAGAAATCGGCAGTGTGCTGATTTCAAAATTCAAGGCCTCTATTGACAGCAGCGACTATGTTGAACTTCAGGACGACCATGTCCGGTATACGTTTCTTGAACACGAGAAGGCAATTGTTCTTGATAAAACTTCGGACACGAAATTAAGAATCAAACGCGATCTGGCCGGGTATACATTACTGACGGTCAAAGGATCCAACGATTCGACCGTCAATCTGGTTTTCGACACGGGAGCCAATGTCAATGTCCTGGCCCAGTCCTCCGCAGAGAAATTGAATTTACGTCTGCTGCCGGATTCAAAAATATACGTCATGGGTGCAACGGGGGAGCGCAATGAAGCCCGGATCGGCATTGCAGAGAATCTGGCGATAGGAAATATGGAAATCCATAATGCAGAATTTGTGGTATTTGCGGACAGCTTGCTCACATTTGCCGGCGGCAGGTATGTGATCAACGGTGCAGTCGGATTTCCCATTTTCAGCCGTTTTGAAGAAATTATTTTTGACGATTCAGCACTCACCATTCTCCGGAACCCCGCGCTGAAGTCGGGCGAACCCAATATGTTCATCAAATCCGATGATTATATTCTTGCCGTGGAATATAACAATAGCAAGTACCCGTTCTTCTTCGATACCGGCAATATGCATACGTACTTTACGAAAATATTTTACGAAAACGATTCGACGTCCTTCAGCCGTTTACAGGATACCGTTCGTACGTTTGGCGGTGTGGGCGGCATGACCTCCGTGAAAGCCAAACAGGCGGAGGCCATTACCGTCAGGTATTCAGGGAAAAACTTTACGTTGTCAAAACCGTTCATTGAACTGGAAGCGGGGCAGCAGGACAAAAACTTTTTCGGCAGTATTGGAAAAGATTTTGTTAATTGTTATCCGAGAAAGATCATGAATTTCAAAGAAGCACGATTCGTATTTGAATAAAATTCGATAATTCGCAGGGCATTCATTTATGAATGCCGGAGGCCTAAAAATATTTCGCGCGAAGCACGAATCAATTTCTTACATAGAAATAATAAAGTGAGCTGAGTGGACACACAAATCCCAAAGGGATGCCTTCGGCAAATGTGTATCCTCCCGGTATTGGAATAACTAAGGAGAGCGTGTATGAAACAAACCATGCTATTTGTTATTTCCATGATCCTCCTGAATATCCCTTTTCTTCTTTCGCAGGATATAGGAGCAAAGACGAGTGATGGACAATCGGTGATATTACGGAAAAACGGGAATTGGTTTTTCTTAAAACCCAGCCTCGTCAATGGAAAAATACAAAATGCACCGGCGCAGGACACGAAAGCGGTGACGGCGAACGGGCAGATCGTGATTCTGAAAAAAGACGGCACCTGGATTATAACGAATCAATTTCAAAAATCCGTGTCCAGGATTTCCGCAGCTCCAAATCCAAAAGTTGCGGGACTGGCAAAAAACGGACACTGGGTTGAAGAACACTGGGAACTCCATCAGGCCATGCTCGATAAACCGGCACCCGGTCTGGTACTGACAGACTGGATGAACGGGAGTCTGCCGCAGGAATCATGGCGTGGAAAGATTGTCGTGGTCGATTTTTGGGCCACATGGTGCGGCCCATGCAAGAAATCGATACCGCATAATAATGAGCTCTCCCGCAAATATAAAGACCGGGGCGTTGTGATCATCGGTGCGTGCGGCTCGAATCGCGGGCAGGAACATATGGAGGAAATCGTCCAGCAATCTGCAATGGAGTACCCGACCGGCAGAGTCGCCGATAATTTCACCGAAGCATGGAATGTCCGGTACTGGCCGACCTACGCTCTCGTGGACCGCAGCGGCACGTTGCGGGCCGTCGGCGTCAGTCCGGACTCCGTGGAAAAGATTATTCTGGCGCTTCTGGAGGAGGATAAATCGTAGGACATTCATTCCTGAATGCCGGAGGCCTGAGAATGTCATTGCACGAAGTGCAATTCAACTTCTGATATGGTGATTCAAATTCCTACATTGCAATTTAAAATTATCTGGGTGGACACACAAGAATGTGTATCCACCCATGGCTGTAAAAAATTTTATATTTTGAGATCAGCAGGATATTATCACGTACTCTAAAAAAATGAGTTTGAACCATGGTTAAATCGATCGTCTTGTTTCTCTTCTTCCCCCTTCTCTTGTGTTTCGCTCAACAGGAAAATCAACTGCCGGAGGCAAAGCCCGAGGAGGTCGGCATGTCCTCCGTCCGGTTGGGTAAAATTAAACCGCTGATGCAAAAATACGTGGACGAACATAAACTGCCGGGGATGGTCACGATGGTCGCCCGGCATGGAAAGATTGTTCATTATGAAAAATACGGATTGATGGATGCAGACAAGCCCATGCGGCGGGATGCCATTTTCAGAATTGCTTCGATGACCAAGTCCATCACGAGCACCGCCGTCCTGATCCTGTATGACGAAGGTCTCCTCCGGCTGGACGATCCGGTTGCGAAATATATTCCGGAATTTCAAAATCTCAAGGTATTCTCCTCCATCGATAAAAACGGCATCCATCTGGTAAAATTGAAACGGCCGATCACGATCCGCAACCTCCTGACGCATACCTCAGGGCTGGCGAGCGGCGCGGATAATACTCCCGTGGACTCAATGTACCGGGCGGCAAATCTTTCCGCTGGAACCCTGAAAGAAATGATTCAAAAGCTGGCGGCCATTCCCCTTCTGTACCAGCCCGGAACAATATGGCATTACAGCAGGTCCACGGATGTCCTGGGTTATCTGGTGGAAGCGGTCTCCGGCAACCCGTTCGATGTGTTCCTCAAAGAGAAATTGTTTCTCCCGTTAAAAATGAAGGACACCGGTTTTTATGTTCCGATGGAAAATTTTAACCGGGTCGGCGCCGTCTACACCCGCAACCCATCGGGCGGTATGGACATCGCCATGAAACCTGAAATCAGCAATGTCTCCATCCCCGTGAAATTCCTATCGGGAAACGGCGGTCTGGTTTCGACTGCCGCGGATTATATGATCTTTTCCCAGATGCTTCTCAATAAGGGAGAATACAACGGAGTAAGGATATTAAAGAGCAAAACCGTTGAACTCATGACATCGAACCAGCTTTCCCATGTCACCATGCCCGATGATGATTTTTTCGGCCCGCTCCTCGACGGGATGGGATTCGGGCTGGGTGTTGCGGTCGTTCGGGAAACCCATCAATCAAAATTTACAGGATCCATCGGTTCGTACTGGTGGGCAGGCACGGCCAACACGTATTTTTATGTCGATCCACGTAAAGATTTTATTGCGATATTCATGACACAATTTGTTCCCAGTAATTATTATCCGATCACCAAAGAATTCAGGGAACTGGTCTACCGGTCCATTGTTCAGTGAATAGGAATCACGAATGAAAATCCGCCTCTCTTTTTTCATGGTTCTTCTCTTCTCCTCAATTCTAGCGGGAGAATCAAAAGAATATCTCACGATCAAAAGAGCCGCGCAGCTGGCTGCAGACAAAAAGAAAATGCTTGTGGTCGAGTTCTGGGCGCCGTCATGTAATCCCTGTATGGGATTGAAACGGGATATCTTTGATAATTCATTCTACGCTGAATTCATCAATAAACAGTTCCACCTGATAAAGGTGTCTCCGGCGGATTCCGTCTACAAACCGCTCTGGAAGTACTACAACCTGGAATATCAATCGACGGTCATTTACGTGGATGCCCATGGAAATGAAATGGACCGCACCGTGGGCTACAACGGGGACCGGGACGGATATATCGCCGTCATGAAAGAAATCGCCCGGAGAAAAAATTTATATAAGGATGTTGTGCGACAATACCGCAGGGATACGCTGAATGTCTCGAACGGTTATGCGATGGCCAGAAAACTGGCAACCCGGTATGAGTTTCATGATGCACTGAAGCTGTTTCAACGCGTTCTGCACTCCGATCCGAAAAATAATCTTGGACGCCAGGCGGAATGCATCTTCAGGATAGCCGAAATAGATCTGACACTGACCGGCAGTTTTACAAAGATGCGGGATTTCGTTACGACCTTCCCGAAGAATCCCTTCGCGCCGAAAGCGTATGTCTACCTGATCAACGATCTCATGAATAAACAGGATAAAACCGGATGCCTTTCTTTCTGCGAATCCGGTTTGAGCAAATATCCCGACAGCTGGGAAATTCTGAATAAATACGCTTGGGCGATCTGCACGTTCAAAATAAAGGAAGATTATCCAAAAGCGCTTTCGATGGTCCAAAAGTCCATTTCACTTAATCCGGCCCGTCCCGGGACCTATTCGACGGAAGCCTGGATTCATTTTGAAATGGGTGACAAAGCGAAAGCCATCCAGTTGCAGAAAATGGCGGTAAAAATTTTTCCCGATGCAGGATTTGTGAAGGACCTCGCAACATTCGAGAATAATTGAAGCGGCCTGCGGGCGGGACCATTTCCATTCACCAGGGGTCCGATGGATTCCAGACCGGTCAGGAGATGAGCAGCGGTATCATGCTGCACACGGGAAGACACATAGGAATATTCTCATGCCTTATACCATCGATAAAAACGGCGGGGTTATAAAAGTTCACTACACGGGATCACTGACCGACGAGGATATCCGGGGAGTCGTGAGCTCTTCGCTCGACTGCGGCGAAATAGATACGACGGATCGCATTGAGGATATGAGAAATCTGAATTCAATTCATTTAGGATATAAGGAACTCGCGAAAATTACCGCGAACCTCCAGAATCTTCAACTGCCCCGCATCGTGAAAACCGCAATTCTCACGGACAATCCGCTTCAATTCGTGTTTGCGCGGATGTTTCAGACCATCCTCGATCATCCGCAGATGAAGATAGAAATATTTTCCGATGAAGCACAGGCATGCAGCTGGTTATCGTCAGGGGATTGAAGGAATGATGCTCTGGTGCAGAAGTGTCATCATAAAAGCCGCATTAGGCGCAGTGCTTCTCACCGTTCTGATGGGCTGCTCCCGGTCATCAGCGCCGAACAATCCGGACCGGCATTCAACCGGAACGGAACTTGATTCGACGGTGAACGGCAGGATGCTGACCTATCCTTCAAATCAGCGGTTTTCACTGGAACTGGATGTCAACGCAGATGCAGGGTATCAGTGGGATTATCTTCTCAGCGATACCACCGTGGTACGTATCGACAGCATCAATTACAGGCCGAAGAACGGAAGCTGGAATATTGTCGGCGGCCTCACGGTTGAAACCATTTATTTTCGTACCTTGCATAAGGGAATAAGTGCAGTGGATCTGATCGAGCATCAAATCTGGTTGCCCCGGGATCCGCCGATCCACATGGTGAGGTTTTTTGTGACGGTGAATTAAAACAGAATCGGTGCGGCATTGGGCGGTGCGCACGCTTCCCGATGCATTGAGAGAGTCTTTCTTACAGAAAAGGAACATCTTGAACAAATTAACGCTTATATCGCTCATTGGTATTACGGCTTTTCTCTTTCTTTCCTGCAAAGAGAAATCCACGACATCGGACGAATCGCCTCCGATTGCATTTTCCAGCTCAAGCAGCAATTGTTTGACGCAGACGCTTCAAAAAGGCAGCATGCTCGACTCCGTATTTACTTCTACATTTCAGAATACGTTGATCATTGATTTTTCCGTCAGGGCGAATTGCTGTCCCGATTCAAACCGGTTTGTCATTTCCCAGTCTCTCAGTCATGATTCCATTCTTGTGGCCGTAACCGATACTGCGCAAAATAATTGCCGCTGCAACTGTATGTATATGGTTCACTGTGAAATTGCCGGACTTCCGCAGGACCGTTATATTGTACGCTGCAGACAAATCGACCTAAATGGCGGAATCATTGACCCGATTCATCTCACCGTCGTGAACCGCATTAGATAAAGCGCAACGGTCGGGCGCTGCCCGAGATGAACTGAAAGGAGACAGGGGATGAAGAGTAAACAGTTTTTTATTACCGTATCGGCCATCTTTATTTTCGCCCTGCTCTGGAATGGAATCGTTCACATGCTGATTCTGCGCGAAGCGGATGTCATCCTCAACACGATCGGCCGGGGGGAAACAGAACGGAACATGACTCTCTCATTGCTCGCAACAGCGGCACTTTCCGTTCTGTTTGTCTGGAGCTATTCGCGTTTTGCACGTCAGGGAACGCTGCGGGAAGGCATCACGCATGGCCTCTTTTTCGGGATCCTTGCCGGCGTTCTCGTGGACCTGAATCAATATATCCTCTACCCGGTTCCGGCTGCGCTGGCGTTAAGCTGGTTTGCGTTCGGGTTGATCGAATTTTGCTGCTACGGAATCCTGGCAAGCAAACTGTACCCGGTAAAACATTCACCGGAGGATTAATCAAACGCGCACAGACAACGGTTCTTATCCCGGATAATTCAAGAGTTGAATGATGATAAATACTTTTTTGACACTACCATTCATGGTGCTTATCGCTCTGCTGAGCGGCGGTGCGAATCCCCTGCAGGATGAGTCCGGCACAGGATACCATCTCAACGCCCCGGATGCCATACTCATCCTCCCGGAAATATTGCATGAAATTTCCGGGCTCACGGCAATTGATTCATCCACGTTTGCCTGCATTCAGGACGAGAATGGAATATTGTTTTTTTACGATGCGGTGAAGAACCGGATCGTAAAACAATATGCGTTTCATGGCGACGGAGACTACGAAGGAATTACGCAGGTCGATGGGACTATCTATGTCCTGAGAAGCGACGGCGAATTATTTGAAATATCGGATTACAATTCAAAAGATTTTCATGTGTCATCCTACGCGACCGGTATTCCTGCAATGAATAATGAAGGACTGTGCTACGACCGGAAGAACAACCGGCTGCTCATTGCCTGTAAAAGTAAAACCGGGAGAGGCCGTGAATATAAAAACAGCCGGGCGGTTTATGGTTTTGACTTAACATCCAAAACACACTCCGCGACTCCTGTCTTTGTTTTAGATTTCCGGGATATCGAACAGTTTGCCCGGGAACATCAACGCACTCTTCCACTGTCCCATGCGAAAAGATCAAAACCGCCTGGAAAAATTCAATTAAAACCGTCTGCCATTGGCATCCATCCGCTGACCGGGAAGATCTTCCTCCTTTCTGCCGACACCCGCCTTCTCCTTGTTCTGAACAGGAACGGCGGCATCGAACAACTGGAGCCATTAAATCCGGTGCTCTTTAATAAAGCAGAAGGAATTACTTTTTTTAACAACGGCGATATGCTCATTTCAAACGAGGGGCAGGAAAAGCGGCCGACCGTTCTGCGGTTTCATTACGGAGGCAAGTAAAAAACTGCAATGGAATGGACACCGGAACTCGAGCGGGATCTATTTTTTTACCGAATGACCGTCGAGCCGCACCGGCACAGCATGGCTCTTGCATCAGATGATCAATCCGTTTTATTCCGGGACTCCAAAAAACTCGTTTTATGAAGATAAAGAAACCGCGTGATGGAATCCCGTCTCGGGCATCGTCTCCAGAATATTCCTGCCGGTTGATGTTAGAAAAACAAACCGTACATTGAGAGTATGCGCCGCCCTTGGAGGATTATCGCTATCTGGAGGAAGTATAGTTTCAATAAATATATTTCTTCCATTTTATTTGCCCTGCTGACGAGCATTGCGCTTGCCCGTGCATTTCAACAGTTTTATTTTGTTGATGCAGCGAAGGTTCATCAATACAGTTTGTGGTGGCATATTCCGTTTAATCTGTTTATCTGGTGGCTGTGGATGTTGTTTGTGCCGCTCGTCTACTGGACCATGGTGACCTTGAGAGAAAAGACGGGGAATCCGTGGTCCGGGTTCATCGTGTATTTGCTTCTCCCCGGCCTCTTTATTCTAGTGCGGCAGACCATCGCCGCGGCCGTTGTCTATATCATCATCGGACAATCGACATTTCTCCACACGCTGGGCAGCCGTACTCTTCGTGCGCCGATTATCTGGATAGATTTTGTCGTGTATTATTCCATCATGATCGGCGTCAGGATTGTGGAATACCAGCAGAAGAGAGAAACGGACAAGGTGAAGATCGTGCAGCTTCAAGCCCGCCTGACCCAATCGCAGCTCAATGCGTTACGAAGCCAGTTGCGCCCGCATTTTTTATTTAACGCACTGAACAGCGTCTCGACATCGATCTTTCTGAAGGAGAATACAGACGCCAAGCGCATGCTTGCGCTGATCAGCAATTTCCTGAAAACAACCGTGACGGAAAACAATCAGCAGGAAATATCGCTGCAGCAGGAGCTCTCGTTTATTAACCGGTATCTTCAGATCGAAAAGGTGCGATTTGAAGAGAAGCTGACCGTCGTACGGGACCTTGCCCCCGAAACCCTGACGGCATCGGTACCTTCATTTCTGCTGCTGCCGCTGGTCGAAAACACCATTTATCATGCGATTGTCCCGAATATTCACGGGGGCACCATCCGTCTCGCGTCAAAAAAAGAAGGCGATGTGCTGACTATTATTGTGGAAGATACCGGACCCGGAACGAATGAGACGGCCAGAAAGAAAAAATCGGGCGAGGGTATCGGCATCAAGATCACCAAAGAACGGTTGGAACACCGGTACGGGACGAATCAATCGCTGCAGTTTGAACACGGCACGATGGGCGGATTGAAAGCGACGATCCGCATCCCGTTCAAACAGCAGGAATCGCTTCAGCGTGTGAAGCCGTCCGGTCCGCGGGCGTCCAATGAGTTCAACAGGTCCTCCAGGCTTCAGCGCACATGATGATGAACATTCCGGCAATAAAATACCAGGGCTCCCGGCTCGCTCCGCATGTGTTCACCCCGCTCGCCATTGCATTATTCATTCTTGCCATGGTGAATACGCTTCAAACATTCATGCTGTACAGAGGGGATCACTCGGCCGGGGTTCTGTTCGCGCTCACCATTTCGAAACTGTTTTATTCCTGGTACTATCTGCTGCTCGCCGCCGCCATCCATATCATCTCCAGGCATCTCCATTTCACGCGGAGACATTTCGCTGCCTGGATGGGCGTCCATTGTTCGGTCCTCGCGGTATCGCTGTTCCTTCATCAGACGCTTTCCCACGCGATGGAGCGGGTGATGGTCAGGGACGCCGTGCTGCGCTCCACCAATGATCTTATTTTGAACAATCCTGCGGTCTGGCTGGATGTCGTCGTCTACGGCCTTTTTCTTCTCACCTTTTCGTTGATGGAGCATCAGACCATCAGCCAGAACAATGAGATCAAATATCGGGAGCTCGAGGTTCAGCTCTTAAAATCCCAGCTCAATGAATTGCGCAGTTCGATTCATCCGCAGTTTCTGTTTCACACGCTCCAGAACATCACCCATCTTCTCGACCGGCGGCAGAATAAAAAAGCGAACGATGTTCTTTCTCAATTGTGCAACTACTTACGGAAAACCCTCTACGACAATGATCGGGAGGAAATTCCGCTGAACGAAGAACTGGAGTTTCTCCGCCAATTCATTTCCATCGAGCGCATGCGGTTTCCGGGGGGACTGGTTCTCCAGGAACAGAACGGACCGGGTATCGGACAAACGCTCGTCCCCAATTTCATACTGCAGCCCATCGTCGAGGCGATGATCGACCATGGATTTCAGAGGCACGGAAAATCCTATGAGCTCGATTTGCAGATCCATCATACGGGGAATCAACTCATCATCCGGATAGCAGGCCGGTGCGCCGGGAAGGCCCCTCTCCGGAAAACAACATGGAATGCCGGGGCTCTCGTCGCGCTGTGCAGGGAGCGATTAACACGGCTTTATAATTCCCGGCAAAAGATACAGATGAACCAAACGCCGCAGGGCGGTGTAGAAGTCGAATTGAATATTCCATTTCATACGGAGCCGATCACCCGTGATTCGCCCCTCCTGCAGGAACAAACGACATGAAGATCCGAGTCTTAATCATTGATGATGAAGCAAGCGCCCGCAAAGGAATACGGGCGCGGCTTCAGAAATTTCCGGCCATTGAAATACTGGGAGAGTGTGCCTCGGGCAATAAAGCGGCCGCCATGATCCAGCAGCTCAATCCCGACATCATATTTTTGGATATCCAGATGCCGGAGATGAACGGATTTGAAGTGCTCCAAACGCTTCACCTCCGGCCGATGCCGATTGTGATCTTTGTGACGGCATACGACCAATATGCGATTAAAGCATTCGAAGTCCATGCCTTTGATTATCTGTTAAAACCATTCAGCGACGAGCGGTTTAAGGATGCCGTCACAACGGCGTTGCGTATCATCGCCCGGCGGAACAATGCGCAGTATACCGCTCAACTCAAAGCAATAATGGACGAGTATTTTGCATTAACGCTCCAGGAATCCAAGCACCCTCCGCAGGAAGCGGCTCCGGATGTGAACAACTCCATCAGCCGGATTTTGATAAAAAAGGCCGAGAGTATCGTTGTCGTACCGATTGAAGAAGTATTCTGGATAGAGGCGGCCGGCGACCTTGTCTATGTGCATACCATGGAAAAAAAGCACATCTATCGCAATACACTGACATCGTTCGAACAGCAATTGGACCCTCATAAATTTGTACGGGTTCACCGCTCTGCAATCGTTCAAATCGATAAAATCAGGTATTTGCACACCGCAAGTCACGGCGATTTCGATATCGAATTACTCAACGGGATTAAACTGAGACTCAGCAGAACCTACAAACTGCATTTTCAGAGTATGCTGAGCACCATGTAATATCAATCCCTCCTGCCGTTTATTCCTTCCGACTGAACTTATTCCAGCGTGAGTGGTCGTATTTTCATTTGACCGTGATCGATATTAGCCCATATTGAGTTTAACCGATGCGGTTTTTATCCTCGGCAAGATGCCGGATATCGTTCGTCCGTTTGATGAAGATTCGACTTCAATAAACCCATGAAATAATTGAGAGGAACTGGAAAACACCGTGAACAAGAAGCGAGTTTTATGGATCGGACTCGTCGCGTGCAGCACGCTCGCGATGTTCGGAGCACTGGATTCGCCGGTCACCGTCTTTACCATAGGCGATTCTACGATGGCCCCTTATGACACGTCGAACAACAATCCGCAACGCGGGTGGGCGCAGATGCTGCCGCAGTTTTTCGACAACGGAGTAACGGTGGTCAATGCCGCACGCGGCGGGCGCAGCTCGAAAAGTTTTTACAATGAAGGGTTATGGTCCGCGGTGATCACTCAGGTCAAATCCGGCGATTATGTCTTTATTCAATTCGCGCACAACGACGAAAAAACCGATACCGCCTATCAGACCGATCCATGGACCTCTTATTCCGATTACCTGACCCGATATGCGACCGAGACCCGCGCCAAGGGCGGTATCCCGATATTCTTCACGCCGATTTGCCGGCGGTATTTCGGAGCGGATGGAAAAATCACCGCCACCGGCCGGCATAATATTGGACCGGGAGATTCCGCAGGGAATTTTCCCATGGCCATGCGCGCCCTGGCGGTGCGGTTGAATGTGCCGCTGATCGACCTGACAGTAAAGACCGAGGCGCTCGATGAAGCATACGGCGCCGGGCCGTCCGCCGACTTATTCATACCGACCGACCAGACGCACCCCAACATCCTCGGTGCGACGATCATTGCGCGATATGCCACACTCGGACTGAAAGAGCAGAATGTCTTTCCGCTGGCCTCTCACGTCGATACCGCTTCTTCTCTGATCGTCAGTCCAAAATCGCTTTCGTTCGGCGATGCATATAT
>RPQN01000030.1 GCA_003819715.1 Ignavibacteriota bacterium | reverse complement strand
TCATAAAGTATTTCGGCAAGGGAAAAGACGACTCAATCGTCAAGCCTCGATACGAAGCAGAAAACGAACGTGTATATATCAACGATCAGAAATACTTTGAAAATGTCACTGCCGAAGTATGGAACTATCAAATCGGGGGTTATCGTGTTCTCGAGCATTACCTCAAAGACCGTAAAGGCAGACAAATGGACGATGCCGGTCATTACAGCCAGGTAGGAACCTCCATTGCCAGGACTATCGAAGTACAAAAGGAAATCGATAAGCTTTTTCCGAAGGTAGAAAAGAAAGTTATTGGGTAGGTGTAGCTTTTATTTCTAATTCCAAAACTTATTTCTTGTTCTCAATCTCTCATTCTCTCATTCTCTCATTGGGAACGGAAAGTCTTGAAGTTCCGCTTCGATATTACAGTTGGAGACCAGAGCGCTATGAAAGCAGATCTTAGGAGCGGGAATATTTGCACGTAAATGGATTTCATTCCGTTTTATGCCCATATCACGGCGGAAGGAGGGTCTACTCAAATGATTCGGCAACTGTTAGCAGAAAAATATAACAAGTGTACTTCATTTGAAGACGTACGAATAAAATCTGACGGACGGCTGAAACAACTGCTGAAGCATGTTTTAACCCATTCCGAATTTTATAAAAAACATTACGCCGAACAAGGCATCACCTTGAAGGATAGCGATCATCTCAAAATTGAAGATTTGCCTTTTACGACAAAAGATCTGCTTATGAAAAATTTTGATGAAGTAAGCAGCGATCCGCTTCTGAATATTCGAGATATCGGACGCTACGTTAAAAACAACAACGATTATCATCTTTGGTACAAAAACAAATATAAGATTATTAAAACATCAGGATGCAGCGGAAGATATGGTGTTTTTATTTATGATAAACAAAGCTGGAATATTCTCAGAGCTATTACGATCAACAGAGCCTCCTATGTTAATGTGACTCCATTTAAAAAAAACAGGCTTGCTGTTCTTGTTGATACCAGCGGATTACATGCAGGCATCTCGCTTATAGGGAATGTCACCAAAATGTTCTATGATTTGCTGATTCTCAACGTCCATGAACCGCAAAAAACAATTATCGATAAGCTCAATTCTTTTCAACCTGACATCCTCTCGGGATATGCAAACAGTATTTATCTCTGTGCGCATGAACAATTAGATTGCCGGCTTCATATACAGCCAATACAGGTAGGCTGCTCCGGCGAACCGTTAACCCATGAAGCAAGAGACATCATTCACAAAGCATTTCGTGTTCCACCGATTAACATGTATGGTGCATCTGAATCAATTTGCATGGCAAACAGCTCGCGGCAATGTCATAATTTGCACATCGCATACGATTGGAATCTGATAGAAGTACTGGATGCATGTGAAAAAAAAGCTCAGGAAGAAGAAATAGGAAATGCAGTATTGACCAACCTCTATAATTATTCATTTCCGTTAATACGCTATAAGATGAATGACAGAATGTCAATGCGATTGAACTCCTGCCCCGATTGTGGAAGTGTCTTTCCTGTGATTACCAAAATTGAAGGAAGAGCGGAAGACCTGCTGAAATTTATAAGGCGCGATGGGAGCGAGGAATATTTATTTTGTTCATTTATGTCGCTTTTTAACGAGCCAGGTATTAAATCATTCAGAGTTATTCAAAAGGAAAGAAATTATCTCGAAATCCAACTTGTCCTCACCGACAAGAATTCTGCCGATGCAACGGTCAACAAACTTGATAACGATTTTAAATATTTGTTTTCCACAAAGAATCTCAGCCGCGATGTAAGTTATAAATTTGTTTTTGTCGACACCATCAGTGCAGATACCACAACCGGGAAGACAACCCGTATTATTACTTTTGAAAAATATCAAAAACAATTATCAAAGAATTTTGTTCCGCAAGAAGTTTTTGAGAGCTATTAAATTGTTAAGCATCCCGCAACGCGGTACGACATTCTCAGGTTTCCGGCTGCTTTGCATGAAAACATTGGGATGCGGCTTAACGAAATTGCACTGGTATGAGAGTTGAATGAAAATAATTCATTTTACGTGTCATGAGACGACTGTCCCGCGCTGTTTGCGGAGAACCGTAACGCCCGGGAATTTCTTTTCTTGCGATAATCCGGTCAGATGACCGCCTGCCTGCCGTCAGGCAGGGACTCTACGCATTTTTCCGTGGTATTACGATCTCGTAACTCGTCACTCATAACTCACGACTGTTTTATCGCTCCAAACCTATATTCACAAGACTGAATAAATATTCATTATTCAGGCGCAAAAAGGCAACATTTTTTTGTTCACCTCTTGACAAACCCAAAAGAATTTCGTACTGTATATCAGTTATTATTTACTCAAATACAGTGAAACAGAACAGCCACATATCCTCCGTTTTAACAAACAACACCGCTTCACCAAGCGTCGTGTCGACGGTTGTTCTGTCTACGAATATCGTAATTGTACCGCTGACTCTTATTCTTAGCCTCGTGCTTACTCTTAGCCTTATTATCGTAGGCTGAGAAAAGCCAGAGGCTGACGAAGCACACCGAAATCGGTATCCCACAAATTCAGGTCTTGCAACGTTCGCCTCTGGCAGGTGAAAAAGTATGTTATTTTCTGTCAGAAAGGATTGAATTATGCGTAGCGACCAGATCAAAAAAGGTTTTGAACGTGCACCCCATCGGGCCCTTCTTCGTGCAACAGGCGTAAAAGAGGAAGACTTCGGGAAACCATTCATAGCGGTTGCCAATTCCTACGTGGATATCGTCCCGGGCCACGTTCACCTGCAGGCATTCGGAAAACTCGTAAAAAAAGCCATCCGCGCAGCGGGCGGTGTTCCATTTGAATTTAACACGATCGCGGTGGATGACGGTATCGCCATGGGGCATGGCGGAATGAAATACAGCCTGCCTTCCCGCGAATTGATCGCTGATTGCATCGAAACCATGATCGAAGGCCACGCCTTTGACGGTATGGTCTGCATTCCCAACTGCGATAAGATCGTTCCCGGAATGGTGATGGGCGCCCTTCGTACCAATATCCCCACATTTTTCGTCACCGGCGGTGCGATGAAAGCCGGGAGAACCCCCGACGGCAAGGTCGTTGATCTGATTTCCGTCTTTGAAGGCGTCGGCGAATATAAAACGGGTGCCATCGACGAAAAGCGGCTCAAGATTCTCGAAAAATTTGCATGCCCGTCCTGCGGCTCCTGCTCAGGGTTGTTCACCGCCAATTCCATGAATTGCCTCCTGGAAGTGATCGGATTAGGACTGCCCTACAACGGCACGGCTCTCGCAAAAAGCAAACAGCGGAACGATCTGACGAAGGAAGCCGGAAAAATAATCATGAAATTGATCAAGGAGAACATCCGGCCCCGCGATATCGTCACCAAAGATGCGATCGATGATGCTTTTGCTCTGGATATGGCAATGGGCGGAAGCACCAACACGGTGCTCCATACGCTTGCATTCTGCAACGAAGCCGGTATTGACTATCCGCTCTCACGCATCAACGAAGTGGCCGACAGGATTCCGCATTTATCAAAGATCAGTCCCTCCGGCACATGGCATATTGAAGATCTGCACAAAGCAGGCGGAGTCCCCGCGATTCTTCACGAGGTGACGCGCAAGGGAAAGGATCTTCTGCATCTGGACCGGCCAACGGTAACGGGAAAATCGCTGCGCAGTATTGTTGAAAAATCAAAAGTGAAGAACGCGGAAGTTATCCGTCCGGTGGAAAATCCTCATTCGGCAAAAGGCGGACTCGCAATCCTGTTTGGCAATCTCGCGCCCGATGGTGCCGTGATTAAAACAGCGGGAGTTTCCGCTCCGATGCGCAAGCACAGCGGACCGGCGAAAATATTTGAAAGTCAGGAAGATGCCCAGGCGGGAATTCTTGCCGGGAAAGTCGTTGCCGGCGATGTGGTGGTGATCCGGTATGAAGGGCCGCGCGGCGGACCGGGCATGCAGGAAATGCTTTCACCTACTTCGACGATCATGGGCATGGGATTGGGAGATAAAGTCGCGCTCATCACCGACGGAAGATTCTCAGGCGGAACGCGGGGAGCATGCATCGGGCATGTCTCGCCGGAAGCGGCAAGCGGCGGGCCCATTGCGGCGCTCCGTGAAGGGGATATGATTGATATTGACCTTGAAGCCCGCACGTTGAATGTCCGTCTGAGCGACGAAGAAATCCATTCGCGTATCGCTGCGCTGCCGGCGTTCGAGCCGCGGACACAGAGCAAATGGCTGCGGCGGTATGCACATTTTGTTACGAGTGCCAACACCGGCGCGACATTGAGAAGCTAAACACGAAATTATGTTTTCATTTTATTAACTCATTCAGGAATACGATTATGACACCGACGAAAGCACAAGACAATCATCAAGGCAAACTGATGACCGGAGCAGAAATATTTGTGCGGTGCCTGGTAGAAGAAGGCGTCGATACTCTCTTTGGCTATCCGGGCGGTGTCGTCATCGGCATCTATGATGTGCTCCACGACCTCACGCACATCAAACACATTCTCACCCGGCACGAACAGGGCGCCACCCATGCCGCGGAAGGGTATTCGAAAGCAACCGGCAGGCCGGGCGTGGTTCTCGTGACCTCCGGTCCAGGGGCGACCAATGCCGTGACTGGAATTGCCGATGCATATATGGATTCGATCCCGCTGGTCGTCTTCACCGGCCAGGTGGTGACCAAGCTCATTGGAAACGATGCGTTCCAGGAAGTGGATATCGTCGGCATTACGCGTCCGATTACGAAACATAATTATCTCGTGAAAGATGTCAACGAACTGGCCAGGACCATCAAAGCGGCGTTTTATATTGCGACCACCGGACGTCCGGGACCGGTGCTCGTCGATTTACCAAAAGATGTCCTTGCGGCGAAAGCCGTGTTCGAATATCCCAAAACCATTTCGCTGCGCAGTTATAACCCGGTGGTGGACGGCAACATCCGGCAGATTAAAAAGGCGGCGGAATTGATCAATGAAGCGAAGCGTCCGCTCCTCTATGTCGGCGGCGGCGTGATTAGTTCAAATGCCTCCGCAGAAGTTCGTGCACTTGCAGATAAGCTGCACGCACCAATTACCACAACACTCCATGGGTTAGGTGCGTATCCTGAACAGAGTAAGCTGTCTCTCGGAATGCTGGGAATGCATGGGACATGGTATTCCAATGTGGCGGTTGATCAGTGTGATGTACTTATTGCGATTGGTGCACGGTTTGATGATCGTGTGACCGGAAAAGTGGAAGAATTTGCAAAGAACGCCAAAAAAATACATATCGACATCGACCCATCTGCTATCAGTAAAAATGTGCCTGCAGATGTACCGATCGTCGGAGATGTGAAACGAGTGCTGAAACAACTCAATGAATTGGTAAAACCGCTGGATACGAAAGAATGGCTGAAGACCATCGATGGATGGAAAGCAGAACATCCGCTTCGGTACAAACAGGACGGATCACTCCGTGCACAGCATGTCATTGACAAGCTTGGTGAAATCACGGACGGTGACGCTATTGTCGTTTCCGATGTCGGCCAGTCGCAAATGTGGACGGCGCAGTTTTTCAAATGGAAACATCCGCGCACGCAGATCACTTCGGGCGGACTGGGAACGATGGGGTTCTCGCTGCCTGCGGCCATGGGTGCAGCATTCGGCCGCAGGGATTTGCCGGTGGTTTGTATCAGCGGCGACGGCGGCTTTCAGATGAACATTCAGGAATTGGCAACGGTCGCCCAAAATAATCTTCCCTTGAAAATTTTTATTATCAATAACGGATATCTTGGCATGGTACGCCAATGGCAGGAATTTTTCTGGAAGAAAAGGTACTCTCATACTCAAATTACCAGTCCGGATTTTGTAAAAGTGGCCGAGGCGTATGGAATCCCGGCACAGCGCGTATCGTCGCCGGCGGATGTGGAAGCCACGATCCGCAAAGCGCTTGCACATAAAGACGGTCCTATGCTTGTGGAGTTTGTCGTGGTGCCTGAGGAAAATGTCTTCCCGATGATTCCTGCAGGACAAACCGTGAACGAAATAATGGATAGTCCGGAACCGCTGAAACAATCGCATGCGACACATAAAACGATGATTCATGCAAAAGGATAAGGGTACTCTAAACAGGAGAAATAATCATGGCATCATCAACGACTAATGAACATGTGAAACAGCACACGATTTCGATGACCGTGGAAAATCATTTTGGCACCCTCAATAGAATTGCCGGCCTTTTTGCAGCAAAAGGATATAACATCGACAGTCTCACCGTCGGGCCGACAGAGGATGACGCGGTATCGCGGATGACCATCGTCACCCGCGGCGACGACCAGATTATCGAGCAAATTATGAAACAACTCCATAAGCTGATCGACACGATTAAAGTGGTCGATTTGACGGATGATACATTCGTCGACCGGGAACTGGCGCTGGTGAAAGTTCAATGCACCCCCACCTCACGGATGGAGATCATGCAGATCTCGGAAATATTCCGTACGAAAGTGGTTGATGTCAGTCCAAAGACTCTGACGATTGAAGCAACCGGTTCGCAGCTGAAAGTGGACGCCGTTATTAATATGCTTAAACCGTTTGGGATAAAGGAACTGGCACGAACAGGCCGTGTCGCAATCAAACGGGAGTTCCAGGGCGAAGCATGAGGTAGAGCAGTTGAGCCGATGAGTAGATGAGCAGATGAGTAGTTGAGTAGTTGAATATGAGTAGTAATTAAATTTTTCATATATCTTTCTAATCTCATAGGCTCAATGGCTCATAGACTCATAGGCTCAAAGACTCATAGGCTCAAAGACTCATAGGCTCAAAGACTCATAGGCTCATAGACTCATAGGCTCACAGACTTAAAGTTTCTCAGAGTTAACAAGAAAGAACATCATAAACATATGACATCAAAAGTATTAAAAGAATTTCCGCTGTATGATCCACGGAATGAGCACGACGCTTGCGGTATTGGATTTATCGTCAACGTCAACGCCGAACGTTCACATGAAACGATTATGAAGGGGATCCAGATCCTGGTGAACCTTGCACATCGCGGGGCGAGCGGTTCCGATCCAAAAACAGGCGACGGCGCAGGGATCACCATACAAATCCCGCATACATTTTTTGTAAAGGAATGCGGGAAGCTCGGTTTTACCCTCCCCCCTGAAGGCGAGTACGGTATTGGAATGTTGTTTCTCCCGGTGGAGCCCCAGCCGCGGTTTGAGTGTGAAGCCATCATCGAACGGATTGTGCAGGAAGAAGGATTGGGGATGCTCGGTTGGCGCGATACGCCGATTGATTCAGATGCGATCGGCCGTGTCGCACGCGTGTCGCAGCCGTATATCGAACAGGTCTTTATCCGGATTGCACCCGGAATGACCCGCGAGGAATTTGAACGGAAATTGTATATCGTCCGGAAGCGGGCGGAGTCCGAGATTGCTGCCTCGGCGATTCAAAATAAAAATTTCTTTTATGTGCCGTCCCTTTCATCGTATACGATCATTTATAAAGGACTGCTGATCGCACCGCAGATTGCACGGTTCTATAAAGAGCTGTCGGATCCGGACACCACGAGCGCTTTGTGCCTGGTCCATCAGCGGTTCTCAACAAATACATTCCCGAGCTGGCAGCTTGCACATCCGTTCCGATATATCTGTCATAACGGAGAGATCAATACACTGCGCGGCAATGTAAACTGGATGCATGCCCGGCAATCGGTACTCAAATCTAAAAAATTCGGTGATGAGATCGATAAGTTGTTCCCCATCATCCAGCCGGGCGGAAGCGATTCCGCGGCGCTGGATAATGCCGTGGAACTGATCACGATGAGCGGCCGCAGTCTTCCTCATGCAATGACCATACTTATACCAGAGGCCTGGGATGCGGATACCGGTATGTCGCCGGAGAAACGCGCATTCTATGAATACCATGCTTCATTGATGGAACCCTGGGATGGTCCAGCTGCCGTCGCTTTTACCGACGGACGTGTGATTGGCGCAACACTCGATCGCAATGGACTCCGCCCGGCGCGCTATCTCGTGACCCATGATCACTTCCTGATCATGGCGTCCGAAACAGGCGTGCTGGATGTTGAACCCGAAAATGTGAAGCTCAAGGGGTGCCTGGAACCGGGCAATATGCTTCTTGCCGATCTGACGGAAAAAAGAATTATTCCGGATGAAGAAATTAAAAAACGCCTGGCACAACGACAGCCCTATGGCCAATGGATTCAGGAAAACCAGATTCGGCTGGATCAGCTTGCCGAGCCTCCGCGTGAGATAGGATTCAGCCCGGAAGATCTCCTGAAACGACAACGGGCGTTCGGATACACGGACGAAGATATACGGATGATTATGGTACCGATGGCCGTGGATGGACAGGACCCGGTCGGTTCCATGGGTGCGGATACACCGCTGGCATGTTTATCGGATAAAGCACAACCGTTGTTCAATTACTTTAAACAAAATTTTGCACAGGTAACCAACCCGCCGATCGATTCGATCCGCGAAGAACTGGTCATGTCGCTGACGAGTTATATCGGAACGGAAGGCAACCTGCTGGATGAAACACCGCAGCATTGCCACACGCTGAAATTGCCGGAACCGATTTTGACCAACCATGACCTGGAAAAAATGCGCCGGGTGTCTCAGGGGGATTTTCTTGCCACCATGCTGCCGACGCTCTTCCGGGTGGACGGCGGTGAAAAGGAACTGGAACGCGCGTTGGACGGCCTCTGCCGCCGCGCGTCGCTGGCAATTAAATCGGGATACACCATCATCATTCTTTCGGACCGCGGCGTCGACGAGGAATATGCAGCCATCCCGAGCTTGCTGGCGCTGACCGCAGTGCACAACCATCTCGTCCGGGAAAAAACCCGTACGCAGGTCGCTCTGGTCGTCGAATCCGGCGAGCCGCGCGAGGTGATGCATTTCTGCCTCCTGATTGGATTTGGCGCAAGCGCCGTCAATCCATATCTCGCGATTGAAACATTGGAAGAACTTTCGAACCGCGAATATTTTCCGGAAGGCATGACGTTCGAAAAAGCCGTCTATAATTATAAAAAGGCAGTCAATAAAGGTATTCTCAAAACGATGTCGAAGATGGGGATATCAACGCTGCAAAGTTATCAGGGCGCACAGGTCTTTGAAGCGATCGGTCTGGGAAAAGAACTGATCGATAAATATTTTACAGGAATTGCCTCCCGCATCGGCGGCATAGGGCTTGCCGTTATCGCGCAGGAAGCAAAAATGAAACATGAGTATGCGTTCCAGAAACTGACCGGTTCCGACACCGAACTTGATCTCGGAGGAAATTATTACTTCCGGATTAACGGCGAACGGCACATGGTGAATCCCACCACCATCACGAAACTCCAGCAAGCCGTCCGGTTTTCTGATAAAAAAAGCTATCAGGAATATGCGAAGCATCTGAACGAACAGGATGGAGGATTGTACAATCTTCGCGGGCTGATGGAGTTCAAGAAAGGAACACGTGCCGTTCCGATCGAAGAGGTCGAACCGGCAAAAGAAATTGTGAAGAGGTTCGTCACCGGTGCCATGTCGTACGGCTCGATCAGCAAAGAAGCCCACGAGACGCTCGCCGTCGCCATGAATCGAATGGGCGCGAGATCCAACACCGGAGAAGGCGGCGAGGATGAAGAACGGTTTAAACCGGATGCCGACGGAAATCTTCGAAGGAGTGCGATAAAACAAATTGCGTCTGCCCGGTTCGGGGTCTCGGCAAACTATCTGGTCAACGCAGATGAAATCCAGATAAAAATTGCCCAGGGCGCAAAGCCCGGCGAAGGAGGCCAGCTCCCCGGTCATAAAGTTGATGCTATTATCGCGAGGACGCGGCATTCCATTCAGGGGGTTCAGCTGATTTCGCCTCCGCCGCATCATGATATCTATTCTATCGAAGATCTGGCACAGCTCATTTACGATATGAAAAATGTAAATCCGCGCGCCCGTATATCGGTGAAACTGGTATCGGAAAACGGTGTCGGGACGGTCGCGGCCGGCGTCGCAAAAGCACACGCCGATTCGATTCTCATCAGCGGCGATTCGGGCGGAACAGGGGCGTCACCGTTATCCTCCATTAAACATGCCGGCATTCCATGGGAGATCGGACTTGCTGAAGCCCAGCAGGTGCTGGTGTTGAACGACCTGCGCAGCCGCGTCCGTCTGCAGACCGATGGAAAACTGCAGACCGGCCGGGATGTTGCGATTGCAGCGTTGATTGGCGCGGAAGAATACGGTTTTTCGACCATGCCGCTGGTGTCCATGGGCTGCGTGATGATGAGGAAATGCCACCTCAACACATGCCCGGTCGGCATTGCAACACAGGATCCGGAGCTGCGCGCAAAGTTTCAGGGTACCCCGGAACATCTCATCAATTTCTTTTTCTTCGTCGCCGAAGAATTGCGGGAGATTATGGCGCGCCTGGGATTCAGGACCGTCGATGAAATGATCGGGCGGGTGGATATGCTGGAAGCCCGCAAGGATGTCGAACACTGGAAAGCGAAACACATCGACCTGTCGTTCCTTCTGCATAATCCTGCCGCGCCGTCGCGGTTTGGCCGGCGCAGTCAAATCCTGCAGGATCATGGTTTGAACGATGCGCTGGATTATCAGCTGATTGAAAAATCAAAAGGTGCATTGGAGAACAAAACTCCCGTCGAGTTCAATCTTCCCATCCGGAACATCCACCGTACGGTCGGTGCCATGCTCAGCGGAGAGGTTGCGCGGAAATACGGGTCTGACGGATTACCGGACAATACCATCACCGTTCATTTTACCGGTTCTGCCGGCCAGAGTTTTGGTGCATTCCTCGCGCGGGGAATTACCCTCATGCTCGAGGGAGATGCAAATGATTATACGGGAAAAGGATTGTCCGGCGGCAAGCTGATCATCCATCCGCCTCGAAAGTCGAAATGTGTACCGGAGGAAAACACCGTGGTTGGAAATGTTATCCTCTACGGAGCAACCAGTGGTGAAGCCTATTTCAATGGAAGAGCCGGTGAACGGTTTGCCATTCGCAATTCCGGCGCGACGGCAGTCGTGGAATCGGTTGGCGCACATGGTTGTGAATATATGACGAATGGAATTGTCGTGGTGCTGGGCCCGACCGGGAAGAATTTTGCGGCGGGAATGTCGGGCGGTTTTGCATTCGTACTCGATGAATCGGGCGATTTTTCCTCAAAACTCTGCAACCGGACCATGGTCGATGTTGATCCGTTGAATGCCATGGATGAAGAGAAGGTACGAACGCTGGTGGAAAAACATTTCGAGTATACCGCCAGTCCGCGTGCACGCTTTATTCTCGATCACTGGGCGCAATTGGTCAAAAAGTTTGTAAAAGTATTTCCACTTGATTATAAGAGAGTACTCAAAGCTGCGGCAGATGCAGCTTCGAAGAATGAGAAATCGGCAGCAGTTGTCGAGGAGGTGTCCCGTGGGTAAGCCGACAGGATTTTTGGAATTTAAACGAGAAACACTGTCACGTCGTCCGGTGATTGAGCGTCTGAAAGACTGGAAAGATGTGTACCAGGAATTTCCCGATCAAAAAGTACGGACGCAGGGTGCACGGTGCATGGATTGCGGGATACCGTTCTGTCATCAGGGATGCCCGCTCAATAACGTCATTCCGCACTGGAATGACCTGGCGTACCGCGGCCGGTGGAAAGAAGCAATCCGAATTCTGCACTCGACGAATAATTTCCCGGAGTTCACCGGAAGAATCTGTCCTGCACCATGCGAAGCAGCATGCGTACTCGGAATCAACGAACCACCGGTGGCAATCAAAGCCATTGAACGGTCCATTATTGATGTCGCTTTTCGTGAAGGCTGGATCAGGCCTGAACGACCGGCGGCGAGGACCGGAAAAACCATTGCAGTGATCGGATCGGGCCCGGCGGGCCTTGCTGCGGCCCAGCAGCTCAATCGCGCCGGACATCACGTCACGGTCTATGAAAAGAGCGACCGTGTCGGCGGGTTGCTGCGCTACGGCATACCGGATTTCAAACTGGAAAAATATCTTGTGGACCGCCGTGTTGAAATCATGCAGGCGGAAGGAATCGTGTTTGCGACAAAAGCGCACGTCGGCGTGAATATCGCGTCCGATGAATTGCAGCGCTCGTACAGCGCGATTCTGCTTTGCGGCGGATCTGAAGCGCCGCGCGATCTGAAAGTTCCAGGACGCGAGTTAAAAGGAATTCACTTCGCCATGGAATTTCTGACTCAACAAAATAAACGCGTCGGCGGCACCATCGTCGATGCGGAAAAAGAAATTCTCGCAACCGGCAAACGCGTCATTATTCTCGGCGGCGGGGATACCGGAGCCGACTGTCTCGGCACCGTCCATCGACAGAAGGCGGCATCCGTCTCTCAATTTGAGATTATGCCCAAACCGCCCATCGACCGGTCACCGAGTACGCCATGGCCGTTATGGCCGCTGCAATTGCGAACGGAAAGCGCTCACGAAGAAGGCGGCATCCGTGATTGGGCCATTGCCACGACGCATTTTGAAGGCGATGCGCAGGGCAACATCAAGAAGCTCCACGCCGTTCGTGTGGGCCCCGCGCCGGAGTTTAAACCGGTACCGGGCTCGGAGTTCACGCTCGATGCCGATCTGGTTCTGATCGCGATGGGATTCACCGGGCCGACCAGAAACGGCTTGCTCGATGAATTAGGCGTCGCACTCGATTCGCGCGGAAATATTTCAACGGATGAACATTATATGACATCAGTCCCTAACGTATTTGCAGCGGGAGATATGAGACGCGGACAATCACTGGTGGTTTGGGCGATTGCGGAAGGCCGGAAGGCGGCGCGCTGCGTCGATCTTCATTTGATGGGTTTTACAAATTTACCGTAACCAGAGAAAATCACAGTAACCTGCTGTAAGAATAAGCAGAAGAGATTAAAAGAGAATAAATAACGACATCCAAATTAACGAGGAGAAAAAAATGGCTATCATTGATTTTGGCGGTAAGAAGGAAAAAATCGTTACACGCAAGGAGTTTTCGCTTGCAAAGGCACGCAAGGTTCTCAAGAATGAAGTGGTGGCGGTTATCGGTTATGGCGTTCAGGGTCCCGCCCAGGCGCTGAATATGAAAGACAACGGCATCAAGGTCATTATCGGCCAGTCAAAGGAATATGCGAAAGACTGGAACCGCGCCATAAAAGACGGCTGGGTTCCAGGCAAAACACTCTTCCCGATCGAAGAAGCGGTCCAGCGCGGAACCATTATCATGATGCTCGTGTCCGATGCAGCGCAGCGCGTCATCTGGCCGTCCGTCAAAAAGAATCTCAAACCGGGAGATGCGCTGTACTTTTCGCATGGATTCTCCATTACCTATAAAGAACAGACCGGAGTCATCCCTCCGAAAAATATTGACGTGATCCTGGTTGCCCCCAAGGGCTCAGGACTTAATGTCCGCCGTAACTTTTTATCCGGCGCCGGTATTAATTCAAGTTTTGGCGTATTTCAGGATGCCACCGGACATGCGACGGAACGCTGCATCGCGATCGGGATCGCAGTCGGATCGGGGTACCTGTTCCCGACGACTTTTTTGAAGGAAGTGTACAGCGATCTGACGGGCGAACGCGGTGTGTTGATGGGTGCGCTCGCAGGGATGATGCAGGCGCAGTATGACGTTCTGCGCAAGAACGGCCATTCACCGTCGGAAGCATTCAACGAAACGGTCGAGGAATTGACACAGAGCCTCATTCGGCTCGTGGATGAAAATGGAATGGACTGGATGTATTCGAATTGTTCCGTCACCGCACAGCATGGAGCACTGAAGTGGAGGCCTATTTTCCGCAAAGCAAACCTCCCGGTGTTCGAGAAGCTTTATAAATCGGTGAAGAGCGGTCAGGAAACCCGTGAAGTGATTCGCGATTGCGGCGGCAAGGATTACCAGAAATATCTTTCAAAAAAACTCGGTGAGATCCACAATTCCGAAATGTGGCGCACCGGTGCGGCCGTCCGTGCCTTACGGCCGAAAGAGAAAGCAAAAGATCTTTCAAAGGGCGTCAAAGGAATCGGCGGCCGGGGACAGAATTAATTTCAAACGGTAGAGACGTTCCCCGCCAGAAAGATGGCGGGTAAAAATTGAACGTCTCACCAATATTGTAACAAATCATAGATCGACCAAAGGGTCTCTATGCAACAACTATTTCTCTATGATACGACGCTGCGCGACGGCACACAAGGTGAAGAAATATCGTTCTCTGCCGAAGACAAAATAAAGATCGCCAAGCGGCTTGATGCGTTTGGGATCTCCTATATTGAAGGCGGCTGGCCCGGTTCGAATCCGAAAGATATGGAATTCTTCGAACGAGCCCGCACGACCCAATTTCAGCATGCGAAGATCGCCGCGTTCGGTTCTACACGCCGCGCAAAAAATCCGGTCGAGAAGGATGCAAATATCCGTGCCCTGCTGGATGCACAAACGCCGGTGGTCACCATTTTCGGCAAGACCTGGCTGCTCCACGTGAAAGAGGCGCTGCAAATATCACCGGAAATGAATCTCACGATCATCAGCGATTCCGTCGAATATCTCAAGAAACATGGAAAAGAAGTGATCTACGATGCGGAACATTTCTTCGACGGGTACAAACAGGATAGCGTGTATGCGCTTAAAACACTGAATGCGGCGGCCCAATCCGGTGCAGCAACTCTCGTTCTTTGCGATACGAACGGCGGAACACTTCCATGGGAAGTAGCTGACATTGTTCGCGAGGTGAAGAAGAATATCTCTACTCCTCTCGGCATTCATACGCACAACGATTCCGGAACAGCGGTCGCGAGTTCGTTGATGGCTGTGCGGGAAGGCTGCGTCCAGATTCAGGGAACGATCAACGGGTACGGCGAGCGGTGCGGGAACGCCAACCTCTGTACGATTATTCCCGATCTTCAATTAAAGATGGGTTATCGCTGTGTTGCCGATAAGCAGCTCGAGCATCTTACAAGCGTCTCGCGTTATGTCAGTGAACTGGCAAATATGAAACATCAGAAAAATCTCCCGTTCGTCGGAGAGAGTGCATTCGCCCACAAAGGCGGCGTCCATGTCAGTGCCGTGATGAAATCCGCGCTGACGTACGAGCATATCGTGCCGGAAACCGTCGGCAGCGTGCGCCGGGTGCTCATTTCCGATCTTTCGGGGCGGAGCAATGTCCTGTTCAAAGTAAAAGAATTGGGCGTCGAGCTTGATGATCGATCTCCCGCGGTGCAGAACATTGTCGACGAAATCAAAGACATGGAACACTACGGTTATAGTTATGAAGATGCGGAAGGTTCGTTTGAATTGATGGTGAAACGCCATACCGGCGAGATGAAACAATTTTTCGATTTGGAACGCTTCAGGGTCAGCATTCAAAAAGATAGTCTTGAAAAAGAAGCCCGTTCTGAAGCGCTGATAAAAATCCGGGTGGGGGATGAAACAGAAATCACGGCTGCGGAAGGCGACGGGCCCATCAATGCACTGGATAGCGCTCTGCGAAAGGCCCTTGAGAAATTCTATCCGGAACTGAATCAGATCCACCTCACCGATTACAAGGTGCGAGTACTTGATACACAAAACGCGACCGCGGCAAAAGTGAGGGTCTTGATTGAAACGAAAAATGGGGAAACCTCCTGGAATACGGTCGGCGTATCGCCGGACGTCGTGGAAGCAAGCTGGAAAGCGCTGGTCGATTCCATCAGTTATCATTTGTTGAAGCACCGCACAAAAAAGAATAAATAGGATTGGTTCGAAAAAATAGGGAAACTCTTCGATGATTATTGTGATGAAAGCTGGGGCCTCCCAGGATCAAATTGACCGCGTTTTTGAAAAAGTACAGGAACTGGGGTTCCGTGTGCATCCGATCTACGGTGAATTACGGACCGTCATTGCATGCGTCGGCGACGAACGCGGGAAGTACCGGCTGCAGGCGCTCGAAACCTTGGAAGGGGTCGAGAATGTCGTTCCGATATTAAAGCCGTTCAAACTGGCAAGCCGGGAATGGAATGAATCCCGAACATCCATTACCATTCCCGCACCGAATAACAGCAGCCTCCCGCCCGTGGTCATCGGGAACGGTACGATCGTGGTGATGGCGGGCCCCTGCTCGGTGGAAAGCCGTGAACAGATTCTTCTTTCCGCAGAGCTCGTCAAAAAAGCGGGGGCAAAAGTATTGCGCGGCGGGGCATTCAAACCGCGGACATCGCCCTATGCATTTCAAGGGCTGGAAGAGGAAGGATTAAAACTTCTTGCCGAGGCGCGGGAGAAAACCGGATTGCTCATTATTACGGAAGTCATTACGCCGACCGATGTCCCTCTGGTCGCGGACTATGCAGACATTTTACAGGTCGGCGCGCGAAATATGCAGAACTTCGCGCTGCTCAAGGACATTGGGAAATTAAAGAAACCGGTCCTCTTAAAACGGGGTCAGTCGAGCACCTTGAAAGAATTGCTCATGTCCGCTGAATATATTATGTCGCAGGGCAACGAGCAGGTAATCCTGTGCGAACGCGGCATCCGGACGTTTGAGGAATATACGCGCAATACATGCGATCTCTCAGCGGTTCCGGCCCTCAAGGAACTAAGCCATCTGCCCGTCATCGTCGATCCCAGTCATGGCACCGGGGTACGCAGCCTGGTGACGCCTCTGGCAAAAGCAGGCATTGCCGTCGGCGCTGATGGATTGATTATCGAAGTGCATCCGCATCCGGAAGCGGCCTTTTCGGACGGCGCTCAGTCTCTGACACCGGAACAATTTGGAACACTCATGGATTGGGTGCGCAAATTAGCTCAAGTAGAAAACAAAACCGTGTAGGAAAACAGATTATGGAAAACCGAATATTTATTTTTGACACGACACTGCGCGACGGTGAACAATCTCCGGGATGCAGCATGAATATTGAAGAAAAACTTCGTCTGGCGCGCCAGCTCCAGCTCCTGTCCGTCGATGTGATCGAAGCGGGGTTTCCCATTGCTTCGGTTGGCGACTTCGAAGCGGTGAAACTCGTCGCGGAAAAGATAAAGTCGTGTACCGTGGCGGCGCTCGCCCGGACGGTCAAGCTGGATATCGATCGTGCCTGGGAAGCGATCCAGGGTGCGGAGAAGCCGCGCATCCATACATTTATTGCGACTTCGGATCTGCACCTGAAATATAAATTGAAGAAATCAAGGGAACAGGTCCTGCAGGATGCCGTGTGGGCAGTCCAGTACGCCAAATCGCTCTGTGAAGAAGTTGAATTTTCATGTGAAGACGCTTCCCGCACCAATATCGATTATCTTTGTGCGGTCGTCGAGGCGACGATCAATGCAGGCGCCACGATCATCAATCTGCCGGATACGGTCGGATATGCTATTCCGGATGAATACGGTGCGATGTTCCGGATGGTGCGCGAACGTGTTCCGAATATTGATAAAGCAATTTTAAGCTCGCACTGTCATAATGATCTCGGCCTGGCGGTTGCCAATTCTATTGCCGCGGTCCAGAATGGCGTACGGCAGGTCGAATGCACGCTGAATGGAATCGGCGAACGCGCTGGAAATGCATCGCTGGAAGAAATTGCGATGGCGATCAAGACGCGGCATGAAAAACTGGGACTCCGGACAAACATCGATACGGAAGAAATTTACAAGTCGAGCAAATTATTAAGCAGCCTGACCGGGATGATGGTCCAGCGCAACAAAGCAATTGTGGGCGCGAATGCCTTCGCCCACGAGGCGGGCATTCACCAGGATGGGGTGTTGAAAAGCCCGATCACCTATGAAATTATGACGCCGCAGTCGGTCGGTATCAAACATACCATGCTCGTCCTGGGAAAACATTCCGGAAGGCATGCGTTAAAACAGCGGTACACGGAATTGGGGTATACGTTATCCGACGAAGAACTCCAGCGTGCGTATAAACTCTTTTGCGAGATCGCCGATCAGAAGAAGGAATTATTCGACGAAGATCTTGAGGCGATCCTTGAAACCTCCAGTGATGCGGCGGAGGAAGTCTATCAATTAACGAATATTCAGATTGTGACCGGTACCAATCTGCGTCCCACGGCGACCATTGAATTGAAGTACGGAGACCAGATGATCGTGGATTCTGCAACCGGCGACGGACCCGTGGATGCCGCGTATAAAGCCATCGAACGGATAACAGGAGTGATTGGAAAGTTGACGGAGTATTCGATCAAGTCAGTCAGTCTTGGCCACGATGCAATCGGTGAAGTGTTTGTGAGGGTTGATTTCGACGGGCTGCTGTATAACGGCCGTGCCGCAAGTACGGATATCCTTGCCGGCAGCGCACGGGCATATTTGGAAGCGCTCAACCGCGCGATGGCATCGAAGAAACGGAAAGAAGAACAGCAAAAATTAACACTTTCGAAAGACGGCGTGACGGTCTAGTGCCGCTTCTAAAAAGTCTTCTGGTGTTGTTAATTTAAATGCCTTATCAAATAAGGCAGGAGTGCTCGTTTCCATTTGTGGTCACTCACTTAAACCCACAAGATTATTTAATGGAAACGGCACTAGTAGAAATGAACAATAAAAAATATTCGAAATTTTTTAAATACACCTAAAGAATAACACAAATAGTAAATCGATAAAGCGTCGGAAGGTTTTCTAAAAATAATTGAACAGCATTATTAAATGAGGCAATTTAAATTTAAGAAAATTGACGCATTTGCTACAGCAAAGTCAAATGGAAATCCGGCTGGATATATAATTCTGAATTCCATGAAGGATGTCACCCCTGAACAAATGCTGCAAATCGCAAAGGAATTAAAAGGATTTGTGAATGAAGTAGGGTATCTCTGCAAAACATCGGATCATCAATTTGACTTGAAATATTATTCCGCAGAGCGTGAGGTTGATTTTTGCGGTCATGCCACGGTCGCGATCATGTACGATGTATTGAAAAGTGATGAGGATTTGCAGCGCTTCAATTCGCTTCAAATAAAGACAAACAGAGGAATTTTGAATGTAGAAAATAGGATCAGGAAGGAAGATGCGGTGTTTATCCTTTCGCCCGAACCATTTGAAAAGACCAAGCTGCCGGACATCAATGAGCTGGCAGCGAACTTAAAGACACATGTCGACTCCATTAATACGAATTTTCCGATTTCTATAATAAATGCGGGATTGTCTACGTTAATCGTGCCGATAAAAAGCCTGGAATCAATTCTGGCTCTTTCACCGGAATTAGAAATGCTGAAAGAGTTTTGTCTAAAATCAGAGGTTGATATTATCGAAGTATTTACCAGCGATGTCGCGGATAAATCCAATAATTACAGGACAAGAGTATTTGCACCGACATTTGGGTATATCGAAGATCCTGCAACCGGTTCAGGAAATTCTGCATTCGGATATTATTTGATAAAAAATAAATTATGGAACGGGGACACAATAAGTATCGAGCAGAATGGACATGCGGACTGTTTTAACAATGTAAAATTACGAAGACAAACTGATGACCGGGGAAACGAAAGAGTGGTTTTTGGAGGCGGAGCAAGAATAAGAATTGAAGGAACATATTTTCTCCAATAACCATGACGCACCCCATTGTGCTGCAGGATTTTTAATTTATCTGTTTAGTTTTATCGTCTAAAATAATATTATTGAATACAATCTCATAAATCATGGAATGAAATAATGTCGAAGCCACTTACGCTCTTTCAAAAAGTCTGGAATAGTCATGTTGTTGCACAGGAAAAAGATTCTCCTGCAGTGTTGTACATCGATTTGCAGCTGGTTCATGAAGTCACATCCCCACAGGCCTTCGAAGGCCTGCGCCGGCGCGGATTAAAAGTGCGGCGTCCGGATCGAACGGTCGGGACCATGGATCACAGCATTCCGACGCTGCCTCCCTCCGTGCCGATTTCCGATGAACTCGCAGCAAAACAAATGCGCCAGATGGAATTGAACGCGAAGGAATTTGGCTTTCGCTTGTATGGCAAAGATCATCCGCAGCGCGGGATCGTCCATGTCATCGGGCCGGAACTCGGCTTTACCCAGCCGGGGATGACCATTGTCTGCGGCGACAGCCATACCGCGACACACGGCGCGTTCGGTGCCCTCGCGTTTGGCATTGGCACGAGCGAGGTGGAACATGTCCTTGCGACACAATGCCTTCTGCAGAGACTTCCCAAAACCATGGAAGTCCAAATTGAAGGGAAACTCTCCAGGGGCGTCACGGCCAAAGATGTCATCCTTGCACTGCTCGCGAAGATCGGTGTGGGCGGAGGGACAGGATATGTCATCGAGTATACCGGATCAACCGTCCGCGCACTTTCCATGGAAGAACGCATGACGGTCTGCAATATGTCTATTGAAGGCGGTGCTCGCGCCGGGATGATCGCTCCGGATGACAAGGCATTTGAATTTCTCATCAACCGCGAGTTTGTTCCGAAAGGCGATGCATGGGAAAAGTCGTTGAAAAGTTGGCGTACGCTGCCGACAGATGAAGGAGCATCGTACGATGCAACGGTGACCCTGGATGCCTCCGCTCTCGAACCGATGTTGACGTTTGGCACGAATCCGGGCATGGGATTGCCTGTGACCGGGCGGATTCCCGATCCATCCAAATTGAGCGTTGCCACGGAGAGGCAGACCCTGGAGAAATCTCTTCAGTATATGGGATTTCAACCGAATGAACCGCTCGAAGGAAAAAAGATTGATGTCGTGTTCATCGGAAGCTGCACGAATTCACGCATCTCCGATTTACGTGAAGCGGCCCGGGTGTTCGCAGGCCGTAAAGTTGCACCTCATGTCCGCGCTATGGTCGTGCCCGGTTCTCAGGTCATCAAACGCCAGGCGGAAGCGGAAGGATTGCATAAAATTTTCATGGATGCCGGCGCCGAGTGGCGCGAGTCCGGCTGCTCGATGTGCATTGCCATGAACGGCGATGAAATAAAGGCGGGACAATATGCGGTCTCGACCAGCAACCGTAATTTCGAAGGACGGCAGGGCAAAGGCGGACGGACGCTCCTCGCATCGCCCTTGACCGCTGCGGCGGCTGCAGTGACAGGCAAAATTACGGATGTGCGCACATTGCTCATGGATTGAGGAATGGGCGGACCATCATACCAGTGGAATGCGAATGACTATGCGAAAAGTTCAGGCGTTCAGCAGCAATGGGCGCGTGAGCTTATCAGGAAACTCCGGCTAAAGGGGAGCGAACATATCCTTGATATCGGATGCGGCGACGGTAAGGCGACCGCCGAGATTGCCGGCAGTTTGCCGGAAGGATCGGTGACCGGCATCGATAGTTCTGAGCCGATGATCGCTCTTGCGCAGAGCAGGTATCCGTCCGATGCGTTTCCCCATCTGCGGTTTCAGCATGGGGATGCAAGCAGCCTGAAATTTGAAAATGAATTCGATATAGTTTTTTCTAATGCGGCTTTGCATTGGATCCTGGATCAGCGTCCTGTGGTCCACGGGATCAGAAGAAGTTTGAAGCCCGGCGGCAAAATCCTTCTGCAGATGGGCGGCCGCGGCAATGCGGCGGAAGTTATTGCAGCACTTGATAAACTTATTGAAGAGTCTGAATGGAAGGGCTATTTTCACCGCTTCACATTTCCTTACGGATTTTATGACTCGGAAGAATACGGGATCTGGCTGCGTGAATCCGGATTCGATGAAATTCGTTCGGAACTGATACCAAAAGATGCGGTGCACCACGACCGCGCAGCATTCGAGTCCTGGATTCGGACGACGTGGCTTCCGTTCACACAGCGTGTGCCGGAAGAGAAGAGAGAAATTTTTATTTCCTCAATAGCAGATCATTACATCCGGAAGCACCCCATGGACGACCATGGAATGGTCCATGTCCGAATGATGCGGCTCGAGGTCGAAGCCGTGAAACGATAAATTCATTCATACATTATGAAAGTCTTAAAAACCTATGGCAACCTTTATTCATCTGACATCACGTGTTGTTCCGCTGTTCGTGGACAACATAGACACCGATCAAATCATTCCAGCGCGGTTTCTGAAAGTGACCGATAAGAATGGCCTCGGGGAACAGCTGTTCTGCGATTGGCGGTACAATTCGGACGGGTCTCCCAAGCCTGAATTTGTACTGAACCAGCCGCAGCACCGGGGTGCGAGCGTCTTGCTTGCCGGAGATAATTTTGGATGCGGTTCTTCGCGCGAACATGCTCCCTGGGCGCTTACCGCATTCGGATTTCGGGCGGTCATCAGCACAACGATTGCGGATATCTTCCGCAGCAATTCGATGAAGAATGGTCTGCTTCCCGTTATTCTCACAAAAGAGGATTACCGGCAGCTGAAAGAAGAAATTCAAAAGTCGCCGAATGCCGAAGTAACGGTCAATCTCGAACAGCAAAAAATCATTTTTCCATCGGGAAAACAAGCGCTCTTTCCGATTGACCCGTTTTCGAAATTCTGCCTCTTGAACGGGGTCGATGAATTGGAGTACCTGAGACGGTTCACAAAAGAAGTGGAACAATACGAAGCGAATAACGCAAAGTAAGGGGGAGCAGACGATGCAGACCAAGGGAAAAAGTGTGGCGCAGAAACACGATGAGCACCATCATATTAATAAGCCGATAGCAATTCTCGGTGCCGGAAACATGGGTTCCGCATTACTGAAGGGGATTATCAATGCGAAGCTGACACCGCCCAATAAAATTATCGCGTGCGATGTCAATACGGAGAAGCTTCAAACTCTTTCAGCGGAGTGGAAAGTCCGCACGACACCCGACATCAGGAAAGCGGTTCAAGAATCGGAAATTTTATTGCTCTGTGTCAAACCGCAGACCCTCTCCAAAGTATTGAAGGTCATGAAAGAATCGATCCGTCCCGGCCATCTGGTGATATCCATTGTGGCGGGAATGCGGATTTCGTTTATTCAGCAGATGCTTGGAACGGACCTCGGTATTGTCCGAACCATGCCCAATATCGCCGCGACGGTGGATGAAGGTGCTGCTGCCGTGGCATTCGGGATGTCGGTGACCGCCGAACAGCAAAAGATCGCAACCTCCATCTTTGAAGCAGTGGGCGAAGTGGTTGTGGTCACCGAGGATCAGCTGGATGCCGTCACCGGCCTGAGCGGGAGCGGCCCGGCGTACATTTATATGGTGATTGAAGCGTTGATCGACGGCGGCGTCAAGATGGGATTGTCGCGCGATATTTCCACAAAACTGGCAATCCAGACCGTGCTTGGTTCGGCAACACTCGCAAAATCCTCCGGCCTGCATCCGGCAATTTTACGCGATCAGGTAACGACACCCGGGGGAACCACCATCAATGCAATCCACGAACTGGAATCGCATGGCCTCCGTTCCATGCTGATTGATGCAGTGGCCACGGCGACGCGCCGGTCTGAAGAATTAAGTAAATTAATGAATAACTTGTAATGAGAGACATTTAATCAAGGAGCAAGAGAAAGAGCATGGCAAAGAAATACAACATAGCAGTGATAGGCGGTGATGGAACGGGTCCGGAGGTGGTTGCGGAAGGATTGAAAGTCCTGAAGGCCGTATCAAAGAAATTCGGCTTTACGTATGATACGACGCTTTTCGATTACGGCGGCGACCGGTACCTGAAAACCGGAAAAACCATAACCGATGAAGAGCTGGAAGGGTTGAAGAAATTCGACGCAATATTTCTCGGTGCAATCGGACATCCGGATGTAAAACCCGGAATTCTTGAACAGGGAATTTTGTTGAAGACACGGTTTGCGCTTGACCAGTATATCAATTTGCGCCCCATTAAACTCTATAACGAGGCATTCTGTCCGCTGAAGGATAAGAAACCCGAGGATATTGATTTCGTCGTCGTCCGTGAAAACTCCGAAGGATTGTATAAAGGTCTGGGGAGTTTTGAGAAGAAAGGCACCAAGGATGAGGTTGCAATTCAAATATCGCACAATACACGCAAGGGAGTCGAACGCTGCATCCGTTATGCATTCGAATACTGTAAAAAACGCAACAGCAAGAAACGCAAAGTGACGCTCTGCGGAAAAACAAATGTATTGACATTCGCCTGGGACCTCTGGCAGCGGACGTTCGATGAAGTGAAAAAGGAATACCCGGATATTCAGACGGATTATGCCCACGTCGATGCAACGACGATGTGGTTTGTAAAAAATCCGGAATGGTTCGATGTGATCGTCACCGACAATATGTTCGGCGATATCATCACGGACCTCGGTGCGATGGTTCAAGGCGGCATGGGAATTGCCGCGGGCGGGAATATCAATCCCGAAGGTGTTTCCATGTTCGAACCGATCGGCGGATCGGCGCCGAAGTATACGGGAAAGCATGTCATTAATCCGCTTGCTGCAATTTGTGCGATGGGGATGTTGCTGGAAACGGTCGGGGAAGAAAAGGCCGGCAAGGCAATCGAAAAATCCGTCATCAACTTGGTACAGAATAAAATAAAAACTCTTGCAGCGGGAAAAATGGGATATTCCACTGAAGAGATCGGTGATATGGTGGTTGCAGGGATTTCATAAAACAATTCCTTCGTGAAGAAGTGATGGATAGACCGGTACCTTTTATATTGCTGGGGTTGGGCCCTGTTGGGCGGACGCTCGTGCGCCAGATTCTTGATACGCACAAAGCGGTTGCCCAGCGGACAGGATTTCAGTTCGTACTCGTCGGTATAGCGGATTCCTCCGGATTGATGCTGGAACGTGAAGGAATACCGGAAGAAATGCTTTTGAAAATCTTGCAGGATACGGACGAGCGGCGCAAGCTGAATGGGGTCATCGATCTTCATCCTCATACGAAGCTCAATGAAGTTTATCGGCCGGGGATGATCGTCATTGATGCAACACATTCCACCGATGCCGTGCCCCGTCTCAAAGATGCGGTGGAGGCAGGATGCGGAATTGTCATGGCCAATAAAGTTCCGCTTGCCGGTGAATGGGCGAAGGCAAAATGGTTTTACGATCATCCGTTGATTCGGTACGAAGCAACGGTGGGCGCCGGGCTGCCGATTATTTCCACGCTGCGGTATTTGCTCGATACCGGAGATGAGATCACCAGTATCGAAGCGTCGGTCAGCGGCACGCTCGGTTTTCTGTGTACGGCGCTGGAATTGGGACTTCCGTATTCTGTCGCTGTGGCGAATGCAAGAAATTTAGGATACACAGAATTGGATCCGCGCGATGATCTGAGCGGATATGACATCGTCCGGAAAGCGTTGATTCTCGCGCGAACCGCAGGGTGGCCGCTGGAAATGAACAGCCTGTCGTCGGAACCGATGTATCCACCGACCTGGATTTCGCAAACGGTGGAGGATTTTATGAAGGCACTGCCGTCGCTGGACGAGATCTATGCAGCACAGGTGCGCCTTGCGCAAAATGAAGGCAAAAGTCTGCGCTATGTCGCTCATCTCACCTCGAAAGGCGGCCGCGTCGGTTTAACGCCGGTAGCCAGGGACGGTTACATAGGATCGAAAAGCGGTCCGGTAAATTCTGTTGCGATTTATACCCATCGCTATCGGGAACTGCCGCTGGTGATCTCAGGGCCGGGTGCCGGTCCGGAAATTAAAGCCGCCGGTGTGATGGAAGATATGCTCCAGCTTGCCAACGTCCTGCAGAATAAATTGCAGACGATGAATGAATGAAAAAGAGACGGCGAAGGAATGCATCAAACAGAATGTTCTGAGAAATATTAAATTAGGGAAATGCTATGGCAATAAAAAAGGTCGTTAAATTTGGCGGCTCATCCGTTGCGAACCCGGAACGGATTCGTGACGCAGTTTCCATCGTCCTTCAAGCGGCAAAAAAAGAGCGTGTGGTCGTGGTGGTCTCTGCATTTCAAGGCGTGACCAATCAATTAATCGAAAGTGCCCGGCTGGCAGAGACCGGCGATACGAAATATCAGACCATGTATAACACATTGGCCAAGCGCCATCTGGGAACATTGAAGCAGCTTCATCATAATCGGCCGCCGGCCCATGTCACAGAGAACGTCCAGGCGATGCTCACAGAACTCAGCAACGTTCTCCAGGGGATTTATCTGCTCCGGCACAGTTCTCCGCGCGCTCTCGATTTAACCGCAAGTTTTGGTGAACGTCTTTCGGCGTTGATCATCTCTTCATTTATTCAGCAGTCGCAGCCGTCGTGTTTCGTCGATTCGCGCGAACTGGTGATGACGGATGATCAATTCACGCGGGCGGTGGTGCAGTTCGATAAAACCAATCCGGCGATAAGGAAGTATTTTAAAAAGCTTTTTGAACACTCGAGCAGACGGCTTATTCCGGTCGTGACCGGATTCATCGGTTCGACAGACGACGGACTCACGACCACTATCGGGAGAAACGGGTCCGATTATTCCGCGGCAATTTTCGGTGCGGCCCTCGGTGTCTCGCTCATTGAAATTTGGACGGATGTCGACGGCATCCTCAGCGCGGATCCGCGTGCGGTTCCTTCGGCATTTGTCGTTCCAACCATGTCGTATGAAGAAGCGATGGAGCTGTCGTATTTCGGAGCAAAAGTGCTCCATGCGTCGACGATCGCTCCTGCGGTTGCAAAACACATTCCGATCGATATCAAAAATACATTGAATCCATCGGCCGCAGGGACACACATCTCTCATCACATCAGCCGCTGGGAAGGGGTTGCGAAAGGAATTACATCGGTCGACGATTGCACGCTTCTCACGCTTCGCGGCATGAGTATGGTCGGGGTGCCTGGTATTGCAGAACGGTTGTTCCGGGCGCTTGCATCTCACCGCGTGAATGTGATTTTAATTTCCCAGGCGTCTTCCGAGCATACGATTTGCTTTGCAATCAGCTCCATGGATGCGCCTGCGGCGAAAAAAGCGGTCCATCACGAGTTCCATTATGAACTTCAATCCCGGTTAACGTCGCTGGACGAAAAAACTCAACAGACCATTGTCGCAATTGTCGGTGACGGTATGAAAGGAACACCGGGCGTCTCGGGAAAAGTATTCCAGGCGCTCGGACGAAACAGCGTCAACATATCCGCAATTGCCCAGGGTGCATCGGAACGCAATATTTCATTTGTCATCGATGAGGAACAGAAACTTCGCGCGCTCAATGTCATCCACGAAGCATTCTTTGAACCCCGGAAGAAACTGGGAGTGGTGTTAATCGGGCCGGGGAATATTGGCGGCACATTTCTCAAACAGATCCATCAACAGCAGTCCTATCTCCGTTCGGCAGGGTATGACGTCCGGGTCTGCGGAATTTATGATATTGGCAAGGCGGTGTTTGCATCAAAAGGGATCGATCTGAAACGCTGGAGAGAACTTCTGGAGATCGCTCCGAAGAAGATGAAATATCCGGAATTGCTGAAACAAATTGCGGCACTCCAGTTAACGAACGCGGTCCTGGTCGATTGCACCGCGAGTCCCGAAATTGTGAACATGTACGAAGACTTCGTCAAATTGAATATGCACATCATCACGCCGAACAAACGGGCGAATGTTCTGCCGTGGCACCGGTACACACAACTTACAGAACTCTTGAAGAACCGGCAGAAATATTTTCTCTACGAAACCAACGTCGGTGCCGGTTTGCCGATTATCTCGACGCTTCAGGATTTGATCGCCAGCGGTGATCAAATCGTGAAAATTGAAGGAATGTTTTCCGGGACCCTGAGCCATCTCTTCAATTATTATAACGGCACCCGCCCGTTCAGCGTTCTCGTTCAGGAAGCCCTCGGCCTCGGGTATACAGAACCGGATCCGCGCGAGGACCTTTCCGGCGGCGATGTTGCGCGAAAATTATTGATCCTTGCGCGTCAGATCGGCTTGAAAATGGACATGGAGGATATCGGTATAGAAAATCTTGTGCCGAAGCAGCTGCGTCAGGGCGCCTTCACGAAGGAGTTCTTTCAGAAGTATGCGAAGGTCGATGACCTCATGCTGCGCAGGCTGGAAAAAGCAAAAGCAAAAGGATCAGTCCTGCGCTACGTCGGAGTGCTGCAGGGCGGGAAAGCGTCCGCCGGTATTAAGGAAGTCCCGGCAAATCATATGCTTGCTTCCACGAAGGGAAGCGATAATATCATTGCGTTCACCACGCAGCGGTATTCCAAGACACCGCTGGTCGTGCAGGGCCCGGGGGCAGGTGCGGATGTAACGGCCATGGGAGTGTTTTCAGATCTTCTTAAATTGCTTCACTATTTACCTCAATAAGCATCACGGACGAAAGGAACATATCATTGAGCAGGAAATATGTCATTGTGGTGCCCGACGGTGCTGCAGATAAACCGCTGGCAGAGTTCGGCGGTAAAACGATATTCGAAGCCGCAATGAAACCCCATATTGATTTTATTGCGATGAATGGACAACAGGGACTATGCCAGACGGTGCCTCCGACACTTCAACCGGGAAGCGATGTCGCGATGATGGCGGTGCTCGGGTACGATCCGGCAAAATATTATACCGGCAGAGCTCCAATCGAAGCGGTTGCGCAAGGGATCGACGTGACTGAAACAGACTGGATATTCCGATGTAACCTCGTGACCACCGCGGCCGGCAAAATGATCGACCATAGTTCTGGGCACATTTCGAGTGAAGAAGGCAAACAGTTCGTTGAAGAGCTCAATAAGGCATTGGGAAGCGGACAGGTGAAATTTTATCCCGGGGTCGGGTACCGCCACCTGATGGTCCTCAAAGGATATGACTTCCCGGATCTTCAACTGCAGCCCCCGCATGACCATATCGGCGAAAAAGTAACGGCATTATTGCCGCGCGGGAAAAACTCCGCGGTGCTTATCGATCTGATCAGTAAAAGTGAAAAGTTATTTAAAGACCATAAGATCAATCTTCTCCGCCGGGATTTGAAGAAAAACGAAGCGACCTCGATCTGGCTCTGGGGCCATGGCCGGAAAGCGCGTATGGAATCGTTCGAGAAAAAATACGGATTGAAGGGAGCCGCGATAACTGCGGTTGATCTGGTGAAAGGATTGGCAAACCTCATCGGCTTCGATTTTATTAAAGTGGAAGGAGCGACGGGATATTTCGATACCGATTACCGCGCAAAAGGGCTGGCTGCAATTGAAGCGATCAAAAAATATGATATTGTTCTGGTGCATGTGGAAGCAACGGATGAAGCGGGCCATGCAGGAAAAGCAGATGTGAAGAAAAAAGCGCTGGAAGACATTGATAAATATATTGTCGGGCCGGTGATGGAAGAACTGAAGAAGTACGAACACTGGCGGATGCTCGTCATGCCCGATCATCCGACACCGGTTTCAACGCAGGGACATACGGGTGAGGCAGTTCCATTTGCAATGATCGGCGATGGAGTGAGCGGTGAAGTACACCTGCCTCTTGGAGAGGCAAATGCTGCACGGACGGGAATCATGGTGAAGGATGGCTACCGGTTAATGGAATCTTTCCTGAAATAAGAAAAATTACACTTCCCATGAGTTTTAATTTATTCGGCTATCTTGTTTATGCGTCATTGATGTCCATTACTCCGGGTCCCAATAACCTGATGCTTCTTTCCTACGGAAAGGCCTATGGATTCAATGATTCGAGAAATGTCATGCTTGGAATATTTCTCGGGTTCTTTATTATGCTCTGCCTGGCGGGATATGGGATCGCAAATATTATTACCCGTAATCCGCACGCCGGATTGGTATTGAAAATTGTCGGTTCGTTGTGGATGCTCTATCTTGCGTTTGTATTAAGAAAGATCAGTGTGGAGATCGAGCCGGGAAAAAAACCGGCGATTGGATTTGGCCAGGCATTTTCCATGCAATTTGTGAATCTGAAGGCATGGATTATGGCGATCAGCGGCGCAAGTGCGTTTTTACCGCAATCGAACAGCATCCATTTGAATGTCTTCGTCTATGCGATAAGTTTTGGATTGGTCGGTATTCCTTGTATGTTCATATGGCTCAAGATGGGCGATGTCATTGCAAAACTTTTCAAGTCGGAGAAGGCCGGTCAGGTTTTAGGGTATGCGATGTTTTCTCTGATGATCGTCAGTATCGTAACGATCTGGATCCAATGAACGACCCCTTTTTCAATGGCCTTCTTCGTCGCCGTGACGGCGTTTTTTCCACGGATCTTCTCATTACCGCTATTGGCTATCTGGATTTCTTCAACTGGCTTAAGAAAAATCCATCAACATCAGCGGATATTTGTAAAAAACTGAGACTGGCAGAACGGCCGGTAGATGTCATGCTTACTTTTTTCTCGTCTCTGAACCTTATAAAAAAAACAGGAATTCGTTATCACGTCAGCAAAAAAGGCGATGTATTTTTAACAGAAGGATCGCCATTTGATCTCCGCGGATATTTCAATTCGTTAAGAGAACGTCCCATCTGTCAGGATATAGCAGGAGTATTAAGAACAAATACGCCGCTCAATTGGGCTCATGCTTCTCAAGGAGATGAATGGGCGAAAGCGATGGGAAAGAAGGATTTTGCAGCATCTTTTACTGCGGCTATGGATAGCCGCGGTGCGATTCTTGCGCCTGCTTTAAGTGAAAAGCTGAACTGCACACACTATTCTAAACTTCTCGATATTGCGGGGGCATCAGGAATTTACTCCAGTGCTTTGGTAAGAAAATATCCGCATCTCCAGGCCTCTGTTCTGGAAAAATCTCCCGTCGACGGCATAGTGAAAAATCTCATGAAGAAGCAGGGCCTTTCTAAAAAAATTTCCGTGATTTCAGCAGACATGTTTTCAGATCCATGGCCGGGAGGATTCGATATTCATTTATTTTCTCACGTTTTGCATGACTGGGATGTTCAAGACGTAAAACTTCTTCTACAGAAATCATTTGACACACTTGAGCCTCACGGAATGCTGGCCATTCATGATGCGCATATCAACAGACAAAAGACAGGGCCTGTCGAAGTAGCGGAATATTCAGTCCTGCTGATGCTTTCCACAAGAGGCAAATGTTATTCGCTCGGGGAGATGAAGCAATTACTCCAGGAGGTCGGATTTATAAACGTGCACCTGAAACATACAGCGGGATTCCGATCAGTCATGACTGCCCAAAAACCAATTGAATAACTCAGGAGAGGTGAGAATAGTATTCATTGAGATTTTATCTTATTTTTCGATCATTATAATAAACGGTGAATGAGGAACGGAGAGAAGAACGATGCAACACAGCTGGTTAGAATGTATTCGAGGATGCGGCAAACGATATTCTATCTACGATGTCATCTATCGATGCGAGAATTGCGGCGGTCTGCTTGATGTTGAGCACAATATCAATGCGCTGAAACGCCGGAACGCCTCATCGTGGAAAAAATTATTCGATGACCGCACACGCATCAATAAGTGGCCGTACGGCAGCGGCGTGTGGGGAAAGAAGGAATGGGTCTGTCCCGACGTTGACAATGAAAATGTGGTTTCGATGTACGAAGGGCATACCAATTGTTTCTGGGCGGAGCGACTGGGAAAAGATATCGGTGTCCCTGATTTATGGATAAAACTCTGCGGCAACAGCCATACGGGTTCGTTCAAAGACCTGGGGATGACGGTGCTCATCTCCGTCGTCAAACAAATGATTGCCGATGGAAAACCGATTCGCGCGGTTGCCTGCGCTTCCACCGGTGACACCTCCGCGGCTCTCTCTGCATACGGTGCAGCGGCAGGGATTCCCACCATCGTCTTTTTACCGAAAGGAAAAGTCTCCACGGCGCAATTAGTGCAGCCGATAGCCAACGGAGCAACCGTCCTCTCGCTGGATACCGATTTCGACGGATGTATGCGGATCGTTCAGGAAATTACTTCGGACAATTCCATTTACCTAGCGAACTCAATGAATTCGCTGCGCATGGAAGGGCAAAAGACCGTCGGAGTGGAGATCGTACAGCAGTTCGACTGGGAAGTGCCCGATTGGATTGTCATACCCGCAGGAAATCTCGGCAACGTCAGCGCACTGGGCAAAGGACTGCTGATGATGCGCGATCTCGGCCTCATAAAAAAAC
>RPQN01000029.1 GCA_003819715.1 Ignavibacteriota bacterium | reverse complement strand
TGAGCATCGGCAGGTCATACAACCGGTGCGATATACTTCGCGGGAGCACCACGCCGTTCTCATCCAGGTATGTTGTTTCCGGACGGTTGACAATTGCAATCGGAACACGCTCCACCACCTGAATATGTATTGAATTTGGAAGATTGCGTTCGACCAGTGCATCCTTGATATAATGATGGCTCAGGACATTCCGTTGAATTGCGGTGAGATCGGCTTGATACAGGAGTCCCTGGGTTTGCACCTGTGTCAATTGAAGAATTTCATTCGCACCAACAATGCGATTGCCCTCGATAATTATTTGTTTTATTTTCAGGCTCGATTTCCATGCATTTGCGCCGCCGACCAGGCAGATCGATAGTGCAAGAAGCGCGAATACGCCGGCCGTTTTGGGTTTTAGTTCGCTCATGCGGCTTCCTTCGCGAAACTCGAAAACCCTACCATCTTCACTTCCAATTCCAGCATCAGTCCTGAATTCTGATAGACTGTGCGCTTAATTAAATCGATCAGTTTCACAATATCTGCTGCTTTTGCATTTCCCAGGTTGACGATAAAGTTTCCATGTTTTTCCGAAACCTGCGCATCGCCTACGCGTTTGCCTTTGAGCCCCGCTTGTTCGATCAGCTTTGCCGCGTACGTATTCGCCGGATTCTTGAACATGCTGCCGAGATTGGGGTACTCGAGCGGCTGGGTTTCATTTCGCTGTAAGATGAACTTGCGGCGGATGGCCGACAGTGTTTCTTTCTCTCCATGGTTCAATGCGAACGATGCTTCCAGCACCACATCATCTGCAAACCGTGAGTGCCGGTACGTAAAGGAATCCTTCTCTTTTTGAATGCGCTGGACGCTTCCGTTATGAATCACTTCCACCTCCAGGAGATGATCCGCGATTTCCCCGCCGTGTGCGCCGGCATTCATCGCAACCGCACCGCCGATGGTGCCCGGAATCCCGGCGAGCATTTCAACGCCGGCGAGTTCGTTCTGGATGCAGAAATCGACAAACTTCGTTATCCGTACGCCTGCTTCGACCACGACCAGCGAATTCTCTCTGCGGATTCCTGAAAGCGAATTTTCAATATTAATCACCGCACCGCGAAATCCTTCATCACTCACGAGCACATTGCTCCCGCGGCCAAGCATCATCCATAAATAATGATTCGCGCGGAAATATTCGATGATGGCAATCAGGTCTTTTTTATCCGCAGGTTCGATGTAGAAATCCGCGGGCCCGCCGACCTTCATCCACGTGTATTTCGCCAGCGGCACATCCATCGCGATGTTCCCCCGAAGAAATTTCTGTATGTCGGTCAGTGAAATCATATTCCTTGTGACGGCTTTGTTGTTCCCTGTTTCAAAAACTCTTCTCCATATTTCCAGATGTCTCCCGCGCCCATGGTGATCATGATGTCGCCTTTTTTCACGATGGTTCTGAGAAATGCCGGGATTTGTTTTTTGTCCGGAACGGAGTACACTTCCTTGTGACCGAATTGTTTCGCCGCGTTCACGATCAACTCGCCTGTGATGCCCTGGATCGGTTCTTCGCGCGCCGGATAGATGTCCGTCACCACGAGCACATCGGAAAGGAGAAACGACTTGCCGAAGTCCTCGTAGAAATCCCTCGTACGGCTGTAAAGATGGGGCTGGAACACGCATACCACTCGACGGCGCCAGCCCGCCTTGACACCGGAGAGTGTTGCCCGGCATTCAGTCGGATGATGCGCATAATCGTCGTAGACGCTCACGCCGTTCACTTCCCCCTTCTTTTCCCAGCGCCGGTACACACCGGTAAACTTTTCGATGCCGGATTTAATTTTTTCAAACGGTACACCGAGTTCCAATCCCACCGCAATTGCACCGAGTGAATTCTGCACATTGTGCTTGCCCGGCACCTGAAGCTGGACCGTCCCGAGTTCCTGATCGCCGCGCAGGACGGCAAAGGTGGTGGTATTGTCCTTATGCCGGATGTCGACCGCCTGCACATCGGCCTGCGGATTCAGGCCGTAGGTAATAATTTTTTTCTTGTTCAAGCTCGGCATAATGTCCAGCAGCGCCGGTTCATCGAGACTGATCACGATAAAGCCGTAAAACGGTACTTTATTGGCAAACTGAATAAACGCGCTTTTGATGTCATCCAGGTCCCGATAGCAGTCGAGATGGTCGGTTTCTAATGTCGTCAGCACTGCAACCGTCGGAGAGATGGACAGAAATGAGCGGTCATATTCATCCGCTTCGACAACAATAAACTCCCCGCGTCCCAGTCGTGCATTTGTTCCGCCGAGCCCGCTTAATTTTCCGCCGACAATGACCGTGGGGTCAAGTCCGCCTTCCATGAGCACGAGGCTCGTCATGGAGGTCGTGGTGGTTTTCCCGTGCGTGCCGGCGATACCGATTCCATACTTCAAGCGCATTACTTCTGCGAGCATTTCCGCCCTTCGCACGAGCGGAATTTTTCGCCGCTGCGCCTCGCTGACCTCCGGATTATCCTGCTGCACGGCAGAGGAATATACCACGGTGTCGACATCGTCGGCAATATGTTCCGCGCGATGTCCTTCGTATATGACCGCACCCAGTGACCGGAGACGCTCCGTCACTTCGGACAATGCCCGGTCGGAACCGCTGATCTTGAATCCCTGGTCGAGCAGAATTTCAGCAATGCCGCTCATCCCGATACCGCCGATACCGATAAAATGTAATTTCTTTATTGAACTGAACATCCCTGGTCTTTCTTTTATATTCTCTTCACTCTATGACGCTGCCATTTCAAGTATACGCTGTGCAATTTCTCTCCCGGCGTTTGGTTTCCCCAGTGCACGGCTTGCGGCGCACATCTGTTGTCGTTTCATGTCGTCGATGAGAAGGGCATGGACCTCTGTTTTTAATTTCGCGTTCACATCCCGGTCTGCAATCAGCACTGCAGCGCCGGCTTCGACCATCGTCCTCGCGTTGAATGTTTGATGATCCGCCGCTGCAAACGGATACGGAACCAACACCGATGCCTTGCCGAGCCGGGTCAATTCTGCAAGGGTGGTTGCGCCGGCACGGCACACGACCACGTCGGCGGCGGCATAGGCGTATTCCATCTTATCTATGAATGGTCCCACCCAGCAATTTTTCAGTCCCGACATTTCTTTCGCAACTGCCGCTTCCGTCCTGCCGGTCTGCCATATCCATTGAAGGGTTGAATCCATGTTCTCATTCACTTCTTTTTTTACCGCCCGGTTAATGGATGCTGCCCCGAGACTGCCGCCGAACACGAGCACGGTTTTTTTCGATGGATCCAGATGAAAAAACCGTATACCCTCTTCCCGGGTGACCGACCCAAGCACGTCGCGCGTCGGCGTGCCGGCCAATTCGATATTGTCTTTTCGTTTCAGCCAGCGGGCGGTCGCTTCAAACGCCGTAAATATTTTCGTTGTCCGTGTGGAGAGCATCCGGGTGGTGATTCCCGGAAAGCTGTTCGATTCATGAACGACCGTTGGGATGCCAAGGAGCGATGCGGCGAACAAGACAGGCCCGCATACATATCCGCCGGTTCCTATGACGATATCCGGATGGACCCTCTTCATGAGAAAGAACGATTGCACCAGCGAAACAAAAACCTTTGCTGGAAACATCAAGTTCTCGATACGGAGCTGGCGATGAAATCCGCTGATCCAGATGAATGTCAGCGGATACCCCCGCTCGGGAACAACACGCGACTCAATTTTTCCTTTCGTGCCGACAAACCATAATGCGGTTTGAGGCTGCAATTTTTTTATTTCATCGGCGATGGCTATTGCCGGGAACACATGCCCGCCGGTCCCGCCGGCCGCTATGAGAATTTTTACTCGTCCGTTCTGCACGCGTCAGTACACTTTTCCCAGTCCAGTCTCCGGACCGGAGAGATCAATATTTTCCTTTTCTGCTTTCGCCGCGCGGGGATGCAAATCCGTATGGGCTGAAATATTCAACAGCACCCCGACAGAATACGCCGACAACAGAAGCGCCGAACCTCCATAACTGATAAACGGCATCGGGAGGCCGGTGGTGGGAAGAAGTCCCAGCGCCACGCTCGCGTTGACCAAGGCATATAATGTAATCGAGCAGGTGATGGCGATCGCAAGAAATCTGGCGAAATCATCTTTCGCATGTTTTGCAATTCTCAATCCGCGAAGCATCACAAATAAAAATGCGCCCAGAACCAGAAGTGCACCGAGCAGCCCGTATTCTTCCCCCACAATCGAATACACAAAATCATTATAGGATTCGGGCAGAAATAAATCCCTCTGGCGGCTTTCGCCGGGGCCGACACCGAACAATCCGCCGTTTCCAAAACCGATAATCCCCTGCCAGAGCTGATAATTGTGTTGTCCGTCCGGATTCCCGCGGACAAAATGCATGATGCGCTCAAGCTGATACGGACGTTTGAGGACATAGGCCATAAACAGGACATAGAGCGCGAAGATGCAGACGGCCACAACGATCATTCCCAACAAATGAAGCATCTTCACCTGTCCGGCAAATAAAAGAATAATCGTCAAAGCGAACAGCATCATCCCTGTACTGAGATTTGGCTGTGCTAACACCAATCCGGTCACGATGCCAATCCAAATGATGATGGGAAAAAATCCTCTTTTAAAGTCTCTCACCTGGTCGCCTTTTGTCGCCATCAGCAGGCTGATGTGAAAAAGCAGCGCAAACTTCGCCAACTCAGACGGTTGAAAACCTAACCCGCCAAAACGCAACCAGCGCACCGCCCCTTTGGTTTCACCGCCCAGCACAAAGGTCACCCCTAAAAATAATACTGCAAGAATAAGTGCGGTCTTGGTGAATTTTTTATAGACCCCATAAGGAATACTCAGCCCGACAAATAACGCCGCAATACTTAACAGGATTTTTATCGCGTGCAGATCAAGGTAATGACTCTGCGTATCGAATCGTTTAAACGACCACTCTGCTGACGCGCTATAGACAATGCCGAGGCTCGCAACCATAAGCCCAAGCACCACCATCAGAAGCCAGATATCGATATGATTTCGTTGAATCTTTAACATTGATTCTTCTCATGACCCTGAGGTGATACGGCATGCAGCCTGCGCCGATATGGATCGCACGATCTTTTCCATGGAGAGATGTTCTGCACCATCCGCCATTTCCAGTCCATCGGCAGAGTCCATGTCCTCATAACGTATTCACCAATTGTTTAAAGACCTCTCCGCGGTGTTCGTAATTTTTAAACCAATCAAATGATGCGCATGCCGGAGACAGCAGCACGACATCACCCGGTTGAGCAAGAAAACGTGCAAGGTCGACCGCCTCTTCCATCGACGACGACTTTTTAACCACGGTCATTCCTGTAAACGACCGTTCGACGATATCTGCCGATTCGCCAATCGCCACGATCGCTTTTACCTGCCTGCGAACCAGGTCCGTGAGTTTGGAATAATCATTTCCTTTATCGCGCCCGCCTAAAAACAGGACGATCGGTTCCTTGAATGACTGTAACGCGTACCATACCGAGTCGACATTGGTGGCTTTTGAGTCGTTGTAATAACTGACTTCGTTCAGCCTGCGGACGAATTCAAGCCGGTGTTCGACGCCCTCAAATGTTTTTAATGTCGACCGCATGGATGAGGGTTCAACCCCGAGAAGCTGACCCACGAGTACCGCCGCCATGGAATTATACAGATTATGCATGCCCTTGATGCCAATCTGGTCCGTCGCGATGACCTCTGTTCTGGTTCCGTTGATGGACGTGACGAGCAGGCCTTGATCAACGAACGCACCGATGCCCGGCTCCTCCTTCATGCGAAAGCCGATTTTCCGGCAAGAGGCCTGCGCCACGACATTTCTGGTCCACTCATCATCCGCATTATAAATGAGGACATCGTCGCCGCGCTGGTTTTTAAACACGCGCGCCTTGGAGGCGGCATATTTTTCCATCGAGTGGTCATACCGGTCCATATGATCGGGGGTGATGTTGAGCAATACGGAAATCTTCGGGCGGAACGTATCGATCGTATCCAATTGAAAGCTGCTTACTTCCAGAACAGCAACATCTGTTTCAGCCAGGTCCAAAACGACTGATGAGAATGCCGTTCCAATGTTACCAGCAACAACATGTTTCTTCTCTGCATCGCTCAGTATCCTTCCCGTTAATGTGGTGGTCGTTGTTTTTCCATTACTGCCGGTAATGGCCACGAGAGGCGCCCGGCAAAACCAACACCCAACTTCAAGTTCACTAACGACTTTGATCTTTCGCTTTTCTGCTTCAACCACGACCGGTGCATTGCTGGGCACACCGGGACTGATCACCATCAGGTCGCAGTCAAAAACACGATCACTGTGCCTGCCTGTTTCATAGTCGATCGATTCCGACTGGAGGACCCGCAATGACGACTGAAGTTTCTCCGCCGCCGATGAATCGCTGACCAGCACGCGCGCGCCATGGTTTTTTAACAACACGGCCACGGCAACACCGCTGCGTACGGCACCGATCACGGAAATCTTTTTATGTTGTACGAGATGGAGATCCATAAATGATCTTACCGGACCTTAAATGTCGCCAGACTGAGAATCATTAAGAGGATGGCGATGATATAAAATCGTGTCACAATTTTCGGTTCCGGCCAGCCGATCATCTCAAAATGATGATGGATAGGGGCCATTTTAAAGACCCGCCTGCCTTCGCCGTACCGCTTCTTGGTATATTTAAAATACATCCGCTGAATAATCACCGATACCGTTTCCATGAGAAATATTCCGCCCAGTGTCGGCAGGAGCAGTTCCTTTTTAATCAAGACGCACATGGCGCCGATAATACCGCCGAGCGCAAGCGAGCCGGTGTCGCCCATAAAGACCTGTGCCGGGTGTGAATTGAACCAGAGGAACCCGAGCGCGGCTCCGCTGATCGCCGCACAATAAATCGCGAGTTCGCCGGTGCCGCGTAAAAACGGGATGGTGAGGTACTGGCTCCAGACCGCATGGCCGGACACGTAGGTGATTATCGCAAGCGTCCCGCAGACAATCCCGACCGTTCCGATTGCCAGGCCGTCAAGACCATCGGTAAGGTTGACGGCATTGGAGGTCGCGGTAATAATAAAGATGACCACCGGGATATAGAACACTCCCAAATTCCATTCCAGATTTTTCATGAACGGGACCGTGGTGCTCGAATGATACGGCACCAGCGTTTGATCGATCCATTCCGGGAAGAAATACACAACGCTGCCAACGACCAATCCCACGAACACCTGCCCTGCAATTTTATATTTGCCAATGAGACCTTTGGGCTTCTTCCGAACCACTTTGAGATAATCATCCAAAAATCCAACCGCACCAAGCGTCACGGTCACAAATAATATGAGGACGATGTACCCGTTTTTTACATCCGTCCAGAGGAGAGCCGGAATGATGACCGATAACAGAACGATTAATCCGCCCATCGTCGGCGTACCGGCTTTTGCCAGATGCGTCTTGGGCGCTTCCAGTTTTGCCGACTCACCGATCTGGTATTCGCGAAGCTTGCGGATAATTTTCGGACCGACCCAGAAGGATATGATCAGCGCCGTGATGGCCGCCGCACCGGCACGAAACGTAATGTACCGGAATACTCCCAGTCCGGGAAGATTGAACGTTTTGTGAAGATAGGTCAAGAGATAGTACAGCATCGTTTAGGCTCCTGCCTTTGGTGAAAGCTGTTCGCTGAGATGAACAATCACTTCTTCCATTTTCATTCCGCGTGAACCTTTCACCAGAACGATATCCCCGTCCGCAAGTGTCCGGACGAGGTAGTCTGCGAGTGCTGATTTATTTTCAAAATGCGCCTTGGTTTCAACGGTGGCAGCATCATGGATCGATTTTGAGAGGCGGCCGAACGTCAGAAGGATATCGACTCCGGAACGCGATGCCGATTCACCGATCTCGCGATGCAGTTGTTCTGCATGGTGGCCGAGTTCCAGCATATCGGCAAGGACTGCGATTTTTTTCCCTGTCGGTTTCATTTCCCGCAGGGTTGCCAATGCTGCCAGGGTGGAATCAGGATTTGCATTATAGGTGTCGTTCAAGACGGTCATGTGCCCTATCCGTTGAAGATGCAGACGCTTATCGGCGGACTGGAATGAGGCAAGCGCTTTTTGAATATCTGCGGCCGGTACGTTGAATTTTAATCCCACCGCGGCAGCGGCAAGGGCATCCTTTGCGTTGTGCTCACCGGAAACCCCGACGGTGAATTCAAATGCCTTTTTGTTCTTCGGTCTGACGCGGAGCTGCGCCTGTGCATCGGCATTGTACGATTCGATGGATCCTTTGATCGAAACCTCACGAGCGGAGATTCCGAACCTCACCGTTTTTTTATTCTTCTTCGATAAACGAACGAGATGTTTATCGTCTGCATTGACAAAGATAAGTCCGTGATGCTTTTCCAGCCAGACAAATAATTCACCTTCCGATTTCGCCACGCCTTCCAGCGTACCAAAGAATTCCATGTGCTCCCTGGCAATATTCGTGATCAATCCATGCGTCGGCTCCAGGATGGTACAGAGAGTATCAATTTCACCGGGATGATTGGTACCGATTTCAACAACCGCAATTTCATGCTTTTTTTCCAGGCGGAAGAGCGTCTGCGGTACGCCGATATGGTTGTTGAAATTTCCCTCCGTGCAAAGAACATGGTATTTCATCTCCAGGACGCTCCGGATCATCTCCTTGGTCGTGGTCTTGCCGTTCGATCCGCCGACCGCAATGACCGGGAGATCAAATTTGCGGCGATGGAGGTTGGCCAGTTTTCCCAGAGTCTGAAGTGTGTTCTCGACAATGAGGCGCGGAATATTGATGCTCACCATCATCGAGGTATTGACATCGGCCCAGCGGCGTTCGACGATGATACAGGCCGCCCCGCCTTCTATGGATTTCGAAATGAAGTTATGTCCGTCGAATTGATCACCGCGAATCGCGATGAACAACTCACCCGGCTTCATCGTCCTCGAATCGAGAGAGAGGCCTTTGATATTTAACGTTTTTAATCCGTCAAAACCAATTGCTTTGATGTGTGGAATTGCGAGTATGTCGGATTTGGTCAGTTTCATTCTTGATTGTTCTCAACCGCCTCGGGAAAGGAGGCTTTCAACGACTTCGCGGTCGCTGAAATGTTTTTTTTCTTTGCCTATAATCTGATAATCCTCATGCCCTTTGCCGGCCACCAGGATGACATCGCCGCGCTGTGCACTCTTGACCGCACGTTCAATGGCGGTTCGTCGATCCACTTCGCGCAGAACGCTCGCATGCCGGATGATCCCCCGCATAATATCATCGATAATGGTTTCCGGGATTTCCGTGCGCGGATTGTCAGAGGTCACAATGACCAGATCGCTATACTCGCCCGCAATGCGTCCCATGATCGGCCGTTTCGTTTTATCACGGTCGCCGCCTGCACCGAAGACGGTGATGATGTGCCCGCGGTTCTTTTCCGGCAGGACGTCATGGATCGTTCGTAAACAATTTTCAAGGGCATCCGGCGTATGCGCGTAATCGACGATCGCCGTCCATCCGGCAGGCGACGCAATACGTTCAAACCTGCCCCGGACATTGGCGAGATTCTTAATTCCGGTGTGAATCTGTTCCAGAGGAAGTCCGAGGCCAAGACCTGCGGCATATGCCGCAAGAACATTATACACGTTAAACGTGCCAATAAGAGGTGTGGTCACGGTGCTTTCCTGCCCGCCATAACGAACGATGAACGTCGTGCCTTCAATCCCCAGTTTAATATCCTTCGCCTGGCAGTCTGCTGATGAATTTATTCCGTAAGAAATTTTCCTCGCATTGAACGAGCCCAGCAGCTGAACTCCCCATGGATCATCATGATTGATCACCGCACAGTTCGATGGTTTTAATTGAGTGAATAATCTCTTTTTTGCTTCAAAATAATTTTCCATCGTTCCGTGATAATCGAGGTGATCCTGTGTCAGGTTGGTAAACACGGCGACATCGAACTCAATGCCATACACGCGCGACTGATCCAGCGCATGGGATGAGACTTCCATGGAAACGGAGGTACAATGATTCTTGACCATCGCATCGAAAAGTTCGTTCAGTTCCAGCGATTCGGGCGTCGTGTGCGTTGCAGGAAATACCTGTTCGCCGATCTTGTACTCGATGGTCCCGACGAGCCCCGCCTTCTCTCCGTTCGCCTCTACAATTGATTTTACCAAATTTGATGTCGTGGTTTTTCCATTGGTTCCCGTGATGCCCACACATTTCATTTTTTTTGATGGATGGCCGAAATAGTTCGCTGCCAGGATCGCAAGTGCTTTTCTCGAATCCGGTACCACGACCTTGATCACCCCGGCATGCATACAGAGGGGATCGGGAAGAACCGTATCATCTTCAAGCACGATTACTTTTGCGCCTTGATTCATCGCGTTTTGAATATATTTCTGCCCGTCACTCGATGTGCCTTTTATCGCAACAAAACAGTCGCTACGTTGAATTTTTCTTGAGTCGTACTGCACCCCGCCGACTTCCACATCATGGGTAACGACCATCTGTCCGTACATCGTCTGGAATAACTTGGAAACCGTTACACCTTCAAGAAGTTGCGAAAGCTTCATCTGACCTCAGGATCCCTTCACTTGAACAATCGTTCTTCATTCTCTCCGGCGGCTGCACCGCACCGTCCGGGAACTCCATCCCATTAATACAGCGTTGCCTGCAGGGCACTTTTCGGCGCACACCGTAAGACGATGTTTGAACCCGGCCGGGCGCGTTCGCCTGCCGCCGGAACCTGCTCCATGACCACACCCGATCCCTGCACTTTGATTTCGAATTCTTCCGTGACCAGCCGGTTCATGGCCCGGCGGATACTCATCCCGCGCACGTCCGGAACGGCGATCGTCCCGTCTGTCGTCACCGGAGTCTCCGTATTAAGATTGAGCGTCACCATCTCGCCTTTTTCTATTTTCTTCCCCGGCTCCGGTGTTTGCTTGATCACCATCGTCCCGGTTCCGAAGGTTTGCGAATTCAGACCGTAATTCGAAAGCATTTTCTTTGCAAGCGGCGACGGGAGCATCCGGACATCGGGCACCGCGACGGTTCCGCTGACGGCCGGTTCCTGCGCGATGGAGGTCCGCGAAAATTTATACGACGTCGTAATGACCCGTTCGGCGATCGAACGGAATACCGGTCCGCTGGTACTGCCGCCGTAATATCCTTTTGATTTCGGATTGTCCATCATCACCAGACAGACCACCTGCGGGTCTTCGACAGGAAAGAATCCGATAAAGGAGGCCGTATAATTATCTTTTGCATATCCGCCGTTTAAATATTTGCGCGAGGTGCCTGTCTTCCCTGCGATCCGCACGCCGTTGATGCGCGCTTCTTTTCCTGTGCCGCGTTCGACGACTCCTTCAAATGCCGAGAGCAATTCGGTTTGAGTCTTCTCCGTCATGGTACGCCGGATCGCCTGAGGATGTTGTTCGAAAACTGTTTTGCCCTCCGCATGGTTGACCTTGGCGATGACGTACGGTTTCATCAATATTCCCTTATTCGCCACGGCCGCATAAGCACAGGCAAGCTGAATCGGGGTTGCTCCAATTTCATATCCGTACGCCATGGACTGCAGCGTTGTTCCGGACCAATCGCGATCACTCGGCTTTTTCAGCACTCCACGTACTTCACCGGGAAGGTCAATGCCGCTCGCCATTCCGAATCCATAATCACGCGCCTGACGGTAGAGTTTTTCGCCGCCAATAAGTTTGCCGACTTTCGCCAGCACAATATTGCTGGACATTTCAAGTGCTTCCTGGAACGTCAAGCGGTCGAATTCATGTGAATCATTGATGTAACGGAATTTGTTTCCGCCGAGAAGGACTTTCATTTTTCCATGTTCGGCATTAAAACTCATGTCCGGTGTCACGAGATTATTTTCGTATGCGGCCGTTGCGGTCACCACTTTAAACACCGATCCCGGCTCGAACACATCGCTGACCACCCGGTTTCGCGCGGCGGCGATATCGTACGCACCCGCATCGTTGGGATTGATGCATGGGTAAATAGACAACGCCAGGACTTCGCCGGTCCTGGGGTTTAAGATCAACGCACATCCGCCGTCCGCGTTGTTCGCCACCACGCCGTTCTTGAGTTCTTCATCAACGATCGCCTGATACGTCACATCAATCGTGAGCGTGAGATCTTTTCCGTTCACCGGTTCACGACGGGGATAATCTGCCGACGGCCGTATCCTGCCTACTCCATCCCGCTGCATCACCACCGAACCATTGGTTCCTTTCATTGCATCGTCGTACTGCAATTCTATTCCCGAAATGCCTTTATTGTCGACATTCGTAAATCCCAGGAGAGCGCCTGCAAGCTCATCGTAATGATACAACCGTTTTGGTTCGTTGAGAACAACGATCCCTTCCAGCTTGGCCGATTCAATCCGGTGCGCGATCTCCGGTTTTACTCTTCGTTCGAGCCAGACAAACCGCTTACTGTTCTGATTTTGATCTGTCTCGTTCAATTTCTCCAGATAAAACGAACGCGGTTTGCCGAAGATACCCGAAAAGACGTCTGCGACATGATCCACATGGTCGCCGATAATTTTTGGATCGGCAGCAAAGGAGATAAACATCGTGTTGGAAACAATAACATTGCCGTTCCGGTCGAAAATATTTCCGCGTGTTGCCGGCAGGATAAACGAACGCTCGTATTGCTTCCGGGCCAACGCCTTATATGTTCCTGAGTCGAGCACTTGAATCTTTGCCAACCGCACCGCGATGACCGCGAAGAATGCAAGGAAACAGAGCTTGAGAATAAAAAACCTGGGCCGGGAAACAGACGAGGCTTCACGTTCAGGAATGGTGTTCTCGGTTTGCCGATCCATCATCGCCGCTGTTCCATTTTTTGCTGAAAAATCTTGTTGACTTCATCGACGCGTTCGGGGTCGATCTCCATCCAGAGAGGAATCTGTTTGGGATTACGCAATCCCAGTTGATCCTGAGCGAGCTGTTGAATCCTTTCCAGTCCGGCCAGCCGGTTGATATGCGCTTTCAGCAATTCCTGCTGATTCAAGATTTGCTGGTGTTTTAACTGCAGTTGATTCACCTGGACCATCAAATGCCCCACCGCCAAAATATTGCCGATATACAAAACGCTCGATACCGCGCCGCCCAGGAGCAGCAGCACAATGGTAAAAGGTGAAATTCTCCGCTGCTTTTGTTTTTTATTGCGCGGCGCCTGCAGCGTGTTGGCCGGTGCCGATCCGTTGTTGACCGGATCGACCGTCCCGTTATACACGAGATCCCGTGCTTCGCGTATTTTGGGGATAGAAATGGGAGAGACCGGAGGTTCCGCTGCTTCCATTGCCCGCGCGGCATAAACTTGACCAGGATTTTGTTGTTCAGATTTCACAAAAATATTCTTTACACTTTCTCTGCAGCGCGGAGTTTTGCACTCCGTGAACGAGGATTGATTTCTCTTTCTCTCTCCGATGCGGTCACCGGTTTTCGAGTCAGCATTTTCAGCACCGGCTTCAGCGGCGTATCCGGAATTATTTTATTTCCCGAGGGGATGGAAAGCGCCGACGCTGCGCGGAATGCATATTTCACCATCCGATCTTCCAGGGAGTGATAGGAAATAACGACGAGTCTTCCCCCGGGCTGCAGCACATCCACGCAATCACTCAACGCCTGTCTTAAATTTTCCATCTCATTGTTCACTTCGATCCGGATTGCCTGAAACACGCGGGCTAATGATTTATTTAAAAATTGCTTCCCGACCGTCCGTTCAATGAGAACCGCCAGCGCGCCCGTCGTCTCGATGGGCTCCTCGGCGCGTTGCCGGACAATTGCTTTTGCAATCCGGCGTGAATGCTTTTCTTCGCCGTACGTCCAGAGGAGATCCACCAGGGCTTGTTCATCGTACCGGTTGACGATGTGCCTGGCATCCAGCTCCTGGCGGCGGTCCATACGCATGTCCAGCGGTTCGTCCGCTTGAAAACTAAAGCCTTTTGCCGGTTCATCAAGCTGAAATGATGAAACACCGAGGTCGAGCAGGATGCCTTGTACGGACATCACTCCATTTTGAGAAAGAACAAATTTTATATTTCTAAAGTTTTCTTTTACCAGTAGAACTCTGTCGCTGTCGCGTGCCAGCTGCTTCCCTGCTGCGGCCAGCGCATCGTCATCCAGATCAATGCCCATCAGTTTTCCGGACGACTCGAGCTGCCGGAGAATTGCCTCTGCATGGCCGCCGCCGCCGAGTGTGCCATCAACATAAAACCCGTTCCTTGCTGTCAGGAGGTAAAAAAGAACCTCCTGCAAAAGAACGGGAGTATGATACGTGCGTGCCTCCAATGAAAGCCGGTGAATTATTGCTGCGGCTTAAATACGTGCTCAGCAACAGTTTCGTATGTGTCCGGATGATTGCGCTGATATTCTTCATACACCTGTGGATCCCAGATCTCCACACGATCCAGGACGCCAAGAATGAGTACCTCGTTTTTTATTCCGGCAAATCCCATGAGATCCGGAGGAATGGTGATACGCGATTGTCCGTCGATTTTCGTATCGTTCGCCCGTTCAAATAATGTGCGCGCATAAAAACGATGCTGTGCATCTAAAAATGAGAGACCCCGGACAAATTGTTCCAGTTTGTTCCATTCATCCTGCGGATAAATATACAGGCAACGCTCAAACCCGCGGGTCACAACGAAATTCCCTTTTGCGCTCGTTGCAAGATTACTTCGCAGTTTTGCAGGAAGCGCTACTCGTCCTTTTTCATCAACCGAATATGAATATCTACCTTTAAAAGAGGACACTTCGACCTCAATGATTTGTTGATTTTATAGCGGGAAAAAGAATCTTCCCAAAATCCCCACTTTTCCCCACACTGGAGATAAAATTTACTGAAATACCATTGAAAGTCAAGTAAAATTAGGATTTTTTAGCCTGGAGCCCGGGTCCGGTCCAACAAACTCCCCACTTTGACCATTTTCCGTTCTATCATCTGAACCTGTGCAAAATCTCTGCACCTCTTTTATCACCTTCCTTCACAATATCTTGATCTCTGAATGTGATTCAATAATGAAGATTTGAATATGAGATTTCAATTCGATAGTTTAATATTGTTGAATTACTTGCGGAATGTTCCCTATGACTCTCAACAGAAGAGGTTTTTTAAAATCCACTGCCGTTGTGACCGGTGCGGCTCTTATGACCAATAATCCATATCCATCAATATCCACAGGTATTCCGGATAAATTCCTCTCCGGAAAAATGAAATTAACCTACCGGCCTTACACATTGGATTTGAGACATGTTTTTACTATTGCAACGAATTCCAGAACGACCACACCCGTCGTATTGACGGAGATTGAGTTCAACGGCGTGACAGGATACGGAGAAGCTTCCATGCCTCCCTATCTCGGCGAGTCGCATGAAAGCGTCCTGTCGTTTCTTTCAAAAGTGGATCTGGGAAAATATGAAAATCCATTTGAACTGGAAAATATTCTCCATGAGTTGGATTCCCTGGCTCCGCACAATACGGCGGCAAAAGCATCCGTGGATATTGCCCTGCATGATCTTGTCGGTAAACTGATGGGACAGCCGTGGTACAGGATCTGGGGATACGACGAAACCAGGACACCGTACACTTCCTTCACCATTGGTATCGACACACCCGAGGTGGTGCGGCAAAAGACGAAAGAGGCGGAAGAATATAAAGTGTTAAAAGTAAAACTTGGCCGGAACACCGACAAAGAAATGATCGAAGCCATACGTTCGGTGACCGATAAACCGATCACGGGCGACGTCAATCAGGGATGGACCAATAAAGAACAAGCGCTTGATATGCTGCACTGGTTGAAAGAGCATGGAGTGGTGATGGTAGAACAGCCCTTACCGAAAGAACGGATCGATGATTCAGCCTGGTTGACCGAGCGGTCGCCGCTTCCCATTATCGGAGATGAGGGAGTGCAACGACTTGCGGATGTCAGGAACGCAGCCGGCGTGTACCACGGTATTAATATTAAATTAATGAAGAGTACCGGAATGCGGGAAGCGCAGAACATGCTCGCTCTTGCCCGTTCACTGGGCATGAAGGTCATGATCGGCTGTATGACAGAAACATCCTGCGCCATTTCTGCCGCTTCGCATCTTTCGCCGATGGCGGATTGGGCGGATCTGGACGGCGCCCTTCTTATTAAAAACGATGTCTTTGACGGAACAAAAATTATCGGTGGAAAAGTTACTTTGATGGATAGACCCGGAATTGGCGCGGTAAAAGTGTGATAGCTCGTGACCGTCACTTACGTTGCTCATGCCATGTGAGTGACGGTCACGGACGGCGGTCACGAGCGAGAGACAAGGTTACCCCAGCAGTTCCTTCAAAGAAACATTCAGTTTCTCCACCCCCTCAAAACGAATTGCCTGCATACCGGCGAAGCGCGCCCCCTCGACATTCGATTCGATATCATCAATAAATAGCATTTCAGAAGGATGCTCGTTCAAGCCATCTATGATCTGCTTATAAAACCGGTTGTCCGGCTTCATCACATGCAATTGATAGGAGAGATAATGTTGATGAAGAACGCCGAGCACCTCATAATCTTTTATGCTGCGGCGGTAATGAATTTCGTTCGTGTTGCTGACGAGCGCCGTCCGGTGTGTGTGCGAAACGCGCGTCGCGAGTTCCGCCATACCATCGACCGGTTCCCGCAAGATGGATGCGAATGCCTGCTCGAGCTGTTCTGCGGTAAAGCGGTTATTGAAGACGGATTCCAGTCCGGATAAATATGCACGTGTGCTGATCAGTCCCGTCTCATAGCGGCGTGTCTGCGACCGATACCCCCCGGCAAACGGCGCGATCTCTTCCGGATGGACAAATCCGAGGGTGCGCCAGAATTCCTGAAAATCGATAAAAGCGAGCACATTTCCGAGATCGAATAATACTGTTTTAATTTGAACCATTCATCGATTTCCCTCTATTCATGCGGTAAAAAGCACAAGAAGTTCGCAGAGAAAGAATTTGCATTTTCGGGAACTTCAATTGGCGGTCTTCTTGTTCATATTGGTAGTACTGTTCATTCAAATTCAACATGTATTTAAAAAGGGATATTTTATGGTCAAGATCAATACTCCAGCACCTGAATTTACTGAAGACGCTTACATGGACGATCAAATCGAAAAAATTTCACTCAAAGATTATCGCGGCAAGTGGGTTATCCTCTTTTTCTATCCGGCGGATTTTACATTTATCTGCCCGACAGAACTGGGAGAACTGGCGGATCATTATGAACAATTGAAAGCAGAAGGCGCGGAAGTCATTTCCGTCAGTGTCGATACGGGGTATGTGCATAAAGCATGGCATGACACTTCTGAGACGATCAAAAAAATTAAATATCCCATGCTTGCCGATCCGGCGCAGCGTGTTTCGCGTGCCTACGGGACGCTCATCGAGGACGAAGGGTTGTCCCTCCGCGCGACTTTTCTCATCGATCCTCAGGGAATTCTGAAGGCGTACGAAATAAACGACAATAGTATCGGCAGGAGCATTGACGAACTGACCCGCAAATTGCAGGCGGCAAAATTTGTTGCCGAGCACGGCGGTGAGGTCTGTCCGATGAATTGGAAACCCGGAGAAAAGACTCTTAAACCGGGATTGGAACTGGTGGGAAAAATATAGGGAAGAAGGCTGTCCAAAACGGGCGGCTAACTACAGCAATGCACGCCTCCTCCGGGATCTTTTCAACGAAGGAGGCGCCCGCATTTTATAACCTCTCTGTTCGTTTTTGTCTTCTCGTCTCAGGGGGAAATCGGGTGAAAAGAACCCGGCTCCCCGGGTACACTCAATATTCTTTTCTATTGGCATAGAAATTCATCAGCAACCCGACCATCATCATATTGGCGATGAGCGCCGAACCGCCATAGCTCATAAAGGGGAGCGGAAGGCCGATCACCGGCATAATCCCCATCGCCATGCCGGTATTGATGATGGTGTGGGCGGTGAGAATACCGGTGATGCCGATTGCCGATAAACTTCCGAATTTATTTTTTGACATCGTCGCCACCCGGAGCCCATGCAGCGAAAGAGCGCCGAACAAACAGAGGACCAGCGACGCTCCAAGAAATCCAAACTCTTCTCCCTGCACGCAGAAAATAAAATCCGTCCATTGTTCGGGTATATAATTCAGCTGGGTCTGCGTTCCCCGTAAAAATCCTTTTCCCGTCAATCCGCCCGACCCGATTGCAATTTTCGATTGGACGACATTGTATCCGGCGCCCAGGGGGTCGGATTCGGGATTCAGAAACGTGGTAATTCTTTTTTGCTGGTAGAGATGCATATGTTCGTACACAATCTGCACGGAGAGCCCGACGGCAAGGGCAATCCCGAATGCGACAGCCACTGCAAATCGATTCACACGGAAGAGATAGAGCAGGGATGCGCCGAGTACCGAGGCAATGATAAATTGTGCGGTACCGAACAGCGCACCAACGGCAACAAGAATCGGGACGAGAATGGCGACGAGAATAAAATTTGATACGCCCGCCCAGTAGAGGAGCGGCAGGAGTGTCGCAAAAAACACAATGGTGGTTCCGAGATCCGGTTCCGCAAGGATCAGGAACATCGGCACCGCAAAGATGCACAAGGTAATGATGAGATGTTTGACCTGCGAAAGGGAAACGTTCGTTCTTGCAAGATATGCAGCAAAGGCGAGCACGGTGGCAATCTTTGCAAACTCGGACGGTTGTCCGCCGATGCCGCCGATACCGAACCAGCTTTTCGATCCTTTGACAGTGCTGCCGACGACGAGCACGATCACCAGAACGGCAAGCGTGAAAAAATAAAATGCGAACGATAACCGCTGGAGAGTGCGGAGCGGAATAAATGCGGTCACGAGCATGAGAATGAACCCGAGAGCGGCCCAGATGGCCTGTCTGTAAAAATTCGCCGCATTGTTGATGTCAAATGTCGCGCTATAGATGGAGAGGAGGCCGATAATGACCAGGAGCACGCAGATGAAGAATGCGCGGAAATCGAAATATTCTTTCATGTAATGAAGCATACTACTGCTTTCGCGATATCGTTGACTGGTGCGTTGAATCGTTCAATGCAATTGCGTGGGGACGGCTGTTCGGCTTCGGGGGCAAATCTCCAAACAGGTACCGCTCCATGACCTTGCCCGCAACGGGAGCCGCTTTCGTTCCGCCGAAGCCTGCATTCTCCAGCATCACGGCAATGGCAATTTTTGGATGATCAAACGGCGCAAATCCGATATACCAGGCATGATCCGCACCGTGAGGATTTTCGGCCGTTCCTGTCTTTCCGCCTGAAACGATTCCGGGAATGCGCGCCATCCCTCCGGTACCGCCCGGTTCCTGCACCACCCGCCGCATCCCTTCACGGATTAATCTCATGACGCTCGAATCAATCCCCACCGAATGTTCGCTGTGATCGATCACGTCGTACCGGTTCGTGCGCTTGTTCAGGATGGAATTAACCGCATGCGGCTGCAGGAGTGTTCCGCCGTTCGCCAGCAGCGCCGCATATCGCGCCATCTGCAGAGGCGAGATCTTCTTAACGACCTGGCCGACACCGAGACTGACCAGATATCCCTGCGTCCATTTTCCTTTTCCATAAACACGGTTGTAATATTCTGTCGAAGGAAGAATGCCTGCGGTTTCTTCACCCACATCAATACCGGACGGCTGGCCAAATCCAAATCGTTTGCCGTATTTGGCAAGGTTATCAATTCCGATTTTGAGAATGAGTTGATAAAAAAACACGTTGCACGAATGCTGAATCGCTTCGACCACATTCATCGATCCATGGACATGGAGATCCTTGAACACTTTATTTCCGAACCGAAATGCACCGGTGCATGTAATGCGATAATGTTCGTCAATAATTCCTTCCTGCAGTGCCGCTGCCGCGATCAACATCTTGAATGTCGAACCGGGCGGGTAGCGGGTCATGGTGGCGCGGTTGAAGAGCGGCTTGTCAGGATCGGTATTCAATTGGTTCCAAACTTCAACCGACGTGACACCGCTGAACAATGAGGGATCAAAATCCGGTTTACTGACCATGGCGAGCACGCCGCCGTCGTTCGGATCCAGAGCAACCAATGCACCGCGATAATTCACCATCAGGGATTCGGCAAGCATCTGGAGGCCGATGTCGACGCTCAGGTTTAAATCAAATCCTTCCTTGGAGGGGACGTCCCGCAACCCTCCTTCGAGCGCACCCACCAGTTGCCCCTTGGAATTGACGGAGATGAATTCATACCCTTTTTCCCCGCGCAGGAACGTTTCGTAACTCGCTTCCAACCCGGAGGATCCGATGATATCGCCCTGTTGATAGGCGCTGCCCGCTTTTAACATCTGGGCATCCGTTATTTCCTTGCAATACCCCAGCAGATGCGGCGCGCGGACCTGAAATGGATAAATGCGTTTTGATTCAATTTCATATGCCACACCGGGGAGTTGATAAAGATTTTCCTCCACCGCAGCGAGCGTTTTAAAATCAACATCCCGTTTGACGCGCACTGGCGAGAATTTTGAATAGATCCTGCCCCGATCAAGCCGCTCCTGGATCATCGGCGATTCCATTCGCACGAGAGAACTGAACAAGGGGAGCGTACCGGAATTAAATGACGCCGGAGTGACGGTAATGGAATAGGCGGGTCCATCATCAACCACGAGCCGGCCGTTTCGGTCAAACATATAACCGCGAACCGGTTCTTTGATAATCGTGCGGACACTATTCTCGTCGGATTTCTTCCCGAATTCCACATGATAAAACAACTGCAGCTGGTAGAGCCGTATCAACAAAAATACAAATGCCGTAACAATAATAATGGTCAGAACCCGCTTGCGTGATGGGGCGCCGATTTCTTCTATAGTATTCATTGCGCCCAGGGCGTGTTATATTTTCTGGAAAAGTAAAACATCGGCAGGACGCCGAGAAGGCATGTATAGAGTGTCGTCCCGATGGCATATTCCAGGGTGGAAATGAAAACGAAGCCGCTCGTCCCCTGAAAAAAAATGACAAAATAAATCAGGTTATGGATAAGCGAACAGAGTCCAACGAGCAGGACATATCGGTACGATCCGAGAGTTTGTTCAGCGGTGTTCTCATTATAGAAATAGCCGGCAGTGAACCCTGCGACGGTTTTCGAAAGCGCTGCCAAACCAAAAAAATGAGTGGTCATGATGTCCTGCAGCAGTCCGGTGATAAACCCGCTGACGGTCGCTTCTATTTGTCCGCGCTGTAACGCAATGATCACCAGATAGAGGATGAAAAGATCCGGAAGAAATCCGCCGAGCGCGATAAACGGGAGAAATGTGGTCTGGAGCAGCAACAACCCGATGATAACCAGGGCAGAGCGTATGTAAGGTTGCATTTATTTCCGTCTGTTGATTGTAAAAAAGTACCGAGAAATGGAGAGAGAAGCAAGGACGGGCACAGCACGCGAGCCGATCGGGAACCATCCTATGAGGGAGCGGGGAAGAAAACACAAAAGCCAGGTCCACCGGCCCGGCTTTGTGTTGACACTGCGGTTGTAACTAGGGGTAACCGCTATTGTGTCCGACGACCCATTCGAGGGCGGCGTTCTTTCATCATGGTATCGTACTTCTTTGCCTGTTCTTCTGTGAGAACGGATTTTATGGACTCATCGGTCTTTTTCATCATTTCCCTCCGGATAGCCTTCATGGAATCCGGATTGTCGCGGATATCTTTCACGGCCGTGGTCATCTCTTCGCGCATATCTTCCAGAATGGTAGTGATTTTATTGCTCTGTTCATCCGTCAGTTTCAAACTACCTTTCAACATCTTCACCCGCTCTTCGACAGACATTCGCTGAGGCTGTGCCTGCAGTAGTGAAGGAATCAGTAATGCAAATCCGACAAAAAGCGCAAGGCCAATCGTTATTCGTTTCAAACCGGTGGGCATATTTCCTTCCTTTCTTATTTTCAAGAAGAACATGAGTGGAGCGCTCGCTTCAACAACCTGGTCACTGATAATAGACGAAGAATGACCAAAAATGTTTCTGGATCAGGAAGCTGGAACTGTAATTTTCAGTTTGACCCGTCAATGATGAAAAGGTTGAACGCCCTCTTCGTTCAGGACAGAGAAATAATGTAGATTCCCTGTCTACGGCAGGCAGGCATTCCCCAGAATAGACGATTATTATGTCCGTCGGGGCGACGGACTCTACGCATCGTCACTTCAATACCCAGAGGAGATATCCATAACCGGCTTTTTCCATTTCTTCCTTGGGGATGAATTTGAGAGAAGCCGAATTGATGCAATACCGGAGATGAGTTGGAGTGGGCCCGTCATCGAAAACGTGTCCCAGATGCGAATCGCCTGTTTTGCTGCGCACTTCTATGCGCTCCATGAATGCCGTTGTATCTTTCTTCTTCACAATGTATCGCGAATCGATCGGTTTGGTAAAACTCGGCCAGCCGGTCCCTGATTCAAATTTATCCGTCGAACTGAACAACGGCTCGCCGGAAACGATATCGACATAAATTCCGGATTTTTTATTATTCCAATAGGCATTGTGGAATGCGGGTTCCGTCCCGCATTGCGCCGTGACTTCATATTGCATATCGGTCAGCTTCTTCTTCAGTTCCTCATTCTTCGGTTTTGTGTATTTCGATAATCCAACATCTCCCCAGACTGCTTTAATATATTGATCTCTCCCCGATGCGCTTCGATAGCTGTAATACCGTACGGGATTTTTTTTGCAATACTGTTGATGATAATCCTCCGCCGGATAAAACACGGTGAACGGAATAATTTTCGTGGCGATCGGCTTTTCAAAGATCCCCGTTTTCTCAAGTTCCAATTTCGACGCTTCGGCTGTCTTCTTTTGCACTTCGTTATGATAGAAAATTGCCGAGAGGTACTGCGATCCCCGGTCGACAAACGAGCCTCCGCTGTCCGTCGGATCGATTTGTCTCCAGAAGATGTCGACCAGTTCCGAATAACTGATCAGTTCCGGATCGAAGGTAATCTGAACGGTTTCCAGGTGGCCTGTCGTTCCGGTGCAGACTTCCTCATACGTCGGATTTTTTACATGCCCGCCTGCGTAACCGGAAACCACTTTCTTGACACCGTCTAAATCCTCAAATGCAGTTTCGACGCACCAGAAGCAGCCTCCTGCAAACGTCGCAGTTTCCAATCCTTTTCCATCGTCCGGCAGTAATCGCGTATTCATATTTTTAGAGTCCATTTTTGTGCAGCTTGAAATGAAGAAAACGCTTATCAGTAATGAAATTATTTTAAAATTCATAAGTCTCCTTGCCAAACTATCATACCGTGATTATTAAACATTGAAGAGGATCGTTTAGTTTCACCGCTGGTTTGGTGAGAACGAACAGGAAGAGGTCAACTTTTATCTGAAATCGACCGTTAAGGATGTACGAGAGAGTAAAAGCTCAGCCCTCTTGACTCTCTGCAATAGACTTTGTATTCTACTGGAGATAAAAATGCTGCATCGTCATCGTCATATTGTGATTTCCCTCTTGCTCTTCAGCTATGTGCTGCTTGGAGTTGCCGGCTATCTTGAAACACTGACGGTAACCGGTTTCGGGACCAATCCGCAGCATATTTCCAAGCCTGCCGGTAGTCATTCATCGACATTCACGGTCTCTTACTCACAGTATAAGCACATCCCTTCAACCGTCAAGATTTCTGTTCCTTCTCCGGCAGTTTTCACTCCCCCGGAATTGCCGCGCATCTCTTTGTATGGCATTGCGTTTACACAGGGTGAAACCGGTATTCTTCCAGATCCCATATTCCCTTTTTATACTTCCCGCGCTCCACCCCAGAGTTAACCCGCTTTACAATTGTACCAGTAATACATTGAAACTTCGAATAACACTTTAAGAGGAAAGTTGTTCTTCGGAAGCTTCTAATTTTTTTCAATAGTTCAGTCAACAAAGGAAAATTGGATGAGTGCTCGTCCAGTCATCGCGATGAATATCACGTGTACTGCGATCCCTGGAAGGCTCGTCTGTTTCATTAAAATGCCATTTTACCAGAACAGGAAATGAAAGGAAAATAAAATGAACGAATCACCGAAACAAAAACATCCTGAAAAGGAGTCGTTTGCATTTTTTGGTGTTCTTATGACCGTTCTTGGCCTTGCAGCAATAGCCGCGCTCTTAAAAATTATCGGGTTGTTATAAGAAACGAGCGACAGAAAAAATTCGAAATTCAATGAATAAACAAATCAGTCGATTTATAAGAAAATTTTTTCGACAGGTTGTTCAGCCCATCCAGGATTTCATCCAATTGGAATCGTCGGCGGGATTCATTCTGATGGGTTGCACGGTAATCGCATTTGTCCTGGCAAACTCTCCATTACATAATTTGTATCAAGGATTATGGCAAACAGAAATATCCATCGGAATCGAAGGTGCACTTTTAACGAAGACGCTGTTTCATTGGATCAACGATGGCCTGATGTGCATTTTTTTCTTTGTGGTGGGACTTGAAATTAAGCGCGAGATCCTCATCGGTGAACTCGCAAGTATCAAGCGCGCAATTCTTCCCGTGGCTGCGGCTTTGGGAGGAATGATAATTCCTGCATTTATTTACTTTTTATTTACGAAAGGGACGGGTACAGAAGCGGGATGGGGGATTCCGATGGCTACGGACATCGCATTTTCACTTGGTGTCCTCGCATTATTAGGTTCCCGCATTCCTCATCAATTGAAAGTTCTCCTTACCGCATTTGCTATTATCGATGATTTGGGAGCAGTGCTGGTGATAGCTCTTTTTTATGGTTCACAGATTCAATGGTTGTTTATTGCAGCCGCGGCCGTAGTGCTTTTTATTCTGTTTTGTGCCAATAGAGCAGGTATTCGCCGACCGTCAGTTTACGTGATCCTAGGAATGCTATTGTGGTTTATGATGCTCGAATCGGGAATCCATGCAACAATCGCCGGTGTATTGCTCGCGTTGACAGTACCGGCTCGGCCGCAGTTTGCATCAAAAGATTTCGTAGAGAAACTTTCCGCACTGCTTCAACGGTTCATGAAAGAGGATGAATCATCTCAGCGCAATATACTTACTCAAGATCAACAGTCTATCGTGCAGACAATCGGACACACATGTCAAGAGGCAGAGACTCCACTCCTACGATTTGAGCATACATTACACCCATGGGTGACCTTTGCAATTATGCCAATATTTGCTCTTGCAAACGCCGGTGTCATGCTTGGTGATAATTTTGGGTCTACTCTTATGACACCTGCGGCTCTTGGCATTCTCTGTGGATTGGTTATAGGGAAACAAATAGGAATAACATTGTTCGCCTGGATATCGGTCAAGTTAAAATTGGCCGAACTCCCATCGAGCATTACATGGAAACAGATCTATGGAATCGGGTTGCTTGGAGGAATTGGATTTACGATGTCATTGTTCATTGCGAATCTTGCTTTCCATGATGAGAATCTTCTGAACATTTCTAAGACGGCGATTCTTCTGGCATCATTCATTTCCGGTTGTTTGGGAATGCTTGCGTTGCGTGTGGTATCATCCGGGAATCATATTGATGGTCATAACGCATGAAATACTATTATGCAACCCATACGATTAAAAGAAATATTTTGCGTTTTTGACTTTAACAAAGAAAGTCAATTGGCCCTTGCATATGCAAGCACCTTGGCGCTTCATTCGGCGGCACACCTCCATATCATTTATATGACGGAGCAATTCGCTGCCTTTGCAGGTTTTATGCTCGCCGGAGTACCAACCTATCACAATATTTTCTTTGATTGCATCAACGATCAATGGTATAGCGATGTTATTCAGGATGCAATAAAGCGCGTTATTCCACCGAACATTTCTCCTGTTTTACATTTATCCGGCACGAGAGTGCAAAATATTGTAGATGTTCTTGGAGAAGCTCAGGCCGACCTCTGCATTATCGGAATCAGAAGCAAAACAGAATGGTGGAAGCGTCTCTTCTCTTTCCCTGTGACACAAAGCATTATGAAGGTTGCCCCCTGTCCAGTAGTAATAATAAATTCTTAATCGATCCAAGGAGAATATTATGCTGGATCAAATTAATACCATGCTTAAGTCATTGCAATCGCTTTGGGAACAACTCGTTCAATTTCTGCCGCAACTTGTGATCGGTGTTCTCGTTCTTATCATCGGTTGGGTGCTCGCCAGGCTGTTACGGAGAGTCATCATATTTATTCTGAAATTCGTTCGAATAAATACGTTGTCTGAAAAAGCAGGGATTGAAGATTTTCTGCTCAAGGGCGGCGCTCAGTATTCTACTGTGAATATTCTGGCAAACCTTATCTATTGGTTTCTTTTATTCGGTTTAACACTCGCGGTGCTTCATAGTCTTGGATTGAACGCAGCAAAAGAGCTTTTTAACAGGATTTTGTTGTACATGCCAAATGTTGTTGCGGCTATTTTGGTGGTGATATTCGGCTCGCTCCTCGCAAAACTCGTGCGCGGCGCAACATTTACTTATTTGACGAATATCCGGATTGCCGGTGCAGAGTTCATCAGTACGATTACCTACTGGGCAATAATATTCCTCGTCGTATTTATCGCTCTTCAGCAGCTCTCTATCGGTGGACAGGTTTTGATATCGGCATTTGAAATTGCCTTTGGTGGATTGTGTCTCGCACTGGCCATCGCTTTTGGGCTGGCAGGAAAAGAATGGGCTACACAAATTCTTGAAAAGCTGTGGAGAAACAGCAGATGATGTTTCATGTATGTCTTTTGAGCTGACAACGTAATGGTGCAATCATGAAAATAACTGTACGGCTGACCGTATCGCTCCTTATCGCAGCGGCGCTTGTTTCCTCCGTGTTTTCATATCTCCAAGTACAAAGCGAACGAGAGACGCTCATTCAGGAATTGAATGTCCGCGCAAACGTTCTCGGTGAAAGCCTGCAGGAATCAATTAAAAACTATCTTCAAGCCAATGCGACGGTGAAACTAAAGCGTATGGTAGAGCGGTTTGGAAATCGGGCAAGACTCATCGGTATTGCGGTCTATGACAGCCAGGGAGTTGGAATCGTGACAAGCCCCGCGCTGCAATCTGTTTTTCAAATCACTCCACCAAAGGTATGGGAATCCATTTCCCGTAATGAAAAGACTTCGGGCATAGAACAAATCAATGGAAAAGCGGTTCATCTGTACGTCATCCCTTTTGACGAAGAATCACGTGTTCTCGGTGCATTATTACTCTATCATGACGCTTCTTTCATTGATACACGATTAGAAGGAATCTGGAGAACAAATTTCTTTAGACTGATGATGCATTTTTTCCTCATTATTATTACAACCGTTCTGGTCGTCCGCTGGAGCATAACAGGTCCCATCGCACAAATCGCAAAGTGGATGCATAGTTTACGAACCGGAAAGGCAGCAGCCACGATCGATCTTCCTCGCGGCGACCTTCTCCGTCCTTTAGCTGCCGAGGTTGCTCTCCTGGCAAAAAGCCTTGCACATGCGCGTTCTTCCGCAGAAGAAGAAGCACGGTTGCGAATTGAAGCGGAATCACTTTGGACGTCAGAGCGGCTCAAAGAACATGTGAAGATAGAATTGAACGGAAAGAATCTTTTTGTCGTTTCAAATCGCGAGCCGTATATGCACATGAACGTGGGAAATTCAATTCAATGCATTGTTCCTGCTGGAGGATTGGTCACTGCACTCGATCCGATCATGCGCGCATGCGGCGGTATTTGGATAGCCCATGGAAGTGGAACTGCAGATCGAGAAACAGTAGATGCACGAAATATGATTCCCGTTCCACCCGACGAACCGGCGTATAAACTGCGAAGGGTATTCCTCTCAAAAGAAGAAGAGGAGGGATACTATTATGGATTTTCAAACGAAGGTATTTGGCCGCTCTGCCATATCACGCATACACGTCCGACGTTTGGATTACAGGATTGGATTCAATACCAGAAAGTGAATCAGAAGTTTGCTGATGCATTGCTGGAAGAAATTAGCGGAGAAGAAGCTCCCCTTGTTCTGATTCAAGATTATCATTTTGCACTTTTACCGTTATTGATAAAATCGAAACGGCCGGATGCGCGTGTTGCAATCTTCTGGCATACCCCATGGCCAAATCCGGAAGTCTTTGGTATTTGTCCGTGGAAACAAGAACTGCTGCTTGGATTACTCGGCGCGGACCTTATCGGATTTCATATCCAATTTCACTGTAATAATTTCCTTGAGACCGTTGATCGTTTCTTGGAATCAAAAATCAACTGGGATCAATTTTCGGTAGAACGACATGGACAACTGACATCCGTCCGTCCGTTTCCGATCAGTGTTGCTCATCCATTTGAAACTGAAATCAGCGGTGCGCCGCTTTCTTCCAACGCGACAAAAGAAACCTTACTTAAGAAATTCGGCCTCTCTGCTTCCTTTATGGCAATCGGCGTTGATCGGATAGATTATACAAAAGGAATTGTTGAAAGATTCCAGGCGGTCCAGCGATTCCTCGAGAAATATCCGGAATATATTGGAAGATTTACATTCGTTGAACTCGGAGCCCCCAGCCGGACTCATATCAAACGATACCACGACTTGATAGCTGAATTGGACGAATCCGCCGATAAAATCAATTGGTCATTTCAAGCAAAGAATTGGAAACCGATCATTTTTCTGAAAGCCCATCATGATCACAAGACCATCGGTGAGTACTATAGAGCTGCCGATGTGTGTATGGTCACTTCACTCCATGACGGCATGAATCTTGTTGCTAAAGAATTCATAGCAACCCGCACTGATGGAGACGGCGTACTTATTCTCAGCCAATTTACAGGAGCTTCCCGTGAACTTCCAGATTCTTTGATTGTCAATCCATACGACATTGAAGAAACGGCAGAAGCCATACATCAAGCATTGAAAATGGAAAAAAGCGAACGCCGAGAACGCATGCAGGAAATGCGAACGGTTGTCAAAGAGCGCAATGTGTACCGATGGGCGGCAAACATCATTACCACGCTTTCCCATCTGCGGATGCCAAAGCAGGCGCCCCAGGAGCAGACATGAATAATAACGGTCCTTTTCATTTATCGCCTAAACAACTCGACATCTGGAACAATATTTCCAGGCAGCTGCATACCGCTTCTGAAATTGATTTGTTTCTTGATTACGACGGAACCATAACTCCAATTCGAAGCACACCGGCCGAGGCGGTCCTTGAACCAGAAACAGTGCACGTATTACAACAACTCATTCAGCTTCCGCATCTGAAAGTGACTATGGTGACTGGAAGATCCATGGCGGACATACAAAAACTTGTTCTTTTTAAAAATATCGGTTTTGTCGCAAACCATGGATTTCATGTTCTGCAGGACGGAAAAGAGTGGAGGCATCCGGAAGCCGAGCGGTTTATAAAAAAGCTCAGGAAGCTTTATACCATTCTTCAAGGCGCGTTTCAACCGTTCCCGAAATCATTTTTAGAGGATAAGCAATTCACATTAAGCATTCATTACAGGAATGTTTCCGTTCAAGAGCAAACTGCTTTTAAAGCAATAGCACGAAAGACGATATATGAGTTTGATTCGAGATTGGTTCTTACAGAAGGCAAAGAAGTCCTCGAAGTGAGACCTCCTGTTGATTGGGGAAAAGGACGTGCGGTCATGGAAATTCTGAGTGCTCAACAACATTCTCCCCGTTCATTGCAGATGTATATTGGCGACGATATAACCGATGAGGATGCCTTCCAGGTGCTTCAATCATCAGGAATCACTATCCATGTTGGAAATACGGCGGATACCCAAGCTCATTATTATGTGAATGATGTCGATGAAGTTCTCCAAATACTCAAGATGATCATCAGGCTGCAGACTCATCGTTCCAATCATCATCCCACTTAATGGAAGAATTATTAAAAGGTGACTTATGCGGACTTTGGAAGATTATAGAGATATTGTTGGCGACGATGTTATCGCAGAAATCTACCGATTGGCTCGTCCTTTGTATGGGAAAAAAGTTATTCATATCAATTCTACATATTATGGCGGCGGAGTGGCTGAAATTCTTTATTCACTGGTACCACTCCTCAATGCGGCTGGTATCGATGCGGATTGGAGAATGCTGCGAGGCACTCCGGAATTTTTCAATATTACCAAGAAGTTTCATAATGCCATTCAGGGTGAATCCATCCGCATGACCGATATCAAAGCTTCGCTCTATCTGGAGAATAATCAGGAATTTGCATCCTACTGCAAGATCGACGCTGATTGTGTTGTTATCCATGATCCTCAACCGCTCCCGCTTATACGGTTTTATAAAAAACGTCAACCGTGGATATGGAGATGTCATGTCGATCTCTCTCATCCGAATGAAGATCTGTGGTACTTTCTTAAAGGATTCATCCTCGCCTATGACGGAATCATTGTGTCTGATGAGCAGTATGTCCGCAAGGAACTTCCGATGAAGTACACCATCATCGATCCCGCGATAGATCCGCTTTCTTCGAAGAATAAAGAAATTCCGGAAGAGTTAATAGACCGAACGCTCCGGAAGTACGGCGTACCTAGAGATAAACCGCTGATCACACAAATATCCAGATTTGACAAGTGGAAGGATCCGGAGAATGTCATTGAAGTTTACAAACTTGTACGTAAAGAATGCGATTGTCGTCTTGTCTTATGCGGAAGCATGGCTTCGGACGACCCTGAGGGCATGGAAATTTTTGATAAAACCAGAACTGCCGCAGGTTCATTGATTGACAACAACGATGTTCTCCTGCTCACCGTGGAAGACAATATTCTCGTCAACGCGCTCCAGAGTAAATCGAGTGTGATACTTCAGAAATCCATTCGAGAAGGATTTGGCCTCACCGTGACAGAAGCCCTCTGGAAAGGGAAGCCCGTTGTGGCGTCGAATGTCGGCGGGATTCCGCGGCAAGTGATCGACAATAAGACCGGATTTCTCGTGGAACCGTACGACATCCGGGGGTGCGCAGAAATAGTGATCTCGATTCTCAAACACCCGAAAGTCGGCCAGTATCTCGGAGCAAACGGAAAAGAACATGTTCGGAAGAATTTTCTTATGACACGCCATGTGATTGACGACCTGAAACTCTTGAACAAGGTATTAAACGAACATTAAACTATGAATTACATCATAAGACATTACCAAAGGAGGCCTCATCATGTTCACAAAAAAACAAATCGTATTTTTTAGTATTCTATTTTTACCCATGCTTATTCTCAGCACACTTCTCAATTTTGTATTCAGCCTCAATGTCCATGACTACGTCGAAGTCAATTGGTTTATTGTAATTATTCTGGCTCTTGTTCTGGATGCATTCTTCACGTGGACGCAGACAAGGAAGGATAAAGAAAAGTAATGCGAATAGGTGATTTGTTCCTCAGCTTAAAAAAATGGTTATTCTGTATTTGAGGGGGTAATAAAAATGAAATTCATAGAAAATATGACAAATCGAGCGAAAAAGTTTAGTATTTTAGATGTAAAATTAGCTCAATGGGCTGCAATATTTGTAACTCTTATTGTAGTAAAACTCATACCTCAAATACTGGATATAAACATATGGTGGTTTGTCGCCTTATTAGCGATATGTGCGGTAAAACCTTTGTATGTGTTTTGGATTTAAAAAATAGTGTTCCTTTTTTGCACTATCGCCTCACAGCGGAACGCGGCCACACCCGGTGCCCATCGTGCCGTAACTGACCAGGGCAATATATAATTATTCGGTATCGGCATTTATTGCAAGCGAGGTATTGTACACGAGAGATATCGCCGCACACCCCATGCTTCTGTTGGATCGTCCTGGAACCATTGACCGTGCTTTCGTTGGTAAGACCAACCATATATTATTGATATTTGCCAATAATATGAACTGAGAGGATATGCTCTATGAATGGTAAAATGTCAGTGTTAAAAGAATCGCTCTGGTATTTTTTAGGGGGAGCGCTTGCCCTGTGTGTCGCGGTACAATATGGCATTCCTCAACTTTATCAACGGTATGGTGTTCCACCGCTCATCGGCTGGTGGC
>RPQN01000028.1 GCA_003819715.1 Ignavibacteriota bacterium | reverse complement strand
ACTGTCCGGGGTGCGGGCATGGAGTGGTGCATAAAATCCTGATGGAAGTAATCGATGAATTGCATATTCAGGAAGAAACCATCGGAGTGGCCCCCGTCGGCTGCGCGGTGTTTGCATACGATTATATGAATATCGACATGCAGGAAGCGGCGCACGGACGCGCAAGCGCCGTCGCAACAGGGGTCAAACGCGTTCTCCCCGAGAAATATGTCTTTTCCTATCAGGGCGACGGCGATCTTGCTGCAATCGGCACCGGAGAAACCATCCATACGATCAACCGAGGTGAAAATATCCTCATGCTGTTCATCAACAACGGCATCTACGGGATGACCGGTGGCCAGATGGCTCCGACCTCCCTGCCGGGCATGAAAACAACGACCTCGCCGTTCGGCCGTGAAGTTTCGACAATGGGCAATCCGTTGAAGATCACCGAATTGATCGCCCAGCTTCCCGGGGCATATTTCGTGGCGCGGCACTCGGTGCACAATACGGGCGCTGTCCGCAAGTTGAAGAAAGCGATCGCCCTTTCGTTCCGTTATCAGAAAGAGAAAAAGGGAACATGTTTTATTGAGGTGGTGTCGAACTGTCCGTCCGGCTGGAAAATGACTCCCGTGGAATCCAATGAGTGGCTGGAAAAAAACATGTTTCCATTTTATCCGCTGGGCGATATTAAAGTCCCGAAAAATTAAATTGTTTCAAGAGCAAAGCATGAACCTCTTTCAAATACGACGACGACCATGAGTACAACACAGGAAATAATTATTGCCGGCTTTGGCGGTCAGGGCGTTCTTTCCATGGGGCAAATCATTGCATACGCTGCAATGGAAGGGAAAAAAGAAGTAAGCTGGATGCCGTCGTACGGCCCGGAAATGCGCGGCGGGACTGCGAATTGCACGGTGATCGTTTCTGATACACGCATCAGTTCTCCGATTGTCACAAAATTTGACACCGCCATTGTGCTCAATCAACCGTCGGTCGAAAAGTTTGAACATGCAGTAAAACCGGGCGGCCTTCTGATCTATGAACGATCGACGATTATTCGCCCGCCGGTGAGAAAAGATATTGAGATTCTGCCGCTTCCCGGATTGGAAGAAGCACAGAAGCTCAAGAGCAAGCAGGTGGCAAATATGGTCCTGCTCGGCGCCTTCCTCGAACTGCGCCCGATTGTCACGCTGGAGCATGTCCTGAGTGCATTGCATGGCGTCCTGCCGCCGCACCGCCAGCACCTTATTCCTCTCAATGAACTGGCATTAACACGCGGCAAAGAATTGGCGATAGAAGCGGCAGCTGAAATGGCGGCACGATGACTCAGGCGGAAAACATACCTTCGGCAATCAAAGCGTGGAGCGATCATGCAAACGAATCCGCAGGCATCAAATGCAATCACGACTGCCGTATCACGTGCATTATGCTGACGGAAGCAATGCACAAAGAAACGGAGATGATTCAGTTTTACGAAACATTAATGACGGAATGTGACTATCCGGCCGTCAATTCATTTGTCCGGGGAATTCTGGAGGAGAAGAGCAGAATCGTCCTGCACATCAACCAGAAACTGAACGAAATCCGTGCCTGCGGTCAGGTGAGCAACGGCGTCATCTCCGATTGCCATCCGGAGTTTTTGTAGGAAGAAATTGTGCTTAGTTCGTAGTTCTTGGTTCTTAGTTACTTGCGCAAAGATTAAACTTACCTACTCAACTGCTCATCGGCTTATCTGCTCAATGACTCAACTGCTCATCTTGTATTTCGCTCCTATCGGAGCTTGAATTCTGTCTAATAATTATCCTATTAATATATTGCCCCTACGGGGCAAACACTATATTTGTAACAACTTCCCTTCACCATCAACTCTTGAACAACGCACTACGCACTAATCAACTAAGAACAATTTTATCACTCATCGGCTCATTTGCTCAGCGGCTCCACCCTGTTGCACTTCAAAAAATCATTTCCTACGTTGTGCAAGCGAAATAGAAAAAAGGGGATAGTCGTATGAACATAGGCATACTCAAAGAAATCGCTCCATCGGAACGCCGGGTGGCGCTGACGCCGGGCGGCGTGAAAACACTGGTGGGCCTGGGCGCTGATGTGTACGTGGAACGAAACGCGGGAGCCCTGAGCTTTTTCAAGGACGATGAATACATTGACGCCGGCGCCGTCATCGTCTACAGCCCGGAAGAAGTCATTAACCGGTCCGATATCGTTTTAAAAATTGCGCCCCCTGCCGATTCCGAGCTCAAAATTCTCCACGAAGGACAAACCCTGTTCTCCGCGCTCCATCTCGCCATCTCCAAACAAAAAACGATCGAGACGCTTCTTGAGAAACGCGTCACGGCCATCGGATACGAGCTGATTGAAAACGAACTCGGCGACCTGCCGATTGTTCAAACGATGGCGGAAATTGCCGGTCAGATTTCAATTCAAGTCGCCGCGCATTACCTGCAGGCGCGCCAGGGCGGACGAGGCGTGCTGCTGGGAAGCATCCCCGGCGTACCCGCCGCCGACGTGCTCATTCTCGGCGCCGGAACCGTGGGGCGCACCGCCGCGCGTGTTGCGCTGGGACTTGGAGCGAAGGTGATGATCATCGACAAGAACATCAGCCGGCTGCGCGAAGTGGAGAATTTGTTTCAGTGGAGAATTGCCACCGCCGTTTCCGACCAGTATAATATTGAATGTGCGGTACGCGAAGCAGATGCCCTCATCGGGGCGGTGCTGCTGAAAGGTGAAAAGACTCCGCATCTCGTTTCTGAAGAGCTGGTAAAGCAAATGAAGCCGGGCTCCGTCATTGTCGATATCTCCATCGACCAGGGCGGCTGTGTCGAAACCAGCCGTCCGACGACGCTGACCGATCCGGTGTATATCACCCATGGAATCGTGCATTATTGCGTCCCGAATACTCCGGCCTCGGTGCCGCGCACCGCAACCGTGGGATGGACGAACGTCCTTCTCCCGTTCCTGCGCGAAGCGACCGAGCTTGGCCTGGAGCAGGTCCTCCGTGCCAATATCGGACTTTCCAAAGGAGTGTGCACCTTCCAGGGCTGCTGCACGAACCGGGCCGCTGCGAAAGCGTTTAATATCAAATTGGACGACGTTCAACAGCTCCTTCACTCTTCATCATCCGCCACCCGATAGGAGCGACCATGAACTGGCTCGATCAATACAAGTCGAAAGTGGTATCGGTAGAGGAAGCCGTCCGTGTCGTTAAATCGGGAGACAATATTTTTCTCAGCGGGAATGCCGCAACACCGCTGCTCCTGACCCACGCCCTGGCAAACCGTGCTTCGGAGCTTTCCAATGTCACCATCAATCATGTGTTGTTGCTCGGAGATGATCCTCTTTCCAAGCCCGGCATGGCTCAGCATTTCAGGCATAATTCATTGTTTGTCGGACCCGGCGACCGGCAGTCGATCGCCGACGGGAATTCAGATTATGTGCCGGTGCATCTTTCGCAGGTCCCTGCGCTTTTTACTTCAAAGTACATCCCGCTGAACGTCGTCTTTATTCACCTGTCACCGCCCGATGCGCATGGGTTTATGAGTTACGGCGTGGAGTGTGCCGCGTCCAAAGCGGCAGCGGATAGTGCAACGATCGTGGTCGCACAGGTCAACGAGCGCATGCCGCGGACCCTGGGCGATGTCTTCATCCACGTTTCCCGCGTGCATAAAATAGTGGAATGCTCGGTGCCGATCCTGGAACTGAGCCCTATCACGGCGTCGGACATTGAAAAACGGATTGCGGATTTCATTACTCCGCTGATCGAAGACAATGCAACCCTGCAGCTGGGGATCGGCGGCATCCCGGATGCGGTGCTCGCACGAATCGAGGGGAGACAGAATCTTGGCGTCCACACCGAAATGATCTCCGATGGCGTTGTGGAAGCCATCGATAAGGGGATTATTACCAGCCAGAAAAAAACACTTCATCCTGGTAAAGTCGTCGCAACATTCGTCATGGGCTCTCAAAATCTCTACGACTATGTCCACAACAATCCCCTGTTCGAACTGCACCCGTGCGACTATACGAACAATCCATTCATCATTGCGCAGAACGAAAAAATGGTGGCGATCAATTCCTGCATCGAAGTGGATATTACCGGGCAGGTCTGCTCCGATTCCATCGGTACAAAAATTTACAGCGGGTTCGGCGGTCAGGTGGATTTCATACGCGGAGCGGCTCATTCCAAGGACGGCAAGCCGATCATTGCACTCCCTTCAACCACCAAGAACGGAACGTTGTCACGGATCGTACCGCAGCTGAAACCCGGCGCGGGGGTCGTGACATCGCGGGCGGATGTCCATTATGTGGTCACCGAATACGGCGTTGCCTCTCTCCATGGAAGAAACCTCCATCAACGTGCCGAAGCCCTCATTTCAATCGCACATCCATCATTCCGGTCGGAGCTCGAAGAATATTTAAGGAAACCAAAACTGAACCAATAATTCGTCAACGGCATTGTCATCATTCTCCACATGAGGTCCATTTTGATAAATGCTGCTTATCTCTACTATCGCTCTCTGTATTTAATCACTAATATTCCCGTTTTTAGCAAATAATTCCAATTCTCAAGACAAGTTTGTAGAATTATTAAACAAATACGCGTTGTTTACGCTGAATTATCGAACGTTTGTGATCCGATTCATGGTACAATCATTGTCACTTCTGAAGCAAATTATAGGATATTGATTGCAGTAAAGATATTCGATTGAAGTAGATGCTTAATCAATAAAGTTATATTTTCTGAATCATGATTCATCCCTTCAGAAATTATGAAGTGGGAGAATCTCTATCGGTCACTCGATGATCAAGAAGAACAAGAGAGCAATGAGACGTTTAGAATTTCTATTTATTTTATTGACCCTGACGATTTTCACGCCGGTGATGGTCCGTACGCAGACGGTGGACGACTGCCTCGCCTGCCACGAGGACAAAACATTGTCCACGGAACGTCATGGAAAAACGGTCTCGTTGTATGTTGACCGTGTGGTACAATTAAAATCGCCGCATGCGAAACTTATCTGCACCGCGTGTCATACCGGTTTTGATCCCGGCAATATTCCGCACAAAGAAAAAATTAATCCGGTCAACTGCCTCACATGCCATGCCAATGCGGTGAACCGGCATGAATTTCATGCTCCGGTATTGAAAGCCAAGGGTGACGGCGCTGCGCTCATCGCCGCATGCAAACAATGTCATGGAACTCACGACGTCGTTGCGGTCAAGGCGAACGGCTCAAACCATCCCGGGGTCAACCTTGTGGAAACCTGCGGCGCGTGTCATACCCGCGTCAAACAAACATTTGTTCAATCGGCACATGCCAAAGCGCTTGCTGCCGGAGTCATCGGAGCACCGGACTGTATCACGTGCCATCGCCATCCCATTTCAAAAATCTCTGAAGGTGCAGATACCGCGCAGTTCAAACGGGCACAGGAAAAAATCTGTCTCTCCTGTCACCTGGATGATCCGAATGTGAAAGCGCGGACATCCCCGACCGCCGGGTTCATTGCATCGTACGATGCGAGCGTCCACGGATCTGCAATATCGCGGGGCAATGGAAAAGCGGCGAATTGTGTGGACTGCCATGGCAGCCACGATATGAACAAGGGGTCCAACCCCGCCTCGCGCGTCAACAAACAGAATATTGCACAAACATGCGGCACATGTCATGCCGATATTGCGCGCGCATTCAAATCGAGCATTCATGGCACCGCTCTGCAAAAAGGGATCACGGCGGCACCAACCTGTACCGATTGTCACGGTGAACACAACATCCTGAAACACACCGATCCCAAATCACCGGTCGCCTCGACCAACGTCTCGTCGCAGGTCTGTTCGCCATGCCATTCCTCCGTGAAGCTCAGTCAAAAATTCGGATTTACCAGCGATCGGTATCAAAGCTATGCCGACAGTTATCATGGCCTGGCCGGGAAGCATGGGTCGGTGGAAGTTGCCAATTGCGCCAGCTGCCATGGCATTCACGATATTAAACTGTCATCCGATTCCACATCGCGCGTCAGTAAAGCCAACCTGGCAAAGACATGCGGAAAATGTCACCCCGGTGCAAATGAAAACTTTGCAAAAGGATCGGTCCATGTGATCGCAGAACAGCGCCAGGAGGATCTCCTCTATTTTGTCACGACCGGTTATATCGTCCTCATCATCGTCGTGATCGGCGGTATGATCGTTCATAACCTGCTGGATTTCGTCAAGAAATCGAAGCGTCAACTGATGTTCCGGCGCGGCCTTATTGAACGGGTTCATCCCGGCCACCGGTTATATGTGCGGATGACGCTGGAAGAACGCATCCAGCACGGAACGCTGCTCATCAGCTTCCTGACACTGGTGCTGACCGGCTTCGCATTGCGCTTTCCGGATGCCTGGTGGGTCGCCGGGTTCCGCCAGATCAGTCCCGTGATGTTCGAATTGCGCGGAATTCTTCATCGTATCGCGGCCGTGATTTTAGTGGCAGCAAGCCTGTACCACCTCTATTATATCCTGTTCACCGAACAGGGCAAAAAACTTGTCCGCGACCTGCTGCCGGTCTGGATGGACGTGACGGATGCAATCGGCGTGATGAAATATAATCTCGGAATCTCGAAAGAGAAACCACGGTTCGCACGATTCAGCTATATTGAAAAAAGCGAATACTGGGCGCTGGTCTGGGGCACCATGGTCATGGCGGCAACCGGTGTGATTTTGTGGTTTGATAACACGTTTCTCGGACTGCTCACCAAACTCTGGTGGGACGTTGCCCGCACCGTCCATTATTACGAAGCCTGGCTCGCGACGCTTGCAATCATCGTCTGGCATTTTTATTTTATCATATTCAATCCGGATATCTATCCCTTGAACCTTGCATTCTGGAAAGGCACCCTGACAGAAGAAGAGATGGAAGAAGAGCATCCGCTCGAGCTGGAAGAAATCAAACGGAAGGAAATGAAGTACACGGAAATCGGCGAAGAGCCTTCTTCCGTCGTGTTCAAAGAGGAATAATGCGTTTATCAATATGAGCAATCAAACACCATATCGCACCAGACGGCCTCTCCTTCGCTTCAGTCTGCCTGTTGCCGTCCTGCTGTTCTGCTGCAGCGCTCTTCTCGCCGCACAGGAGAATGCAGAGTGTCTTGCATGCCACAATGATAAATCGCTGACCGGTTCGAAAAAAGGGAAACCGATTCATGTGTTTGTCGACGAACAGAAGTTCGGCGGATCAAGTCATGCGAAGCTTGCCTGCATCGATTGCCATACGGATGTTGCCGGAAAAGAGCTGCCGCACAATGAAGAACTTGCTCCTGTCGACTGCGGGACGTGCCATGCAGAGGAACAGGCCCTTCATGCGAAGTCCCTGCACGGAAAAGCCATAGCCCGGGGGGACGTTCTCGCTCCCCATTGCAAGGAATGTCATGGGACGCACGAAATTTATTCTGCAAAAGATTCACGGTCATCTGTCTCCCCGCTGAAAGTTCCGTATACCTGCGGCAAGTGCCACCAGGAAGGTTCCCCCGTTCAGAAACAGCGCACGATTCATCAGGATAATATCATTGAAAACTTTTCCGAAAGCATTCACGGAGAAGGTCTCTTGAGGAAGGGGCTCGTGGTTGCCCCCAACTGCGCGACCTGTCACACCGCACATTCGATTCTTCCCCATACGGATCCCGCTTCGTCGATCGCCAGGAAGAACATTGCAAAGACGTGCACCAAGTGTCATGCAGAGATTGAACTGGTGCACCGGAAAGTCATTAAAGGCGAGTTATGGGAAAAACAAGCCCACTCCCTTCCGGCGTGTATCGACTGCCACCAGCCGCATAAAATCCGGAAAGTGTTCTACGATCAGGGCATGGCAGACCGCGACTGCCTGCGCTGCCATGAAAACAAAGACATCAAAGCGAAAAATGACGGACGATCCCTCTTCGTCAACGTTGACGATCTGAACCATTCGCGCCATGCGAAGACCGCCTGCAGCCAGTGCCATTCGGAAGTCAACGCATCGCGGGTCCGGGCATGCGAAACCATTCAGCACAAAGTGGATTGCGCTTCGTGTCATGCCGAAGTGGGACAACAGTATCAAAAAAGCACGCATGGCATGCTGCTTGCAAAAGGAGATGCGAACGCTCCGAACTGCAAAGAGTGTCATGGAACGCACCGCGTGCTGGGAAAAGCGGACCAAACATCATCCACGTTTGCGACCAATGTTCCGGCACTCTGCGCACGATGCCATCGCGAAGGGAAAAAAGCCGCCGTCCGCTATACCGGGGACCAGCATGAAATCATCGAACACTACACGGAAAGCATCCACGGCAAGGGGTTGATGAAGAGCGGCCTGACGGTGACCGCGATGTGCACCAATTGCCATACCGCCCACAGTGTGCTGCCCCGCAGCGACGAAGCGTCAAGTGTGAATCCGAAAAATCTTCCGCAGACATGCGGGAAATGCCACAACGGGATCGAGCAGCAATTTGAAAAGAGCATTCACTCGAAGCTGGTGAACAACACCGATAAACCGCTTCCCGTGTGCAATGATTGCCATTCGGCGCATACGATCCGCCGCGCTGACGAGAATGTCTTCAAGCTCGATATCATGACCAAATGCGGACGCTGCCATGAAGAAATTTCCAAAACTTATTTTGACACCTATCACGGCAAGGTATCGCAGCTCGGGTATACCAAGACGGCAAAATGTTATGATTGTCATGGGGCCCACGACATACTTCCTGTCACTGATCCGCGATCCCATTTGAGCCATGAGAATGTTGTCGGCACATGTCAGAAATGTCATTCAGGCGCAAACCGCAAATTTGCCGGCTACCTGACGCATGCGACGCATCATGATCCCAAAAAGTACCCGATCCTGTTCTGGGTATTCTGGGGCATGACCGGACTGCTGATCGGGACGTTCACGGTCGGCGGCATTCATACCTTGCTCTGGCTCCCCCGCGCATTAAAAATGAAACGCGACAAGAAAAACAAATCCAGAGTGCCCGAGGAAGAACCGTCCGGGGAAGAAGACCCGGAAGAATCACACGAGGATAAACCGTAATGGAACCGGCAGCAGAACAAAATAACGCGAAGCAGTATCAGCGGTTTACCAGATTGAATCGACTGCTCCATGTGGTCATGATTGTCTGTTTCTTAAGCCTGGCGTCGACCGGAATGACATTGAAATTCGCCTACACCTCATGGGCGGTATTTCTCTCGCATCTCTTCGGCGGATTTGAATCGGCAGGGTATATTCATCGCGTAGCTGCTGCAACGATGATCATTTTATTTATTACCCATATCACCGATCTGGTCCGGCGCAAACGCCGGGAGTACGGGACATGGCGCGCCATGCTGACGGGTCCGGATTCCATGGTCTTCAATAAAAAGGATTTACAGGACCTTCTTGGAAATTTCAAATGGTTCATCGGCAAAGGCCCGCGCCCCGATTATGGCCGGTGGACTTACTGGGAAAAATTCGATTATTTTGCAGTGTTCTGGGGCATGATGGTGATCGGTTCGACCGGGTTAATGCTGTGGTTTCCCGTGTTCTTCACCTTGTTCTTCCCGGGGTGGCTGATCAATGTGGCAACCATCATTCACAGCGACGAGGCCTTGCTTGCGACCGGATTTATCTTTACCGTTCACTTTTTCAACACTCACTTCCGCCCCGAAAAATTTCCGATGGATCTCGTGGTGTTCACGGGGCGGATGACGCTCGAGGAATTCAAAGAAGACAAACCGCTCGAATACGAAGCACTCGTGAACGCCGGTGAGCTCGAGAAACACATGGTGGATCCCTATCCGGAGATCGTGGTACGCGTTATTCGAATCTTTGGCTGGACCGCATTGGCGATCGGCACGAGCATGGTCATATTGATTATTTATGCGATGGTGTTTGCATATCAGTAACACAACGAAGAACAAGGCGACTCAATTATGAAACGATTTTTTCCGCCCGCATTTTACAATCTCAGGACACTGATCGGCGCAGCAATTTCATCGGTCAGCTTCGGCCTTGTTGTTTTTCTCACGATTCTGGACCTGTTCGAAGGAGAACAAAAGCCGTACATCGGAATCCTGACGTTTATTATCCTGCCGATCTTCATCCTCTTTGGGTTAGGACTGGTATTTTACGGCACATGGCGCGAACACCGGCGGGAAAAGAAAGGGCTTCCGCATGAACTGAAACTTCCCCGCATCGACCTGAACGATCCGAAGCAGAGAAATGCATTCTTCTGGATTTCACTCGGCGGCCTGATGCTCCTGATTTTTTCCGCCTTCGGCAGTTTTAAGGCATACGAATATACCGATTCCGATCAATTCTGCGGCACGATGTGTCATGACGTAATGAGCCCGGAATACACGGCGTACGAATTTTCACCGCATGCCCGCGTGGGCTGCGCCAAGTGCCATATCGGGCCGGGTGCAGGCTGGTTTGTCCGGGCAAAACTTTCAGGCGCCTATCAAGTGTATGCAACCATTTTTAATAAATATCCCCGACCGATACCGACACCAATTGAAAATCTTCGCCCTGCCCAGGAGACATGCGAACAGTGTCATTGGCCAAAACATTTTTACAGCGAGAAATCACTCAAGAATTCGTACTTCCTGTCCGATGAAAAAAACACGCACTGGATGCTGGACCTTCTCATTAAAATTGGGGGCGGAAATATTGAAGCAGGTCCCACTTCCGGGATCCACTGGCATATGAATATTGCAAACGAACTGACGTATATCGCCGCGGATTCCCAGCGCCAAAATATTCCATGGATCAGATCAAAGAATGTCGATGGAACAGTGGTCGTGTATCGAAGCACGGAAAACCCTCTGACCGACGAACAGATCGGGACGATGAAAAAACGCCGGATGGATTGCATCGATTGCCATAACCGTCCGACGCATATATATCATCCGCCTGCACGGTCCATCAACCACGTCATGTCCCTGGGATGGATCAATCCCAATCTTCCGAATGTCAAGAGTGTCTCACTGAAAGCGCTCGAGATGCCCTATTCAACGAAGCAGGCCGGACTCGACAGCATTAAACTGGCCATGGAAGACTATTATCAGACGAATTATCCCGTTCTTGCGAGAACGGAGCAGGATTCGATCAGCAGGGCCATCATCGAAGTTCAAAAGATTTTCAGCCGGAATTATTTCCCTGAAATGCATGTGAGCTGGAAAAAATTTCCGGATAATATCGGGCACATGTATTATCCCGGATGTTTCCGCTGCCACGACGGAAAACATGTCTCCGATGACGGGAAGGTTCTTTCCCGGGAATGCAATGTCTGCCATACCATTCTTGCCCAGCAGTTTGAGAAGGAAGGATTGCGGTTGTCGTTAAGCGGAGTGGAATACAAACATCCCGTGGATATCGGGAATGCATGGAAAGAAATGAATTGCAGTGACTGTCATAATCCTCAATAGAGAGAATGAATTCCATGAATCAAACATCAGAAACACCAGACCGGCAGTCCAAAAGAGATTTTCTCAAGATCATATTATCAGGCGGAGTGGTGGCATTTTTCGGTGCGATCCTGTATCCCCTGTTTGAATATCTCATCCCGCCGAAACAGGCGGAAGTTGAGGTGTCGAGCGTCAAAGCGGGGAAATTAAGCGAGATCGCAAACGACAGCGGGCAAATTATTAAATTCGGGACCAAGCCGGTCATTCTCATCCGTACGGCCGAGGGCGAACTGCGCGCGTTCTCCGCAACGTGTACGCATCTGGATTGCACGGTGCAGTACCGGAAGGATTTCGGCACGATCTGGTGTGCGTGCCATAACGGAAAGTACGATTTACACGGTAAAAATATCTCTGGCCCGCCGCCGCGTCCATTAGACGAGATGCGGGTGGTGGTCCAGGGCGACGATATACTCATCTCGAAAAAAGTATGAAAACAATTCTCAAACGATTGTACACCTGGATCGATGAGCGGGTGGAGATTGAAGGACTCGTCGAGTACATGGGGAAAAAATATGTTCCCGTTCACCGTCATTCGATATGGTATTATTTTGGAGGCGTTTCCCTCTTTCTCTTTATCATCCAGGTGGTGACCGGGATCCTCCTCCTGCTCTATTATAAGAGCGGCGAAGAACTCGCGTTCGAGAGCATCAATTTTATCATGTCGAAGGTCCAATTCGGCTGGCTCATCCGTTCCATCCACAGCTGGACCGCAAACCTGTTCATCCTCTCGGCCATGATTCATATGTTCAGCGTGTATTTCGAGAAAGCGTACCGAAAACCGCGGGAAATAACATGGATCACCGGCATGCTGATGTTTTTCCTTTTATTGGGATTCGGATTCAGCGGATATCTCCTGCCATGGAATGAACTTGCATTTTTTGCGACGAAAGTCGGGACGGATATCGCCGGAGTGGTTCCCGTGATCGGAAAACCGTTATTGACCTTTCTTCGCGGCGGAGAGGAGGTCACCGGCGCAACGCTTTCCCGGTTCTTTGGATTTCATATCGCGGTGCTGCCGGGACTGTTTACCGTATTGCTGGGTATTCATCTTCTGCTGGTCCAGCGCCAGGGCATGAGCGAACCGCTGCATATCAAACAGGAATCAGATCGCAAAACGATGCCGTTCTTCCCCAATTTTATCTTACGCGATCTGACGCTCTGGCTCCTCGTCCTGAATCTTCTCGCAATTCTCGCTGTATTCTTTCCATGGGAGCTGGGAAAAAAAGCGGATCCCTTTGCACCGGCTCCGGCAGGAATAAAACCGGAATGGTACTTTCTCTATATGTTTCAAACGTTGAAATATATCCCCGGGAAATTATGGTTTTTCGACGGAGAGGTATTGGGGATCCTTCTTTTCCTTTTTGCGGGTATCCTATGGACCATGGTCCCTTTTTGGGATCGGAAGAGTTCACGGGGTGAACAGAATCGCATAGTCAATTATCTCGGCTTGTTTGCCGTCATGTATATTATCCTCTTCACGATCATTGGATGGCTCGCATGAAAAAATATATCTCTCCACTTGCCGCCGTCATTCTTGTTGCGCTCACCTCCGGCGGAATTGTTCTGGCGAAAGATTCATGCCTGGAATGTCATACGACATCCGGCGACAAACCATCCGCATTGTTTAAACACGACATTCATTTTCAACGGGGCGTGACCTGTGCGGGCTGCCATGGCGGCAATGCATCGGCCGACGACATGGATCAGGCGATGGACAGGAAGGCGGGATTTACGGGGGTGCCGAAAGGCGATGATATTTCCAAAACCTGTGCAGGGTGTCATTCTTCATCCGAGAAAATGAAATCATTTGGATCTTCGCTGCCAACCAATCAATGGGAGCTGCTGCAGACAAGTGTTCACGCGAAATCTTCATTAAAAGGAAAAGAGCAGGTGGTGCAATGCATCACATGTCATAATGCACACGGAATTGTTCAGGTGAAGAATCCTTCTTCACCGGTCTATCCGTTGAATGTGGTAAAGACATGCACCCGGTGCCATGCAGATGTTGCCATGATGCGGTCCTACAATCCTTCGCTTCCGGTGGACCAGCTGGAAAAATACAGAACGAGCGTTCACGGAACCCGCAACGCCAAAGGAGATACCAGGACCGCCGAGTGCGCAAACTGTCATGGGAGTCATGATATCCGGACTGCCAAAGATATAAAATCAAAAGTGTATCCCACAAATCTCCCCGGCACCTGTTCGGCATGCCACAGCAATGTTGCCTATATGAAGCCGTATAAAATCCCCACCGATCAATATGAGAAGTATGCAAAAAGTGTCCACGGCATCGCTTTACTTCAAAAGCATGACCAGGGCGCGCCGGCGTGCAACAGCTGTCATGGAAACCATGGCGCCATGCCCCCCGGTGTCGAATCGATCTCAAAGGTCTGTGGAACATGCCATGCGCTGAATGCCGAACTTTTTTCATCCAGCCCCCATAAAAAAGCGTTTGACGACCGAAAGCTCCCGGAATGCGAAACATGCCATAGTAATCATGAAATTATTGCCGCAACGGATAAATTGCTGGGCGTATCACCCGAGGCGGTGTGCAGCAGGTGTCATACGGAACGTCAGAACATAAAGGGATACCAGGCCGCAAAAAGTATGCGATCGTTGATAGACAGTCTGGATGCGGGGGAACAGCAGGATATCAAGCTCGTAGACGAAGCGGAACAGAAGGGCATGGAGATCAGCGAAGCGAAATTCAAGCTGAGGGACGTCCGGCAGGCAAGACTGCAATCACGGACCATGGTGCATGCATTCAATGAAGGAAAATTCAAAGAAGTCGTTGATAATGGACTAAAAACATCGATTATCGTGGCTCAAGAATCCCAATCAGCGATTCATGAATATTATTTTAGGAGATTTGGGTTGGTAATTTCCACATTAATTATTACTATACTAGCAGTATCATTATACTTATTTGTGCGGCGTCTCGAACGTAATAAAATTCAACAATAAGCGTATGAATCCGATAATATTAACAACCATTTTTAAAGGAGAGTTCCCAATGACCAAGATTATTTCTTACCTCATGGCCGGCATATTTTTGCTTTCAATTTCAACTTTTGCTGAAAACAAGTATGTCGGCGCGAAAATGTGCAGTATGTGCCATAAAGGCGAGAAAAAGGGTTCACAGTATGAAATTTGGCAGAAGAGCAAGCATGCAGAAGCATACAAAACCTTGACAGGAGCGAAAGCAGCTGAAATTGCAAAGGCAAAGGGTTTGAAGAAAGCGGCAAATGAATCACCCGAATGCCTCGATTGCCATGTGGTAAAAGCAGATGCGAAGATCGCGGCCGATGGTGTACAATGTGAAACGTGCCATGGGGCAGGTTCGGCGTATAAGACGATGGCCATTATGAAAGATAAGGCAAAAGCGGTTGCCGCCGGCCTGACGGAATACAAGAATGATGCAGCGATTGAAAAAGAATGCAAATCCTGCCATAACGAGAAAAGCCCGACGCACAAAGCGTTCAAGTTTGAAGAAATGTGGGCAAAGATTAAACATTCGATTCCTAAAGGATAATTTTTTAGATCATCTAATTATTCGGTTGCGGGTATCATCGAGTTGACAGGTGAAAGGCACCGTCAACCTTTATAAAAAAAACCGATCACTTAATTATTGACAACCAATGAAACGATCGATGCGGTACGTATCTCTGACAATTCTGACGGTGCTTTGTCTTCTCCTTTCAGGAACGGATGAAGCATCGGCTCAATTCTTTCAGTTGCGACTTGTCTCATCCGCCAATGCATGGCAACGGCAGGATACGGTAGGTCAATCATCCAATCATCTGTTCGGCTATCAAACGATCCAGCTCTCCCTTGCCGGTGAACAGCTTTCATTTCACACCTATATGCAGGGTTTTGCCGATTATGCCGGACCGTTGAAAAACCAGGGAACACTTCGGTTTTATAATTTCTATCTGAAGTATTCCAATCTGCTGAATATGGCCGATGTGAGCCTGGGTCGTCAGGCCGTTTTTGCAGGTGTGGGCAATGGAACCATCGATGGCGGCCTCGCGAGTGTCCGGCTTATGGATTCCAAAGTGAAACTCCTGGGATATTACGGATCCCTTCCGATGGCAGGACAACGACTTGAATTGAACGACGACCCGAAAAACAACAATATGTATGGCGCTCAAATTGTCGGCAACCCGGTCGATTTTGCACGCCTGTCTGTCAGTTACATGGCAAAGAATATCAAGCCCGAGTCTTACTGGGCTCTTCGCAAAGATTCGCTGTTTAACCCGCTCGTAACCGAGATCAATCCCACGGCCACCGCCGAAGAATATGTCAGCGGCGACGTGAGTGTCGACTACGACATCGTTTCGGCCTACGCGCGCGGGGATATGGATTTGAATCAGGAAAAACTCTCCCGGGTTCAATTCTTCACTCGCGTAAAAGTGATGGAGCCGCTCTCGGTCACCGGTGAGTATATCCACCGTGAACCGCGTTTATCCTATAATTCCATTTTCTGGGTGTTTGCGTATAACACCATCAGCGAGTATGAACTGGGCGCCGAATATGCGATCTGCAAAGATTGGCAGGTGTTCGGAAAATACGGTGCGGTCTCCTACGGCGACGATAATTCAAACCGCGTAACGCTGGGCGGCAGCATGAAATATGCGTCCGCCAGTTTCAGCTGGAACACCGGATACGGCGGTGAACTGGCTGCGCTCTCGGTGAATGCCGGTTACCCGCTGTTCAATAATAAATTAACGCCCACGATTATGATCGGGTATGCGAATTATAAATTGAGCAGCAATGCCCCGACCACCAACGCATTAAGCGCGGCTCTGGGGGCGGTGTACCGGCCGGTCTCTGCTCTCTCTCTCGATGCGCAAGTACAATGGATTCAAAATAAAATATACAGCAATGATGTGCGCCTCTTCCTCCGGGGCAGTTATTACCTGAATGAACATTTGAATATTTTCTGAGATCATCATGCCAACAACACAAAAGAATTCATTCCGCCTGAGACAACATGGAGCGCTGCTCTTCAGTGCCGTGTTTGTTCTGGTCATTGCTTTCACGGTTGTCCTGATTTCACGCGAAACGGACGGCGGCGATAAGCAGCTGAAACGCGTCAAATTTTCGCATCAATTCCATGTCAAGGAAGCCGGAGCTGCGTGCGCGGATTGCCACAGCGAAGCCGCGACAAGCGTGAACGCATCGGATAACCTCCTTGCCAAAATGGAAGCATGCAAAAGTTGTCACGAAGAACAACTGGCCAATAATTGCACCTATTGCCATCTCAGTGCCGACACGGCGTCCTATTCTGCAACTCCCAATCCGGTGAGAGAATTGAAATTTTCTCATCAATCTCACGTCGAAGGTCAAAAGACATCCTGCGAAACATGCCACACCGTTCTGGATAAAGCCGGTGTACGCACCGGAGAACTTGTCCCGGCAATGACCACGTGCACCACGTGCCATAATAATGTGAAAACGACGGGCACGTGCGAAACATGCCATTCGAACTTTGCTGCACTCCGTCCTGCGGATCATAACCGGACAAATTATGTGCGTGAGCATAAATTTTCCGCACGACTGGGCAATGCAACGTGCGGTGCCTGCCACTCACAAGAGACCTGCATCGACTGCCACAACGGGAACGAACTGATCAAGGTGGACGTCCCGGGCAAAGACCTCATGTCTCCTCGCTCGCCGCGTATATCGGCGAACGACCGAGGACAGGGGATGCGATTAACCAAGATCCACGATCTGAATTTTAAATTTACTCACGGCATTGCGGCAAAAGGAAAATCGATGGAATGCCAGACATGCCATAGTGAGGAACAGTTCTGCACAAAATGTCATGAAGCCGGCGGCAACGTCAATCAAGCGTCGTTTAAACCGGCATCGCATCTCGTTGCAGGCTTCACCACGCTGGGTGTGGGGAGCGGCGGCGGCGAACATGCACGGCTTGCGAAACGCGATATTGAGTCTTGCGCGGCATGCCACAGCACCGAAGGTGCAGATGCCGTCTGCATGACCTGTCATACGGATTTTGATGGAATCAAAGGAAATGATCCCAAGACGCACGATCATGGATTTATGTCGGACAATCATGGAAATTGGCATACAGATCCCGGTGCCGCCTGTTACATGTGTCATACCGATTCCAATGCACGCCCGGGTGGAATCAAAGGACAAAAATTCTGCGGTTATTGCCACCGTTAATTGGATGGATTGAATATGAAGAGACAACAGCCAGCGTTATTAATATCGATTCTGTCACTCGCGGTTTACCTCATGTCTTGCAGTGACTTGAAAAAAGATTTGCCGACTGAAACGACGGCAGGACCGCAAATTCATGGCCAGGGATGGATCGATTCGAGTTCAGCGAACTTTCACGGATTGGCCATTCAAAAAGCCGGATGGAGCATGACGAGCTGCACAGAATGCCATGGCCCTGATTTTAAAGGCGGCAGCTCCAATTCCTCATGTCTGAAATGCCACAGCAAACCGGGGGGACCGGAAAACTGCACCGTGTGTCACGGCGGCCTTAATCCCGCTCCGCCGAAAGACCTCTCCGGAAATACATCGGAGTCTTCACCGGCTGTTGGAGCCCACCAGGCACATCTTATTGCGAGAAACGCTCTCGCGACGCCGGTGGCCTGTAATGAGTGTCATATCGTCCCTGCTTCGTTATCCGCTGCGGGGCATATTGATAATACCGCAGGCGCTGAGGTGATGTTCCTCGTCACCGATCGATTCGCTGCAGGACAATCATTCTCGCAATCAACACGCACCTGTGATAATACGTACTGTCATGGAAATTTCCGTAACGGCAATAAAGCGTCGGTGGTCTGGAATGATGCGACGGGACAGGCGATCGCATGCGGTTCCTGCCACGGGGATGTTTCAAAATCCAGCATTGCGGATAAAGCCCTGCCCAAAACGTCGCTCAATGGCGGCACGCATCCCAATGATAACAAGTGTTATAATTGCCATACGAGCGTCATCAACTCGAATTATCAATTGAATGCCTCGAGACATATCAACGGTAAAATAGATTTTATTAATTAAATCGAGCAGAGGATTATTATTGTAGGCTGTCCACATACTATCATTAAACAACTAATCATAAACCTGTATTTAGAGGGTGATGTAATATGAAAAAAATATTATGGAGTCTTGCGGTCAGTACGGTAAGTCTCTTCCTGGTTGCAATGCTTTCAGGCTGTAAGGGTCCGGAAGGTCCTACCGGTCCGAAAGGAGACGCCGGACAAAATGGAACAGATGGCACCAGCGGTGCCAATGGTCTGAATGCTGGATTTGTTTATTTTGACGGATTCAAAGACAGTCTGCGATGTGCAAACTGCCACAACCCTGAAACAGATACTACGTTCTATATTGGCGGACGCGCCCTTCAATGGGAAGAATCGAAACATGGCGGCGGAACTGCATGGGAAGAAAATCGTTCGGCATGTGCAGAATGCCATACGACGGAAGGATTTATGATGAAAGCGAAAGGAATGACCGTGACGGACATCCCCAATGCAACGCCTCCGGGCTGCTTCGCATGCCATTCGCCGCATTCCAACGGTAACTTTTCGCTTCGCGTTACCACGGCTGCTCAGCTGACATTGAATTCCAATATTACCGGAGTAGCCGCATCTACATTTAACGTGGGAAAAGGTAATCTTTGTGTCGGCTGTCATCGTCCAAGGACATTGAGCCCGCTTCCTGATCCGACTAAGACCGCAGCAACGGATACGCTGAAAATCACCTCGAACCGCTGGTATGCACATTATGGAGTGCAGGGTCAGATTCTTACCGGCGTCGGCGCATTCCAATGGACGGATGCGGCAGCGTATGCCAAGACCGCCGCGCACAGCACCAATGCACCGATTAATACAGAAGGCTGCTTGACGTGCCATATGGCCGACTATTCACCGGCAAATGCATACGGCGACAAGATTGGCGGTCATACGATGAAAATTTCGTATCTCGCAGAAGGGTCGACCACACCGGTTGAAATGTTGAATGGATGCAAGCTCTGCCACTCTTCCATTACCAAGCTTGATTACAACGGCAAGATTACACAGTTCAACACCAAAATGGCGGCACTGAAAGCATTATTGGTTGCACGAAAATGGATCGATACCAACGATGTCATTCTTGGGACTTCATCAAATGTTCTGAAGATCACTCCTGCAGCACGCAGCGGCGCGCTCTTCAATTACATGATGCTGGTTCATGATGGAAGTCATGGTGTTCATAATCCTTCGTATGCCAACAGCATGCTTGATGCATCGATTGCCGAGCTCAGCAAGCCGTAATTTAATTTTATTAAAATATTCTAGTTTTTTTAACGTGTGCGGGATTTCTCTCCCGCACACGTGCTTTATAGAGGGAAGAAGCGGAACCCTTCGGACCCGATCTGTTGTTGTCAAGGGTAGTACTCAGGATTTAAAGTTTTTTCTTCACTTCTCACTTCATGTGTAACTGTCTTTTCCTCACTTTTTCAAAGGAAAGTTGATATGGTTGGCTCTCTTATCATTTGGATTGCGTTTGCTGCCGCTCTTGTCTCCTCTTCTCTCTATATCCTAGCGGTGTCCCGTCATAAGATCGTATGGGCGGCACGATCCAGCTTTTATCTTTCCGGACTGGGAATCATAGGGGCATCCGTTCTCTTGATGCTCTTTATCTTACAGCATCGTTTTGAATACAATTATGTCGCGGAATACAGCTCCCGCGATCTGCCGATTGCACTCTTGATGACAACCTTTTGGGCCGGCCAACAAGGAAGCTTTTTGCTTTGGGCGTTTTTTACCGCATGTATTGGATTCTTCCTGCAACGCTTTTCGCAGAAGAAGAATATGGAATCCGAAGTCATGGCTGCGTATTCGCTGGTGATCACATTCCTCCTGCTGCTTATCGTCATTAAATCGCCGTTTCAGTATGTTTGGGATGTCGCCGCAAATTCTGTTCAGCGGGGTTTCATTCCGCCGGATGGAAGAGGCCTTAACCCATTGCTCCAAAACTTCTGGATGATTATTCATCCGCCGATTTTATTTATCGGATTTTCCTCCCTCGCAGTTCCTTTTGTCCTTGCAGTCGCGGCACTCTGGCAAAAAAAATACGCCGCGTGGGTACAGATTGCACTCCCGTGGGTTTTATTCAGCGCCCTCGCTCTTGGCACCGGTCTTATGCTCGGCGGATATTGGGCCTACGGCGTTCTGGGCTGGGGAGGATGGTGGGGATGGGATCCGGTGGAAAATTCATCGCTTATACCATGGATCGTTGCGGTGATCCTTATTCATACGTTGATTATCCAGATGCTCACCGGCAAGCTTGCACGGACAAATTTCGTGCTCGCGATACTGGTCTATGTCCTTGTCATCTATAGCACATTCCTGACTCGAAGCGGTATCCTTGCAAATGCGTCCGTTCATTCATTTGTCGATTCCGGAACGCTTGCGTACACCCTGCTTGTAATCTGGCTGGCAACAGCAACCATTGGCGGATTAGGAATGATTGTGTACCGAAGGAAAGAACTGAACATTCAAACACCGCCCAGCGGATGGCTGACACGCGAATCCCTGCTCTCGATTGGCACCATCGTGATGGGCGTTTGCGCGGCGGTGATACTCTTTGGAACAAGCAAACCGTTGTTTTCAACTTCGACCGTTGAGCCGGCGTTTTATAATGGCACGACGCTGCCTCTTGCAGTGCTGATGACACTGCTTTTAGGTCTCAGTTTGCAAACGAAATGGAACAAGGTAGAGTTGCCGGCGTTCCTGAAACGACTTCTCGTTCCCGGCATATTATCAATAGTTGTTTTAGGGGTGTTCATCGCCATCGGGCTGCGCGATATCCTTGCTGCATTGCTTGCATTGACCTCTCTCTTCGCTTTTTTTGTGAGTGTCGAAAAGGGATACCGGATTGCAAAGGAACAGCCTCGCTTTATCGGCAGCGCAGTCTCCCATGCCGGATTAGCAGTTTTGTTCCTCGGGATTATCGCTTCAGGACAATACGGCCAGAAACAATCCCTCTCTCTTCCCTTGAACCAGCCGAAATCGGTCTTCGGATACCAATTAACCTATAACGGTGCAAAACCCACTCCGGACGGGAAAACAAAGTATACCGTCAACATTGAACGCAACGGTACTCAATCGTTGCTGGAACCGGTGATGTTCGAAAGCAAATATAACAATAGCCTGATGCGGACACCTGATTATTTAAGTTCGCTGCTCGGCGATTTTTACCTTGAACCGGTATCCCTCGAACAAGGAGAAGAAGACCAGCAGGATCTCCTGGTGCTGGTGAAAGATGAACCGCTCATGTATGGTCCTATCACCATGACATTTAAAAAATTTGATTTGGGGGAACACACGAAAGGCGGGATGATGGGCGGAGGCAATTCGATGACCATTGGCGCGGTGCTCCAAATAAAATCCGACAAGGAGACCCAGGAAATTGTACCGACCACCACGTATGATATGGGCGGGAATCCAGAGATGACGACGGCGTACCTCAAGAACGGTCAGATCGGGTTCCAGCTCGTCTCCATGAACGTCACCTCCGGCACATCGAAATCGCAAATCAAGCTTCGGGTCGTCGGGTTGGAAGGAATGCAGCACTCGGGTATTCAGAATCCTGAAACCCTTGTCGCCGAGATCAGCGTGAAGCCGTTTATGAACTTCGTCTGGATAGCAGCCGTCCTTATGATCGGGGGGTTGATCATAGCGATGCTGAGGCGGTTTAAGCAGAGTCCTCTTTAAAAGCCATTGCTCTAAAATACAACGGGCGGTATACACCGCCCGTTGTATTGTTAAACTTCCCGATATCCCGTCTATGGTATGGCCGATTTCCAGTACACATAGTTATTGCTTTTATTCATTAATGCGATGTCTTTGGCGATAATTTTCAACTGCCCATGGAGAGCGGTTCCCGCTTGCAGCAAATCCACCATAAAATGAACTTTGAAATACAAATTCGCCTCGACTCCTTTTGCTGCTTGTGCTTCACTTCTTCCCACTTTCCATTCGAAGTCCGGATGAAACTTCAAAAATATACTCGAAGTCCGGTATCCGCCGCGGATACTGTCCGATAAGTCAACATAAGGATTTGGTGGGATAAGACAATCCACGGTTGGAATGTTATAGGGAGCTTCGATGATGGTCGCACATTTTACCGAATAAATCTCCGCGTCGGCATTATAGGAGACCAGCGTCGCTTTATACCATAACCCGAACACCCTGCGATCCAGTTTCGTTTCTTTGAGGTGTGTGTTTAATTTATTCTGGAGTAAATCACGCGACCGGGTTATCCTTGTTTGAAATTCTTCCGTCGTCTCAAATTCGCCTTTATTCTCTGTCTCATTTTTAAGCTGCGTGACTGCTTCATTTAAAAATGACCACTCATCTTTGAGCAGAATGGTAAATGACTCAGGCGGCGTATCTTCATCCTGGTACACGGCCTGTTGAACTTGAGCAAGCGCCCCGGCGGAGAAGATAAAACCGCAACAGAGAACGAACAGCGTGATATTCTTTTTCATAAGAAATCCTTTCATAGAGTGCTTCAACCAACAGCTAGCGTGTTGAGAGGATCTGAGTGGAAATATCCCCTGCTCTCTCGTACGCATTTTGAATGCAGTCGCCGACTGAAATGCCGCCGCGATAGTTCCCTGCAAGCACGATGCCCGGGTTGGATTCTTCAAATCGGGTAAGGCAGTCCATTTTCGATTGGTACCCTATTTCGTATTGCGGAATGGACTTGTGCCACCGTGTAATATTCAAATATACAGCTTTTCCTGAAAATTGCATAATCGATTTAAGTTCGTCGAGGGTCATTTGAATAATCTGTTCATCGCTCAAATCTGTTAATTCCGGCTGGCGTGCTCCGCCGATGAACGCATTGAGCGCAGCCATTCCGCTGGGGGCTCGATTTCCGAACAGGCATGAATTCCAAAGACAGCCCAGGATTTTCCGTTGTTCCTTCGATGGAATAAGGAATCCGAAACCATCCAGTGGGTGTCCGATATCCTCCCGCCTCACGCCCAGGAAAAGAGAGACCACGGGAGAGTAATAAATTGAAGACAGCACATGTGCGGTTTCCTTCGAGATGGGTTTGATGATCGGAGCGGCATCATACGCGGGTACTGCAAACACCACGACATCGCCTTCTATTTCTTCCTCCTTGCCATGGTGGAGGTATTCTACGAGGTAGCGGCGGGCATCGGGTTCATCCGATGGTTCTTCGCGGTCCGTGGTGAGATTTCTAACACCGGTCACTTTTGCATTAAAATAAACCGCTTTCCCCAATGAAGAGCAGATCGCCTGCGGCAGCATCTGCATTCCACTGACGAAGGAAAAAGTTTCTGCGCGATCTTTTGCTTTCTCCGCCCGTTGTTTTCTTTCCTGTGCACCTTTGATCATCCCCTTGACCAATCCGCCGTACTTTTCCTCCAGTGCATACAATTTAGGAAATGCAGATCGTACGCTTAATTGTTCCGTTTTGCCTGCAAAAACTCCGGCAACAAACGGATCGATCGCATAGTCGAGAAATTCGCGTCCCAGTCTTCTCTCAACAAACTCGGCAATGCTTTCTTCTTTCTCCGCGCGACCGATGAAGGGTTCTTTGAGCAGCCGGATTTTAGCGGCAAGAGAAAAGAGTTTCGTGAAGAAAAAAGAGCCTGCCCCTAATGGCATGGAATTTAAAATCCCGTTGCGAAGAATATATCTGTTGTTGCCTTCGGGATTGGCATAGATAAATTCCGACTCCAGTTTTAATTCTGAAACGAGTTCTTTAAAGTGAGGGCTCGTTTCCAGCGCGGTATTTGCACCGGTCTCGTAGAGAAACCCTTGATCTTTCACCGATTTCATGGTGCCGCCTGCGACACCTTCTTTTGCCAGAACGGCGACATTGATACCGCGTTTTTTCAGCCAGTACGCAATACCAAGTCCGGTTATCCCTTCCCCGACGATAATCACATCCGTTTTTATTGGTCCCATAATGATTCAATTATAAGACATTAAGTGAAAAGGATAAAGGGAAAAATGAATAATTGAAATTTTATAAATGCCGGTGAAGCAACGGCTCACAAGGCACAATTCCCGCATTCCATTTTGCAGAAAAACAAAGAGTAGTGTCCAGGGCAACGATCGTTGGAGTCAACATAAATTCATGACTCATGAAAATGCGAGATCGGATATAAGCTCATTTAATGCTTGATTTTGTGTAGATGAAGAGACATATTTTCCCTGCGTGAGGTTGATCGCAAAACTCATAATTCTCATTCTGCCGTTCTCACGGATCGATGCCGGAGTGAAATGAATATGCCGCAAGATGAACCGAAGAAGTGGTTTATCACCGCACATGCAACGTTCGTCCATCATCGCGGCGAGAAGAACCTGAAAGGATTGCCATGGTCCATGACCAGCCCTTCCTTTCTTTTCAACACTGTTCCCGTACGATGATTTTAACTCCTCTCAAGAAAATACATTCGGATTCGAAGAAAAGAGAACTGTGACCGACAAAAAAAGAACAATTGAAAAACTTGTCTTCATCGGGATCATTCTCATGCTTTGCTGTTCGGCCGCTGTTTATGCGCTGGATCCGAAAAAACAGATATCCCAATACGGATACAGTGTGTGGTCTCGCCAACGAGGGCTGCCGGCGAATTCCGTTAATGTGGTAATTCAGTCACGAGATGGGTATCTCTGGTTTGGAACAACCGCCGGTTTGCTGCGGTTCGACGGTGTGCGCTTCGAAGCAATCGGCACGGATACGGCCGACAGTAAAAACCGGGAAGTGATAACCGCTCTTTGCGAGACGCGCGACGGCAGCCTCTGGATTGGGACATCATTTGCCGGTATTCGGCATTTGAAGGATGGAAAACTGCTTCCATGCGGGCCCCGGGAAGGGTTTCCTGCAATGGCAATACGATCATTGTTTGAAAGCCGGACCGGGAGACTCTGGATCGGCACTTCCGATGGTCTCTTTGAATACAGCGATGGACAATACTTATCTATTCCGATTGATCCACCCTATATCTTAAGCATCACTGAAGATTCAACCGGAATAATTTTTATCGGGACGGGCAATGGAGTGCGTTGTTTCGATGAAGCCCGGCCGAATCTCGTTCATGAGGTCATCAACAAAGAGGGATTGCCGGGCAATCTGATGAACAGCGATTATGCAAGGCAATTAATCAGGATAATTTGCAAGGACCATCAAGGAAATATCTGGATTGGTACGGACAATGAACTGGTTCGCTGGATTAATGGTAAAATTATTATTGAACGGATGTCCGCAATTCCGGGACCCACCCATATCACCGCATTGTGCGAGGACCGTCATGGCAATCTTTGGGTTGGAACGACACAGGGGGTGTTCAGGATCGCAGAAGGCCGATGGACAAATTTTAGGGCGTCTGATGGCCTGTTGGGCGACAATATAAATTGGATTTTTGAGGATCGGGAGGGTAGTATCTGGGTCTGCACTCTTGAAGGCATCTGTCGATTCAGCGATGTGAATATGACCACCTACACCACCCAGGAAGGGCTGGCCAATAATTATCAAACCAGTGTGCTCGAATCGTCTGATGGATCTATGATCTTTCTGAGTGCCGCAGACGGGGGCAGCATTTCAAAATTGAAGAACGGAACGTTCACTTCCGTTACCCATGCCCCTCCTATCGGACCATCCTTTAAAGCACGCGACGGCAGTATCTGGACGTCGCAATCCGGATCACTCTGTCAAATCAAAAATGATCGTATTATTCGATATGATACCACCACCGGGTTACCCTGGAGATGGATCTCGGCCATTACCGAAGATTCGATAAGCCTGATTGTGTACCTTGACCGCATCGGAATCCAGAGATTTATCAATGGCCGGTTGAATCCGTATTTGATGGCCGACGGTCGTCCGTATTCAAAATCCGATTTTACCTCTTGCTTATATCATGATCTTGCCGGGACCTTGTGGCTTGGAACATCGGAAGGATTGGTCAATATTCAGAATGGGAAAAGTACCAGTTTTAATAAATCGGACGGAATGGCTGACTCCTGGATCAGTGTCATCATCGAAGATCATCAGGGCAGCCTCTGGATCGGTTCTCCCCGCGGCGGTTTGACACACTATCATAACGGAAAATTTACCGCGTACACGACCAGGATGGGACTCTTTACCAATGAAATTTACAGCATACTGGTGGACGATGCCGGGGACGTCTGGCTGAGCAGCCCCCGGGGCATCGGCCGTATCCATCGCCAGCAAGTCGAAGAATTTGATGCAGGAAAAATCAATCACATTGCTTCGCAGGTATTCACCACGGCAGACGGGATGAGAACGGACGAATGTTTTGCAGGTTGGCAGCCTGCAGCCTGGAAAGCGCATGATGGACGGCTCTGGTTTGCCACGACCAAAGGCACTGTGATGATTGATCCAAAAACATTCAAACGGAATGATGTGCCTCCGCCGGTGTATATTGAACAGTTCATTGCAGATCTCCAATCGATTCGGTTGGATCGCCATGAAACATTACCCCCGGGATGTGAAAAATTGGAATTTCATTATACCGCTCTGAGCTATCTGGTTCCTGAACGGGTGTTCTTTAAATACATTTTGGAGGGTTTCGATCGGGAATGGGTTGACGCGGGGACGCGCCGGGTTGCCTATTACACCAATCTTCCTCCCGGTCATTATACATTCAGGGTTATTGCGTGTAATAATGACGGGGTTTGGAATGAATCAGGATCAGGTGTTGCCTTTGAGCTTGCCCCGCATTTTTATCAGACGTTCTGGTTCCTGGGACTGGTCATTCTCCTGATCGCAGGGACAGGGTATGTCATCTACTGGCTGCGCGTCCTGCAGCTGTTAAAGCGGGAGAAAGAACTTGAACAACGTATCCATGAACGTACGAGGCAGCTTGAAGTCGCCAATCAAGAATTGGAAGCATTTAGTTATTCAGTTTCTCACGATCTGCGCGCCCCCCTTCGGAGTATCGATGGGTTCAGTGTTGCCTTGTTAGAGGATTACCTCGATAAATTAGATGATCAAGGGAAGGACTTTTTACGGCGTGTGCGTGCTGCAAGCCAGCATATGGAGCATCTGATAGACGACATCATCAACTTATCGCGCGTGATGCGAAGCGCGATGCAGCGTACAGAAGTGGATCTCAGCACTCTAGCCCAATCCATTGCCAACGAACTCAGGAGCGTTCAGCCGGAGCGCAACGTGACATTTATCATCGCCCCCGACCTGACCGTCCAGGCAGACCGCAATCTTATGGTGGTCGCGCTGGAGAATCTTCTGGAAAATGCATGGAAATTTACAAGCAAACATCCGGCAGGAAAAATTGAAGTAGGCGCTCTGATGCGCGAGGGACAAAAAGTGTTTTTTGTGCGTGATGACGGCGACGGATTCGACATGGCGTTTGCCGGCAAATTATTCGGCGCTTTTCAGCGAATGCATTCTATCGCCGACTTTAAAGGAACGGGGATCGGTCTCGCCACCGTACGGCGAATTATCCATCGGCATGGCGGCCAGGTATGGGCTGAAGCAGAAAAAGAAAAAGGCGCTACATTTTATTTCACGATCCATTGATCCACCAGGAGGGCAACAACTATGAAAACCATATTGCTCGTCGAGGATAATCCCGATGATGTGGTATTGACGCTGCGCGCGTTTAAGAAAAATAATATCGCAAATGATATTGTGGTCGCAGGCGACGGCCTTGAAGCACTCGACTATTTGTTCGGGACTGGAAAATACAGCGGAAGAGATATGAATAGTATGCCTTCTGTCATTCTGCTGGATTTGAAACTTCCAAAAATGGACGGATTAAAGGTGTTAGAACGGATGCGGGCTGATGACCGGACGAAATTACTGCCGGTGGTCATTCTGACATCATCCAAGGAAGAACAGGATGTGATCGGCAGTTACAGTCTTGGTGCAAACAGCTATATTCGAAAACCGGTGGACTTTAATAAGTTTGTTGAAGCGGTACGGCATTTAGAATTATACTGGCTTGTTCTGAACGAACTGCCTCCTCCTCAATCCTAGGAACGGTATTCATGGGCAACCTGCTCCGCATCCTTCTCGTTGAAGACTCTGAAGATGATGCGATATTATTGATTCGCCACCTCCAGCGCAACGGATACGACGTCGTCTACGATCGAGTGGTCGACAGTACATCGATGATTGAATCCCTCCGGCGCCAGCCATGGGATATAGTCATTGCTGATTATGCATTGCCGGCATTTAACGGATTATCTGCTCTTGCCATATTTAAGGAAAGCAAAATCGATATTCCGTTTATTATAGTTTCCGGAACCATTGGTGAGGACATTGCGATCCAGGCCATGAAAGCCGGAGCCCATGATTATGTGATGAAAGGAAACCTCGCACGACTGATTCCTGCAATTCAACGTGAATTAGATGAGGCGGAAATCAGACGAGAACGCAGGCACGGAGAAGATGCGCTGAAGGAGTCCGAAAATCGATACCGTGGATTATTCGAAGGATCAAAAGACGCTATTTATTTTAGTACAGTAGACGGCAAGTTGATCGATATTAATCCGGCCGGAGTCGAGCTCCTGGGCTATACATCGAAAGAAGAAATTCTGGCTGCAAATGTCTATCAATGCAATTTCTATGACTCCATCAGATACAACCGGAGAAAGAAATTGATCCAGGAAGGGGGATCCATAAAAGATTTTGAATACACCCTGAAGCGAAAAGACGGGACTTCCGCTATTGTGTTAGAGACCACGACTCCGGTACAGGACATCCGGGGTACGGTCATTATGTACCGCAGCATCCTCAGAGATGTAACCATGCAAAAACAGCTGGAACAGCAGTTTATTCAAGCTCAAAAAATGGACAGTATTGGAACACTGGCAGGAGGTATTGCGCATGATTTCAACAACATCCTCGGAATTATTTTAGGCTACAGCAACTTATTGGAAGAGAAAAGGACCCATCATAAGGAATTTTCAGAAAGTGTCAGCGCCATTGTCCAGGCCGCGGAACGGGGAAGCGCTCTGGTACAGCAGATTTTGACGTTCGCCCGGAAGACGGATGTTACCTTTAGACAGATCAATCTCGCAAATGCAGCTTGTGAAATGCTTGCCATGCTCAAAGATACATTTCCCAGAATCATTACGATGAAAGGAGTTTTTTCCAAGAAAATTCCGAATATCTATGCCGACGGCAATCAAATTCATCAGGTTCTGTTGAATCTCTGTCTGAATGCCAGGGATGCAATGCCCAACGGCGGACAGCTGACATTGAAAACAGAGGTACGAACCCTGGATCAGGTCCGGGAACATTTCCCCGCTGCCGATCAGGAAGCGTATGTTTGTTTGAGCGTTTCTGATACCGGCGAAGGAATGGATGAGACCATACGACCCAGAATTTTCGATCCGTTTTTTACAACAAAAACAGACGGGAAAGGGGCGGGTCTCGGTCTATCAGTGGTCTATGGGGTGATGCAGGCCCATCTGGGTTTTATCGATGTCGAAAGCAAGCCAAAACATGGGAGTGTCTTTCGACTCTATTTCCCAGTGCCGGCAACCACTACTCACCAAGCGGCACGGCAAACACAGAAGGACTTTTTCAAACTGGAGGGTACAGAGACCATCCTGTTCGTTGAAGACGAGGAATTTATCCGCAATATGGTGCGGCTGACACTCGAATCAAAAGGATATAAGGTTTATACTGCAGAGGACGGCATCAGCGCCATTCGCCTTTACAAACGATACCAGGAGGAAATTGACCTCGTCCTGACCGATATCGGACTGCCTGGGATGACCGGGATAGATGAATTTATGAAATTAAAAAAAATTGATCCGGATGTGAACGTGGTGTTTACCAGCGGCTTTTTAGAGCCGGAATTGAGGAACAAACTCCTGGCCGATGGTGCAAAAGCATTTGTACAAAAACCATTTCAGGCGGGGAATATTCTGAAAATAATCCGGGGGGTGCTTGATAAAAAACCTTCGAAGACCGGTACCGCAAGCCATTGATTCTCTTTTTCATTTTTCGCACCAAGGTTCCTTCCTGTGCCATCTCCGGCGATAAGCGTTGAAGCGGTGACGACATTCGTCGCCCTTTAAAAGTTCTTGTGCGTTACCTGAGTGAACTCACCGAGCAGGTGTTATTCTGTTTTCTGTTTATAGTTGAGTGAGTTGTCCTCGAATGAAATGTTTCAAAGCAGGATGCATGGTTCGTCTTCTCTTCCGGCACCCGCTGCGGCGTCAAAGAATGGCAATCAGAGCAACACTTGACTCACGGCAACCACCGCGGCGGTTTCTGTTCTCAGACGGCGAGTGCCGAGCGATATTGATTTAAATCCGGCATGGGTTGCATACGCTGTTTCTTCTTCGGAAAACCCGCCTTCCGGTCCGACCATAATGATAACCGAATGAAGGTCGTCGTGCAGTAGTAATTCTGATGCGATGGTCTGCGAAGACCCTGCTTTTTCATGAAGAATGAGCTTCAACTGATAATGGGCGGTCGACTCAATAAGGGGTTTGAGATTTTGCATAGGCTGGATTCTGGGGAGCCAGCTCCGTCCGCACTGTTTCATTGCCGAAAGAGCTATTTTTTCCAGTCGATCCCGCTTCACGCCGTGAGCGATGGTGCGTTCACTGGAAATCGGCTGGATTGTCCGCACGCCGAGTTCCGTTGTTTTCTCAACGATATAATCAAACCGCGCCGGATTTTTCAGCAACGATACCGCGAGCGTCATTTCAATAAATGGTTCGTTGTACTTTCGGTGCATAGCGACAATCGTACAGCGCGTTTCTGATTTTCCTGTTGCAGCGATAACCGCCTGGTACATCATTTCATTTCCGTCAGTCACAAAGATGCGGTCGCCGACATTCTTTCTCAGTACGCGGATAAGATGTTTCGATTCGTCGCCGCGCAGAACGAGTTCATGACTGGTAACATCTTCCAAGCTAACGTAGAAATAATCCATAATGATTCACCCAGATCAAAACCGTGGATGGTCCCTTTGTACAACCGTTCAACCCCGGGTCTTCATAATGATGTATCAAAATCGACAATAAATTCTCCCATGCCGTGGTTGTTGATTGCCGCTTCTGTGCGGATGGTAAAGCCGTAGGGCAGAAGGAACTGCAGTCCGGCCCCGTATCCGGCGTACCACGGTTGGTTCTTCCATACTTGATTGCGCCACCACGCCGTTCCTGCATCGGCAAATATGCCGAAATAGATCCCATAACGAAGTTTTTGGAATTCAGGCACCGGGGGCCAGTTTATTTCTAAATACCGGGGCAGAAGAATCGGCAGGCGCAATTCCATCGTTGCACTGATTTTATTTTCAGCTTCAATTTTCTTATAAAAATATCCGCGGAGACGTTCATCATATCCAAAAAACGCATGCCGGTATGAAGGGACAACACCGCCCCAGGTGAAGTACCCCGCCGTCCTCAGGCCGAACGAGCTCCCATGATTGAATCCAAAAAATTCCCGAATGTCATAATTCGCCGTCGCAATATTGACTTCCGACTCTCCGAATCCATTTTTCGCCACGGCGACAGCTACCAGCGTGCCGTTCGTGGTGTATTCGAAGTTATCCCTGGTATCAAATCTATATCCCATCGACAACGCAAGGAACGCATCCCGTCCCGACGAAGACGCGGTGGTGGTGAATCGGGTGTCGCTCACCTCCCAGCGTTCATACCCGAAGGTGCACCCAACCGTCTGATACATCCCGAACCTTTTGCCGATGGACCCTCGAAGAAAGAGGTTGGTGTTCATATACTCTTCAGAATAGGCGCTCAGGTTGTGCAATTTCTGAAGCGTGATCGCTGTACCGGCAAAAATATCGTCATGATCCGTTATTTTAGGGTTTTGGTAATTGAGCATCAAGAGCTGATCGTACCCGCCATACGCCAATGCGAACAGCCTTTCATTTCGGCCGCGGAAATTGTTGTGCATCATCCCGGCACCGTAGTACATT